>NZ_JAJFAU010000077.1 GCF_022614595.1 Streptomyces sp. CNQ085
GGCGCGCAGCAGCCGGGTGAGCGCCGTGTCGCCCCGGTGCAGCCAGGCGGCCGCCGCCAGGCCGACCGCCACATGCGCGGCCAGCAGCAGCCACGGGGCGGCCGGATGGGCGGCCACCGGCAGCGGGGAGGCGCCGGAGGCGGTCATCCGCGCCAGTGGCGTACCGAGGTCGCCGCCCGTGCACAGCAGGTCCAGGCCGACCGCGCGCAGCGGCCCGGCCACAGGGCCGCCCGCCTGCCCGTAGCAGGCGTGCTGCCCGGTGGTGAAGACGGTGTCGGCGGCCAGCTCCAGCGGCACCAGCAGCGCGGCGATCGCCCGGAAGCCCCGCTCGCGTCCGGCGAGCGCGAAGGCGATCGCGAAGACCGCCGCGCCGACCGCGAGGAGCGCCGGGTACGGGACGGGGTTTGCCGAGAGCAGCACATGGGCACCCGCGGACAGGACGAGGCACAGCGCGGTGAAGACCGCGGCGCGCACCGCCCGGATGCCTGTGTCGGAGAGACCGGTCCTGCCCATCGCAGCCGAGTGTGCCACGGCTGCCGCTAAGAAGCGCCTAAAGAACGGGCGCCGGGTGAGGATCGCAACACGAAGGACACCCGTGGGCGGTGGCGGTGTGACCCCTGTGGCGCCGGAGGTTCCGCGGCAGGGGGCGTACGGGATCCCGAAGAGGCTTCCGGGCGCGCGGCGGCCAGATGGGCAACACGCGGCGGGAACCCGCCGCACCCGCCGGGTGGCGGGTTCCCGCCGGCTCCCGGACGTAGACTTCGGAGCCGTTCGGAACTGCCGCAAGCCCGCTCGTTGGAGGTCCTCCGCCGTGGCCAAACCGCCGTTCACACACCTGCACGTACACACGCAGTACTCCCTGCTGGACGGTGCGGCGCGGCTGAAGGACATGTTCGAAGCGTGTCAGGAGATGGGCATGACGCACATCGCCATGACCGACCACGGCAACCTCCACGGGGCCTACGACTTCTTCCAGCACGCCACCAAGGCGGGCATCACGCCGATCATCGGCATCGAGTCCTACGTCGCCCCGCAGTCGCGGCGGTACAAGCGGCGCGTCCAGTGGGGCCAGCCCCACCAGAAGCGCGACGACGTGTCCGGCTCCGGCGGTTACACCCACAAGACGATCTGGGCCTCGAACAAGGCCGGCCTGCACAACCTCTTCCGGCTCTCCTCGGACGCCTACATGGAGGGCTTCTTCGTCAAGTGGCCCAGGACCGACCGGGAGATGATCGCCGAGTTCTCCGAGGGCCTGATCGCCTCCACCGGCTGCCCCTCGGGCGAGGTACAGACCAGGCTGCGGCTCGGACAGTTCGACGAGGCGCTCAAGGCCGCCTCCGACTACCAGGACATCTTCGGCAAGGGCCGCTACTTCCTGGAGCTGATGGACCACGGCATCGACATCGAGCGCCAGGTCCGCGACGGACTGCTGGAGATCGGCAGGAAGCTGGGCATCCCCCCGCTGGTCACCAACGACAGCCACTACACCTACTCCCACGAGGCCGAGGCGCACGACGCGCTGCTGTGCATCCAGACCGGCAAGAACCTCTCCGACCCCGACCGCTTCCGGTTCAACGGCGCCGGCTACTACCTGAAGTCCACGGAGGAGATGTACGCCATCGACTCCTCCGACGCCTGGCAGGAGGGCTGCCGCAACACCCTCCTGGTCGCCGAGCAGATCGACGCCGACGGATGGTTCGAGAAGCAGGACCTGATGCCCCGCTTCCCCGTCCCCGAGGGCCACACCGAGGAGTCCTGGTTCCGTGAGGAGGTCCGCCGCGGGATGGCCCGCCGGTACTCCGGCAACGTCCCCGAGGACCGGCAGAAGCAGGCCGACTACGAGATGGACGTCATCGTCCAGATGGGGTTCCCCGGCTACTTCCTGGTCGTCGCCGACTTCATCATGTGGGCCAAGAACAACGGCATCGCCGTCGGCCCGGGCCGCGGCTCCGCGGCCGGCTCGATCGTGGCGTACGCCATGGGCATCACCGACCTCGACCCGATCGAGCACGGGCTGATCTTCGAGCGGTTCCTCAACCCCGAGCGCGTCTCCATGCCCGATGTCGACATCGACTTCGACGAGCGCAGGCGCGGCGAGGTCATCCGCTACGTGACCGAGAAGTACGGCGCCGACAAGGTCGCCCAGATCGGCACTTACGGCACCATCAAGGCGAAGGCCGCGATCAAGGACTCCGCCCGGGTGCTCGGCTACCCGTACGCCATGGGCGACCGCATCACCAAGGCGATGCCCGCCGACGTCCTGGGCAAGGGCATCCCCCTGTCGGGCATCACCGATCCCAAGCACCCCCGCTACAACGAGGCGGGCGAGATCCGGGGGATGTACGAGAACGAGCCGGACGTGAAGAAGGTCATCGACGCGGCCCGCGGTATCGAGGGCCTGGTGCGGCAGATGGGCGTGCACGCCGCGGGCGTGATCATGTCGAGTGAGCCGCTGATCGACCACGTGCCGGTCTTCAGTCCCAAGAACGACGGCGCGGTGGTCACCCAGTGGGACTACCCCACCTGTGAGTCGCTCGGCCTGCTGAAGATGGACTTCCTGGGCCTGCGCAACCTCACGATCATGGACGACGCCGTCAAGCTGGTGAAGGCCAACAAGGGCGTCGACATCACCCTGCTCGACCTCACGCTGGACGATCCCACGACCTTCGAGCTGCTCCAGCGCGGCGACACCCTGGGCGTCTTCCAGTTCGACGGCGGCCCCATGCGCTCCCTGCTGCGCATGATGAAGCCCGACAACTTCGAGGACATCTCCGCGGTCTCGGCCCTGTACCGGCCGGGCCCGATGGGGATGAACTCCCACATCAACTACGCGCTGCGCAAGAACGGTCAGCAGGAGATCACCCCGATCCACCCGGAGCTGGAGGAGCCTCTCAAGGAGGTCCTCGACGTCACCTACGGCCTGATCGTCTACCAGGAGCAGGTGCAGAAGGCCGCCCAGGTGCTCGCCGGGTACAGCCTCGGACAGGCCGACCTGCTGCGCCGGGCGATGGGCAAGAAGAAGAAGGAGGTCCTGGACGCCGAGTTCGTCAACTTCCAGAAGGGCGCCCGGGAGAAGGGTTACTCCGACGAGGCCGTCCAGGCCGTGTGGGACGTGCTGGTGCCCTTCGCCGGATACGCCTTCAACAAAGCGCACTCCTCGGCGTACGGACTGGTCTCCTACTGGACGGCCTACCTCAAGGCGAACTACCCGGCCGAGTACATGGCCGCCCTGCTGACCTCGGTGCGCGACGACAAGGACAAATCGGCGGTCTACCTCAACGAGTGCCGTCGCATGGGCATCAAGGTGCTGCCGCCGGACGTCAACGAGTCCGAGGCGAACTTCACCCCGCGCGGAGACGACACGATCGTCTTCGGGCTGACCGCCGTGCGCAACGTCGGCCAGAACGTGGTGGACTCGATCGTCGCCTGCCGCAGGGCCAAGGGGAGGTACACCTCCTTCCCCGACTTCCTGGACAAGGTCGACGCGGTGGTGTGCAACAAGCGCACGGTCGAGTCGCTGATCAAGGCCGGCGCCTTCGACGAACTGGGCCACACCCGCAAGGGCCTGACCGCGCACTTCGAGACCATGATCGACAACGTGGTGCAGGTCAAGCGGAAGGAGGCCGAGGGACAGTTCGACCTCTTCGGCGGGATGGGCGAGGAGTCCTCCGACAGCGGCCCCGGCTTCGGCATGGACGTGGAGTTCTCCCCCGAGGAGTGGGACAAGAGCTACCTGCTCGCCCAGGAGCGTGAGATGCTCGGCCTCTACGTCTCCGACCACCCGCTGTTCGGACTCGAACACGTGCTGTCCGACAAGACGGACGCGGCGATCTCCCAGCTCACCGGCGGTGACTTCTCCGACGGCTCGATCGTCACCATCGGCGGGATCATCTCCGGGCTCCAGCGGAAGATGACCAAACAGGGCAACGCCTGGGCGATCGCCACCGTGGAGGACCTGGCGGGCTCCATCGACTGCATGTTCTTCCCCGCCACCTACCAGCTCGTCTCCACCCAGCTCGTGGAGGACGCGGTGGTCTTCGTCAAGGGACGCCTGGACAAGCGCGAGGACATCCCCCGGCTGGTCGCCATGGAGCTGATGGTCCCCGACCTGTCGGACGCCGCCTCCGACGCGCCCGTCACCATCACCATCCCCACCGTCAAGGTCACCCCGCCGCTGGTGGAGAGGCTGGGGGAGGTACTCACCCACCACCGCGGCTCCACCGAGGTACGGGTCAGGCTCCAAGGCGGCCGCAAGACCACGGTGCTGCGCCTGGACCGGCACCGGGTCACCGCCGACCCCGCGCTCTTCGGCGACCTCAAGGCGCTGCTCGGCCCCTCCTGCCTGGCCGGCTGAGGCGGGCCGGAGCCGGGCCGGACGCCCCGTGCGGCGGCCGCCGGCCGGTGTCAGTTGTGGCCGAAGCGCCTGCGGTGCTTGCGCGCCACGTCGGCGGGTGTGCCCTGCGCGGCCGGCTGCGTCCGCGCCATCCGCTCGGCGGTGGTCCTCGACTGCTCCTGCGTCTCCTCGGCGGCGGTGCGCCCGCCGTGCCGCTCTCGGCCGTCCTTCTTGCGCTTGCCCACGATCGCCTCCTGTGCGGATCTCGGAACGATGGGCCGTGCCCAGCGTCGCACGCGTCCGCACAGTGCGCATCTCGGGTGATAATCCTCGGTGTTCGTCCCTTCCGGCCGGAAGGGATCTCCCGCACTGTGGACACCGGCCCCCGCCACGCCGAAGATCGAGGCGGGGCCCATAAGCCCTGTACGGTCGGGCAGACTCGAAACAGACTCGAAGAACCGTGGCCGGGGCGAACGTGCCGCGGCCACGCCAGACGTCCCCGGCCCCGGCGGCCGCACCGGTCGTGCCGGTCGTGCCGGTCGTATCGAGAGTGGGTGGAGCGTGGACCGCTGCGTCGTCCTGGTGGACGCCGGATATCTCCTGGGCGCCGCCGCGAGCCTCCTGGCGGGCGAGCCCGCGCGCTCCCGGATCACCGTGGACCACTCCCTGCTCATCCAGGGGCTGCGCGAACGGGCCGAGCGGGACACGGGCTGCCGGCTGCTGCGTATCTACTGGTTCGACGGCGCCCCCGACCGGGTGCCTCAGCCCGAGCACCGGCGGCTGCGGGTGATGCCGCGTGTGACGGTACGGCTCGGCGCCCTGACCCGCAGTGAGGGGCGGTGGGCGCAGAAGGGCGTGGACGCCGCCATGCACGCCGAGCTGACGGAGCTGGCCCGCAACCGCGCCTGCGCCGACATCGTGCTGGTCACCGGGGACGGCGACCTGCTGCCCGGACTGATGTCCGCCAAGGAGCACGGTGTCGCCGTCCACCTGTGGGCGGTCCAGGCCGCCGACGGCGACTACAACCAGTCCGAGGACCTGGTCGCGGAGGCCGACGAGCGGCGCGTTCTGGACCGGGAATGGATCACCCGCGCCGTACGGGCCAGGGACCTCACCGGGATCTGCCCGCCCCAGCAGCCCGAGATCGCCGCCATCCTCTCCGCCCCGCTGCCCGAACCCGCCCCCTCCGGCGGGAACGCCACGGCAGCCCCCGGTGCCACGGGCGTCTCCGCCGAGGGCGGCACGGGCACCGCGGATGCCGCCGGCACCGGAGGCAGGACGGCCCCGGCCCCGGCCCCGGCCCAGAGGCAGGCCCCGGGCGGGAGCGGTGTCGAGGCCCCTCTCCCCGGGGAGTCCGGCGAGGAAGCGGCCCGGGAGCCCGCGGACGGCCTCGGGGAAGGTCTCGCGGGAGGAGGGGAGCAGTCCGCCGACACCGGCCACGGCAGGGGCGTGCCCACTCCCAAGGACCTCGCCGGACTCGGCCGGCCCGCCGTGCAGCCCCACAACACCTCCCCCGCCCCCGCCGGCGCGACCCTGCGCTGGTCCTCCGACAGGGGCTGGGCCGACCGGAGCGCCGCCCCCGAGTCCCCCGAGGCCGCCACCCTGCCGATGCTGGCCCAGCTCACGACCGCCGAGCAGCGGTGGGCCGACCGCGAGGAGGACATCACCACCGTCAGCGGCGACCCCTTCGAGGTCGGCCAGGTCTTCGCCCGCCGCTGGATCGAGCGGCTGGCCACCTTCGCCCACCTGAGGACGCTGTCGGGCGAGTATCCCCGCATCCCGCACCGCATCGACGGCGAGTTGCTGCGCTACGCCGCCCGCTTCGGCCTGCTCGCGCACAAGGACGACCAGATCGACGAGCACGACCGCTACGCCATCCGCGCGGGCTTCTGGCGCGAGGTCGACGCCCGCACCACGAGTGAACGCGCACCCGCCGCGGAGTGAGTCCGCGCCGGGCGCGTACCCTCGTAGCTCGTGAGTACGGGCACTGGGCAGACGGTGGGCAGCGCGGACGGGCCGGGGTCGGCCGCCGTGCGCGTCCGCGACCTGGTCAAGACCTACCCCGCCCGGCGCGGCCGCCGCGGCGCCCCGGTCACCCCCGCCGTACGGGCCAGCGACGGCGTCAGCCTGACTGTCCGGCACGGCGAGGTCTTCGGTCTGCTCGGCCCGAACGGCGCCGGAAAGACCACCCTGGTGCGGCAGCTCACCGGGCTGCTGCGCCCCGACTCCGGGCGCGTCGACGTCCTCGGCCATGATCTGGTCCGCCACCCGCGGCGGGCCGCGCGGCTGCTGGCCTACCTCGGCCAGGAGTCCACCGCGCTGGACGAGCTGACCGTCGCGCTGGCGGCCGAGACCACCGGGCGGCTGCGCGGTCTGGGCGCGGCGGCCGCGCGCCGTGAGAGCGACGGGGTCCTGGAGGAACTGGGGCTCGGCGCGATCGCCTCACGCCCCCTGAAACGTCTCTCCGGTGGCCAGCGACGGCTGGCCTGTGTGGCGGCGGCGCTGGTGGGGGAGCGGTCCCTGCTGGTGCTGGACGAGCCGACCACCGGCATGGACCCCGTCGCGCGGCGCGCGGTGTGGGCGGCGGTCGACCGGCGGCGGGCCGAGCGCGGGGCCACGGTGATCCTGGTGACCCACAACGTCATCGAGGCCGAGCTGGTCCTGGACCGGGTCGTGGTGATGGACCGCGGCAGGGCGGTCGCCTGTGGCACCCCTGCCGGCCTTAAGGCCATGGTCGGTGAGGACGTGCGGCTGGAGCTGGTGTGGCGCGACCGGCCGCCGCTGGAGGTCCCCGAGGTCGCCGCGCTGCGCCCGGACGCCGCGCAGACGGGCCGCCGCTGGACGCTGCGGCTGCCCCCCGAGGAGGCGCGCGCGGCGGTCGCCGCCGTCACCGGCGGCCCGGCGTTCGCCGCACTGGACGACTTCACCCTCGCCACGCCGAGCCTGGAGGACGTCTACCTGGCGCTGGGGGGACACGCGGAAGGTCTGGTGAAGGTGTGAGCACGGCTGTGGCGAGGACCCGGCGGGAGGCCGCCGGGACCGGGAGGAAGGAGCGAGGGACGGGAGCCGCCCCGCTGGCCCCGGGCGCGGGACTGTGGCCCGCCCTGGGCGCCGTCTACCGGGCGCAGCTCTCCCGGGCGCGGGTGGCGCGCATCCCGCTGCTGTTCGTGGCGACCTTCCAGTCGGTCGGGATCATGGTCCTGATGCGCGGGGTCGTCGACGGCGGTCCCGGGGAGGAGGCGCGGGCGGTGGTGGCCGGCTCCAGCGTGCTGGTGGTCGCCTTCGTCGCGCTCAACCTCCTCGCCCAGTACTTCGGCCAGCTGCGCGCCTCCGGGGGCCTGGACCACTACGCCACCCTGCCGGTGCCGCCCGCCGCGGTGGTGCTGGGCACGGCCGGCGCGTACGCCTCCTTCACGGCGCCCGGCACGGCGTTCACCGCGGTGGCCGGCTGCCTGCTCTACGGGCTTCCGCTGGACGGCCTGTGGCTCCTGGCCGCGGTGGTGCCGCTGGCCGGAGCGGCGCTCGCCGGACTCGGCGCGGCCCTCGGCCTGCTCGCGCCCCGCCAGGAAATCGCCACACTCTGCGGGCAGCTCGGCATGTCCGCGGCCCTGCTGCTGGGCGTGCTCCCGGCCGGAGGACTGCCGGAACCGGTCCGGCTGCTGAGGGACCTGCTGCCCTCGACGTACGGTGTGGAGGCGCTGGCCGCCGTCCTCGGGCCCCGGCCGCGCTGGGACGAGGTGGTCCTCGACCTCGGTGTGTGCGCCGCCGTCGGGGCCGCGGCGCTCGCCGCCGCGGCCTGGGCGTACCGCCGGGCCGCGGTGCGCTGACCACCGGCCGCCGCGGGGGGCCGCCGCCCCGGCCGGGTGATCGCGGTGCGCGGTACCGCCAGGCGTACCGGGGACCGGGCCTGGCACGATGGCAGGGTGACCGCACCGACGCCTCCCTCCCCGAACCACGGCCCGTCCCGGCCGGGCCCGTCCTACGACCCCTGGGGGAGCGCCCCGCACGGCAAGGACCCCGGCGAGGACGGGGCCGCGGGCGCCCCGGCCGGCCGGGAGGCCCTCGAAGCGGCGGCGGTGGCGGCGGCCGTGGCGAGCCTGGGAGTGGTGCTCGGGCTGCTGTGGCTGTGGCTGGCGCCCAGGGTCCCGCTGATCTCAGACGGCACCGCCGTCTATCTCAGGGATTCCGAGGGCGAGGAGACGGTCGGCGCGGACGGCACGTTCGTCCTGCTGGCCCTGGGTCTCGGCGCGCTGAGCGGGGCCGCGGTCTTCCTCGCCCGGCGCCGCGGCGGCGTCGGCGTGGTGATCGGTCTGGCCGCCGGTGCGCTGGCGGGCTCACTGCTGGCCTGGTGGCTGGGCGTGCAGTTCGGCCCGGACCAGGACGTGGCCGCCCGGGCCGGGGCCGTGGGCGAGGGCAGGGTCTTCGACGCCCCGCTGGAGCTCCACGCCAAGGGGGCGCTGCTGGCGTGGCCGCTGGCCGCACTGGGCATCCATCTGGCCCTCACGTCCCTGTTCGGCCCCCGGGACCCCGAGCCCGCGCACCCGCTCCACCCCGGGTGGGGTCCGCCGCCGGGCGGCGCGGAGGACCGGCGGGGGGCGTGAGGCCCCCCGCCGCTCACCGCTTCCGGTGCGGCCCCGGGCCGGGGCGGAGCGGCTACCGGGAACGGGCGATCGGCGCCGTCACCGCGCCGGTGAGCTTCACCAGATCGGCGGGGGTCAGCTCGATCTCCAGACCCCGGCGCCCGGCCGAGACGCAGACCGTGGCATGTCCCTGAGCCGAGGCGTCCACCACCGTGGGCAGCGCCCTGCGCTGGCCCAGCGGCGAGATTCCGCCGCGCACGTAGCCCGTGGCGCGCTCGGCCGCGGCCGGATCCGCCATCGCGGCCCGCTTGCCGCCGGCCGCCGCCGCCAGCGCCTTGAGGTCCAGCGAGCCGGAGACGGGGACGACCGCCACGGTCAGCGCGCCGTCGACATCCGCGACGAGCGTCTTGAACACCTGTTCGGGGGTGACCCCGAGAGCCTCGGCGGCCTCCTCCCCGTAGGAGGGGGCCGCCGGGTCGTGCTCGTAGGAGTGGAGGGTGAAGTCCACGCCCGCCTTCGTGGCGGCCACCGTCGCCGGGGTGCCTCCGGTCCCCGCCTTCTGCTTCTTCCTGGCCATGCTCGCCGTGCCTCGCGTCGGTCGGTGTGCGGTGTGCGGTCGCCGTGCTCCGTCGGCGGCCCACCGGTTTTCGGGTTGTGCGGTTCGGGCCGTGTCAGTTCGGGCTGGTCGGCACGCGGGTGAGGTCCGCCGCGGGAACGGACGGGAGCCTGCCGATCAGCGCCGTCTCGCGCCTGAGGATCCTCAGTTCCTCGGCCAGCCGTGTGGCGGTGTCCGGAGCCTGCAGAAGCCGCTGCCTGGTCGGGGTGTCCAGGGCGGTGGCGGCGGCCACCAGGTATGACACCACCGACGGCTCGTCCGGCAGCTCCTGGCCGCCGGCCAGGGTCCTCTCCCGTGCGCCGGCGAGCTGCTTATGGTAGACGCGGAAGGCCCGCAGCACGCCGGCGGCGAGCGCACCCGCACCCTCGCCGCCGTCCTCCGTCAGTTCCTCGACCTCGCCGACCAGATACGGCCCCGAGGCGTCCACGGACAGCAGCCGGAAGCGGGTGGTGCCGGTGGCGAGGACCTCGTAGCCGCCCCCGCTCCCGCCCTTCCGCTCCCCGCTGTCCCCGCCGGCCTCCTCGTCGCCGGAGCGCTCACGAATGGAGGTGGCGTCGGCGACGCAGCCCACGGTGTGGAAGGCGCGCATCGGGTCGGGGCCGAAGCCCGCGGCCGGCCCGGCGGCGGCCTGTGCTGTGGGGTCCGGCATCCCGATCGCGGTGGGGGCGACTTCGCGGCCGTCCCGGATGGCGACCACCCCGAAGCGGCGTGGTGCGTCCTCGGGGATCTCCAGCAGGTCGCGCATCAGGGCGCGGTACCGCTGCTCGAAGACGTTCAGCGGCAGTACCAGCCCCGGGAACAGCACGGTGTTGAGGGGAAAGATCGGTAGGCGCGTGGTGGTCACAGCCGCAGCCTACGGCCTCCCCGCCGCGGGGCGCCTCCGTCATCCGCCGCGCGCCTACCGCCCGCGTGCCCGCCGCTTCAGTCCGCCGGGCGCGCTCACTGGCGTCTCAGCAGCCGGGTGGCACCGGCCGCGACGGTGGTGGCCAGCACCCAGCCGAGCATGATCAGCGCCGCGGCCGTCCACTGGTAGGCGCCCGCGGGCCTCCAGTGACTGTCCTGGCCCAGGTCGATCACCGGCAGCAGCAGGTCCAGGACGTACAGCGGGGCGTTCCAGTGCGGCGACTCCCCGGGCTTGAGCGGAGCCGGGGGCCGCCGGGCGAAGAGCATCGTGCCCGAGGCCCACAGCACCGCCATCCACAGGGCGGCCTGGCCCGGCCGGTAGCCGTAGGCGACCGTCCAGTCCTGCAGGTAACCCCACAGCTTGGCGGCCAGCGGCAGCGTCTCGCGGCGGCGGCGCTGCTTGGCCAGCAGCACCACGCGCGCGTCCGCGTCCTCCCCGCTGTTGCGCATCACCGCCGCGAGCTGCTCGTAGGGCTCCGGGGCGTACTCCGGCGTCGCCGTCTCCAGCCACCGCAACCGCTGGGCGAGGGTGAACCGGCCGCGCGGGATGAGGTTCTGGTAGGTGAACCCGGCCATCCACAGCCCCTCGTCCACCGGCCAGCTCTCCACCCTGTCCACCAGGTTGTCCACGGTCGCCCCGGCGAGCACCACCCGCCCGCCGCCCGGCCGCTCGGGGGTGAAGCACAGCTCCGGGGTCTGGACGCGGCGCAGCGACAGCTCCTGGTCGCGCCGGAGGTTGAAGCGCGCGTCGTCCAGCACCAGGGAGTCCCCGAACCTCCCGTCGTCCAGCTTCACCCCGCCGGTGCACTCGAAGCGCTTGACACGCCGCACCATGTGGCTGTGCTCGTCCGGAGGCGGCCAGGAGGTGCCGCCCGGCGGTGTGGTGCCGTGGAGGACCGGCAGCTGGCGCGGGCCGGAGGAGGCGAAGTGGGCGAAGTGCTCAACGGTCATCTGCGGTGCGTACAGCGCGTACGGCCCGTCGCCGCTGCGCAGGACGCTGCCGTACATGAACAGCGAGCCGCCGATCTCCGCGCCGCGCAGGCCCACCTCCCCCTGGGCGAGCATCAGGCTGGCCTGGAGGTCCTGGGCGACCTGGATCCCGTCGGCGGACAGTGACCGCACACGCTCTCCGCGACCGACCGTCACCTCGTTGAGCATCAGATCCGTGCCTATGGAGGCGTCGGTGAGCCGGACGCCGCCGGGGATGGTGCAGCGCGGCAGGTGGAGGTCGCCCTCGGTGCTCATCCGGGAGGCCTCCAGCCGGGGTATGTGGCAGTCGATCATGCGGGCGGTGACCAGCCGGCACTCGTGCAGCAGCACCTCCTGCTCGAAGCGGCACTGCCGGAACTCGAAGTACGGCTCGACCGTCCCGCCGGACAGGTCCAGCCGACCCGTCACGTACACGCCGGTCAGATGCAGGGAGGCGACACGCCCGAGCAACGGCGGCGGACCGTGCAACAGGAGCAGGGCGACGACGCGGGCCCGCACTGTCCGCTGCGGACCCCACCCGTGGTCGCCGTTCGGATCGTCCGGCTCCGCCCCGCCCGAGCGCAGATCATGCTCGCTGCCGTTGCGGAAGGCCTGCCACATGCCCCACTCCGCGGTGGTCAGCCGGATGCCGGGTGGCGGATCCCCGTTGTTCGGAACATCACTCACGACGTGTCCCCCAAGTCACAGACAGCAGTGCGTGACGGTTACGACGCTGTCGGTCAGCACTGACATCTGAATGCCCTCTCAAGGCCCACCCGTACCGTGTATCACGCACTGATACGGAGCGCCGGGCACCGGATCGCGTCTGAGACACTGGGACACGTGCTTCGATCCGTATCCATGACCCGACTCGACCTGCGCGGACGCGACCTCGCCGTCGCCGGGGTCGAGCGGGAGTTGCTGCCCCGAGCCGAACTCGACGTCGAGGCCGCCCTGGAGAAGGTGCGGCCGATCTGCGACGCGGTGCACCATCGCGGCACGGCTGCGGTGATCGAGTACAACGAGCGCTTCGACGGTGTGCGGCTGGAGCGCGTACGGGTCCCGGCCGAGACCCTGGACAAGGCACTGGCCGACCTCGACCCCGCGGTGCGGGCGGCGTTGGAGGAGTCCGTCCGCCGCGCCCGGATCGTCCACCGCGACCAGCGGCGCACCGACTCCACCGTCCGAGTCGTCCCCGGCGGCACCGTCACCGAGCGGTGGGTGCCCGTCGAGCGGGTGGGCCTGTACGTGCCCGGCGGGCGGGCCGTCTACCCGTCGTCCGTGGTGATGAACGTGGTGCCCGCGCAGGAGGCCGAGGTCGGCTCGCTGGCCGTCGCCTCACCGCCGCAGAAGGAGTTCGGGGGGCTGCCGCACCCCACGATCCTGGCCGCCTGCGCCCTGCTGGGCGTCGACGAGGTGTACGCCGCCGGCGGCGCCCAGGCCGTCGCCATGCTCGCCTACGGCACCGAGGAATGCGCACCCGTCCAGCTGGTCACCGGCCCCGGCAACATCTGGGTCGCCGCAGCCAAGCGCCTGCTCAAGGGCCGCATCGGCATCGACTCCGAGGCCGGCCCCACCGAGATCGCGATCCTCGCCGACGACACCGCCGACGCGCGCCACGTCGCCGCCGACCTGATCAGCCAGGCCGAGCACGACACCCTGGCCGCCGCCGTCCTGGTCACCCCCTCCGAGGCGCTGGCCGACGCCGTCGACTCCGAGCTGACCACCCAGGTGGCCTCCACCAAACACGCCGAGCGCATCGCCGAGGCGCTGGCCGGACGGCAGTCCGGCACCATTCTGGTGGACGACCTGGACCAGGGCCTGGCGGTGGTGGACGCCTACGCCGCCGAGCACCTGGAGATCCAGACCGAGGACGCCGCCTCCGTCGCCGCCCGGGTCCGCAACGCGGGCGCGGTCTTCGTCGGTCCCTGGGCCCCGGTCTCGCTGGGCGACTACTGCGCCGGCTCCAACCACGTGCTGCCCACCGGCGGCTGCGCCTGCCACTCCTCCGGGCTGTCCGTGCAGTCCTTCCTGCGCGGCATCCACGTCGTGGACTACACCCGCGACGCGCTGGCCGACGTGGCCCACCACGTGGTCACCCTGGCGGAGGCCGAGGACCTGCCCGCGCACGGGGCGGCCCTCAAGGCGAGGTTCGACTGGAAGGTGCCCCAGGGAAAGTGACCGGCATCGACGACCTGCCCATCCGGGACGAGCTGCGCGGCCAGTCCCCCTACGGGGCGCCGCAGCTGGACGTGCCCGTACGGCTGAACACCAACGAGAATCCCTACCCGCTGCCCGAGGCGCTGGTGACCCGCATCGCCGAGCGCGTCGCCGGGGCCGCCCGCGAGCTCAACCGCTACCCCGACCGCGACGCGGTCGAGCTGCGCGGCGAGCTGGCCCGCTATCTCACCCGCACCGCCGGGCACGAGGTCGCCACGGGGAACGTCTGGGCCGCCAACGGCTCCAACGAGGTGCTCCAGCAGCTTCTCCAGGCGTTCGGCGGCCCGGGACGCACCGCGATCGGCTTCGAGCCCTCGTACTCGATGCACGCCCTGATCGCCCGCGGTACCGGCACCGGCTGGATCTCCGGGCCGCGCGACGAGGACTTCACCATCGACGTGGAGGCGGCGAGGACGGTCATCGCGGAGCGCCGCCCGCACGTGGTCTTCGTCTGCTCGCCCAACAACCCAACCGGCACGGCCGTCGACGCCGAGGCTGTGCTGGCCCTTTACGAAGCCGCCCAGGCCGCCCGGCCCGCCATGGTGATCGTCGACGAGGCGTACGGCGAGTTCAGCCACCGCCCCTCGCTGCTGCCTCTGATCGACGGCCGCCCGAACCTGGTGGTCTCGCGCACCATGTCCAAGGCGTTCGGCGCCGCCGGACTGCGGCTGGGCTACCTCGCCGCCCACCGGGCAGTGGTCGACGCCGTCCAGTTGGTGCGCCTGCCGTACCACCTGTCCGCCGTCACCCAGGCCACCGCGCTCGCCGCGCTGGAACACACCGACACACTCCTCGGTTACGTCCGGCAGCTCAAGGGCGAGCGGGACCGACTGGTGGCCGAGCTGCGGGCGGTGGGCTGCGAGGTCACCGACTCCGACGCCAACTTCGTGCAGTTCGGGAACTTCGACGGCCCCGGCGGCGCCCACGCGGTGTGGCAGGCGCTGCTGGAGCGGGGCGTGCTGGTCCGGGACAACGGAGTGCCGGGCCGGCTGCGGGTCACCGCGGGCACCCCGGCCGAGAACGACGCGTTCCTCGACGCGGTACGCGCAGTACTGAAGGAGAACAACCGATGAGCCGTGTGGGTCGCGTCGAGCGCACCACCAAGGAGACCTCCGTCGCCGTCGAGATCGACCTCGACGGCACCGGGAGGGTCGACGTGTCGACCGGGGTCGGCTTCTACGACCACATGCTCGACCAGCTCGGCCGCCACGGGCTGTTCGACCTCACGGTCAAGACCGAGGGCGATCTGCACATCGACAGCCACCACACCATCGAGGACAGCTCGCTGGCGCTCGGCGCCGCCTTCCGGCGGGCGCTGGGCGACAAGCGCGGAATCGTCCGCTTCGCGAACGCCTCGGTGCCCCTGGACGAGTCCCTCGCCCAGGTGACCGTGGACCTGTCGGGGCGGCCGTACCTGGTGCACAGTGAGCCCGAGAACATGGCACCGATGATCGGCAGCTACGACACCACGATGACCCGGCACATCCTGGAGTCCTTCGTCGCCCAGGCGCAGATCGCCCTGCACGTCCACGTCCCCTACGGACGCAACGCGCACCACATCGTGGAGTGCCAGTTCAAGGCGCTGGCCCGCGCGCTGCGCTACGCCAGCGAGATCGACCCGCGCCAGACGGGGATCCCCTCCACCAAGGGCGCCCTGTGAACGTCGCGCGCGCGGCCGCCGGGCCGCTGCCGACGGTGATGGCCGCGCTGTGCCGCGCGGGCGGAGAAGTGAACGGGAGGAACGCTGTGAACGTCGCGCGCGCGGCCGCCGGGCCGCTGCCGACGGTGATGGCCGCGCTGTGCCGCGCGGGCGGGGACGGGAGTACCACCATGCCGGAGGCACGGGGAGAGAACGGAGGAACACCGTGAGCGGTGTCTCCATCCTGCTGGTCTTCGTGGGGCTCTTCCTGCTCGGCGGCGCCATCTCCTTCTGGAAACAGCGGATGCCCAAGGGGGTCATCACCCTGCTCGGGGTCGGAGCCGCCCTGTCCCTGATCGCCGGAATCCTGCGTCTGGAGGCGTGATCATGACGGAGAGGAAGAAGGTCGTCGTCTTCGACTACGGCTTCGGCAACGTGCGTTCGGCCGAACGGGCCCTGGCCCGGGCCGGCGCGGAGGTGGAGATCACCGGCGACTACGACACCGCGATGAACGCCGACGGGCTGCTCGTGCCCGGCGTCGGCGCCTTCGCCGCCTGCATGACGGGTCTGCGCAGGGCCCGCGGCGACTGGGTCGTCGAGCGCCGGCTCGCCGGCGGGCGCCCGGTGATGGGTATCTGCGTCGGCATGCAGATCCTGTTCGGCCGGGGCATCGAGCACGGCGTCGAGGCCGAGGGCCTGGACGAGTGGC
This sequence comes from Streptomyces sp. CNQ085, assembly GCF_022614595.1. GTDB lineage: Bacteria > Actinomycetota > Actinomycetes > Streptomycetales > Streptomycetaceae > Streptomyces. The sequence goes on from NZ_JAJFAU010000077.1 coordinate 15,970, forward strand.
CCGGCACGGTCGGCCCGCTCAAGGCGGATGTCGTGCCGCACATGGGCTGGAACACCGTCGAGGCGCCCGGGGACTCCAGGCTGTTCGCGGGCCTGCCCGCCGACGCCCGCTACTACTTCGTGCACTCCTACGCCGTGCACGACTGGGAGCTTGAGCCCACCAATCCCGCCATGGCGGCCCCCGAGGTCACCTGGGCCACCCACGGCGAGCGGTTCGTCGCCGCCGTGGAGAACGGCCCGCTGTGGGCCACCCAGTTCCACCCCGAGAAGTCCGGCGACGCCGGCGCGCAACTGCTGACCAACTGGGTCAGCACCCTCTAGCCCCACCCGCCACCACACCGACCCTCAGGATCTTAGGACCGCCCGCTGATGAGCACCCACCGTCTGGAACTCCTCCCCGCCGTCGACGTCCGCGACGGACAGGCCGTCCGCCTCGTGCACGGCGAGTCCGGCACCGAGACCTCTTACGGCGACCCGCTGGAGGCCGCCCTGGCCTGGCAGCGGGCGGGAGCGGAGTGGCTGCACCTGGTGGACCTGGACGCCGCGTTCGGCACCGGCGACAACCGCGAGCGGATCGCCGAGGTCGTCCGCACCATGGACATCAGGGTCGAGCTCTCCGGCGGCATCCGCGACGACGTCTCCCTGGCCGCCGCGCTGGCCACCGGCTGCACCCGGGTGAACCTGGGCACCGCGGCCCTGGAGAGCCCCGAGTGGGTCGCCAAGGTGATCGCCGAGCACGGCGAGAAGATCGCCGTCGGCCTCGACGTGCGCGGCACCACCCTGCGCGGACGAGGCTGGACCCGCGACGGCGGCGACCTCTACGAGACGCTGGAGCGTCTGAACTCCGAGGGCTGCGCCCGCTACGTCGTCACCGACATCGCCAAGGACGGCACCCTCAAGGGCCCCAACCTCCAGCTGCTGAAGGACGTCTGCGCCGCCACCGACCGCCCGGTCGTCGCCTCCGGCGGCGTCTCCTCCCTCGACGACCTGCGCGCGATCGCGACCCTGGTGCCCGAGGGGGTCGAGGGAGCCATCGTGGGCAAGGCCCTCTACGCCAAGGCGTTCACCCTGGAAGAGGCCCTGGAGGCGGTGTCCCGATGACGGAGTCCGCGGCGGTGGGACGGCAGAACGACGCAGACGGGGAGACGGGCGGAGACGGCCGACGGCTCCGGCGCGTGCGCGGAGACAGCCCCTGGGAGGAGACCATCGGCTTCGCCCGGGCCGTCGAGACCGGCGACCGGATCCTCGTCGCGGGCACGATGCCCCTGGTCGACGGGGCGATCCAGGGCGAGGGCGATCCGTACGTCCAGGCCATGACCGCCTTCGAGCGCGCCGTGGCGGCCCTGGAGCCGTTCGGCCTGGACGTCCGCTCCGTCGTCCGCACCCGCATGTACATAACCCACGCGCGCGACGTGGAGGACGTGGGCCGCGCCCACCGCGAGGTGTTCGGCTCCGTCCGCCCCGTCGCGACGCTCGTGGTCGTCTCCGGCTTCGTCGACTCGCGCGTACTGGTCGAGGTGGAGATCGAAGCCTTCCGCACACCGAAGGAGCACGCCTAAGTGTCCCTGGCCGTACGAGTCATCCCCTGCCTGGACGTGGACGGCGGCCGGGTCGTCAAGGGGGTCAACTTCCAGAACCTGCGCGACGCCGGCGATCCGGTCGAGATGGCAAAGGTGTACGACGCGGAGGGCGCCGACGAGCTGACCTTCCTCGACATCACCGCCTCCTCCGGCGACCGCGAGACCACCTACGACGTGGTGCGCCGCACCGCCGAGCAGGTCTTCATCCCGCTGACGGTGGGCGGCGGCGTGCGCACCACCGAGGACGTGGACAAGCTGCTGCGCGCGGGCGCGGACAAGGTGGGCGTCAACACCGCCGCCATCGCCCGCCCGGAACTGATCCGGGAGATCGCCGAGCGCTTCGGCAGCCAGGTGCTGGTGCTGTCGGTGGACGCCCGCCGCTGCCCGGAGGGGACGGTGACGCCCTCCGGCTTCGAGGTCACCACGCACGGCGGCCGGCGCGGCACCGGTGTCGACGCGGTGGAATGGGCGCACCGGGCCGCCGAGCTGGGGGCCGGGGAGATCCTGCTCAACTCCATGGACGCCGACGGCACCAAGGACGGCTACGACATCGCCATGGTCGGCGCCGTCCGCAAGCACGTCACCATCCCCGTCATCGCCTCCGGCGGGGCGGGGAAGCTCGCCGACTTCGCCCCGGCGGTGGAGGCGGGCGCGGACGCGGTGCTGGCCGCGAGCGTCTTCCACTTCGGAGACCTGCGCATCGGGCAGGTCAAGAACGCCCTGCGCGAGGCCGGCCACTCGGTGCGCTGACCGGCGGCCCGGACGGCCCGTCCGCCTCAGGCGCCGTCACCCGCGGCCCGCGCGGCCCTGCGCAGGGCCGCGCCCGCCCCCCGGGGAATCGGGTCGCCGTGCCCGAAGCAGGCGGTCTCCGTCTCCAGGGCGGCCAGCCGGCGGAACGACTCCATCGCGCGGGCGCGGTCGAGGTTGAACACCCCCAGGATGGTGCGGCCCTCCACGTTCGCGATCGCGTCCCCCGCGAAGAGCACCCCGTGCGCGGGAAGATGGAGCGCGATGCTGCCGTCGGTGTGCCCGGGCGCGGCCACCACCCGGGCCCCGCCGCCGAAGCCGATCACGCAGGGTCAGCGAACCGGGGTCGCGCCACAGATACGCCTGGCCGACGGCGAAGGCGAGCATGTGCAGTCCGGGCAGCACTTAGATGGTCTCCATGACGTGCGTCCGACCACGTGGAGGACCGCCGTGCCGTGCTGTTCGCCGTCGGCTTGAACGGAGCCCGGGCGGAAGGGCGCCGGGACGGGCGTCAGAGGCCGAGCTTCGCCCCGCGTACGCGCGCCACGGACTTCTCGTCGCCCTCCAGCTCCACCCGCGCCGAGTCCTGCCGGCCGGAGACGAAGAGCAGCAGTTCACCGGGCTCGCCCGTGACGGTGACCACCGGGGCGCCCTTGCGGGCCACCGTCACCTGGCCGTTGGGGCGGCGCAGCACCAGGCCGACCGGGCACCGGCGGCCGTAGGCGCGGGCGGTGGTCTCCAGCCGCCGCCACAGGGCGTCGGCGAGGACCGGGTCGATCTCGCGCGGCGTCCAGTCCGGCCGGGCCCGCCGGACATCCTCGCCGTGGATGAAGAACTCCACGGTGTTGGCCGCCTCGTCGACCTGCTTGAGGGAGAAGGGTGACATCTTCGGCGGGCCGGTGCGGACGAGCTGGATCAGTTCCTCGTAGGGCTTGGCCGCGAACTCCCGCTGCACGCGCTCCAGCCGGGGCCGCAGCGCCTTGAGGAGTATCCCGCCGGCGGCGTCCGCGCGGCGCTCGCGCACCACGACGTGGGCCGCCAGCTCCCTGGTCCGCCACCCCTCGCACAGGGTGGGCGCCTCGGGCCCGTAGGTCTCCAACAGGTCGGCGAGCAGAAGGCGTTCGCGCCGGGCGTGGGTCGACATACGGCCACCCTACGACCGTGCGCCGACCCACGCCACGCACCGCGCCCGGGTCAGTCCGGCAGCGGCGCGTCCAGCTCCGGGCCGTCCACCTCGTTGCTGAGCGTGAGGGAGCAGGTGACCTGGTCCTCACCCCGGTTGTACGTCAGCAGCGTCGGAAAGATGGCGTAGTAGTAGTAGGTCCTGTCCTGAGGCATCCGGGCCAGCCGCTTCCCCACGTCCGCCTTGCACAGCGACATGACCTCCTTCCGCAGCTCCGCCTGGGTGCCGAAGTCCCCGGTGATCGTCTCGTTGGCGATCACCTCGCCGTCGTGGGGCTCGTCGCAGGGCCGCTCCTCGACCTCGGTGACGTCGCTGCTCAGCGCCGGGTGGTCGAAGCAGGCACCCGGGTCGAGCACCACGTACAGCACGAGATCGCTGGGTATCGCCGTCAGGTCGGGCGTGGGCGCCTCCGTGGAGGGCTCCCGTGCCGGCTCGTCGCCCGCCCCGGCGGTGGGGGAGGGGCCGGGGGAGGCCGGGGTGCTGGACGCGTCGTTCGGCTCCGCACGGTTCCCGCCGCTCCCGCCGTCGGCGGCCAGCAGCACGCCTCCGACGATCAGCCCCGCGACGACCACCGCGGCGATGATGATCGCCGCGATCTTCCCGCCGTTGCCCCCGCCGCCTCCGTCCGGTGGGGGCGGGTAGGGACCGGGCGCACCAGGACCGCCGGGTGCGCCAGGACCGCCGGGTGCGCCCGGATAGCCGTATCCGCCGTACCCGCCAGGGGCTCCGGGCGGTCCGGACGGGCCTCCCGGAGCCGGGTAGCCGTAACCGCCCGCGGGTGGACCGAAGCCCTGCGGCGGACCGAAACCGCCGCCTGGGCCGGGACTGTGCGCGCCGTCGGGCGGCGATGGATAGCTCATGGCGGAAGAATGCCGTACAGCACGGACATGCCAAGTCGCGGGTGCGTCACAACCCTGCCACAGGGCCGTGGGGGGGGGGGGGGGGGGGGGGGGGGGGGGGGGGGGGGGGGGGGGGGGGGGGGGGGGGGGGGGGGGGGGGGGGGGGGGGGGGGGGGTGNNNCCCCCCCCCCCCCCCCCCCCGCGGCGACGGCACAATGACCCCATGCCCCGATCACCACTCGACCCCGCCGTCGCCGCTCGCCTCAAGCGCACCGCCGACGGCCTGGTGCCCGCCATCGCCCAGCAGTACGACACCGGTGAGGTGCTGATGCTCGGCTGGATGGACGACGAGGCCCTGCACCGCACCCTCACCACCGGCCGCTGCACCTACTGGAGCCGCAGCCGCGGCGAGTACTGGGCCAAGGGCGACACCTCCGGGCACGTCCAGCACGTGAAGTCCGTGGCCCTGGACTGCGACGGCGACACCGTGCTGGTCAAGGTCGACCAGGTGGGCGCCGCCTGCCACACCGGGGACCGCACCTGCTTCGACGCCGGCGAACTGCCGCTGGGCGGTCCCGCGGCGGCGCGGGAGGGGAGCCCGGCATGACAGCCCAGGCCACCTCCCCCGGCGCCGCGCCCGGCGCCTCCCCGGACCTGGAGACCTTCCGCACGCTGGCCAAGGACCGCCGCGTCGTCCCGGTCACCCGGCGCCTGCTCGCGGACGGCGACACCCCCATCGCGCTGTACCGCAAACTCGCCGCCGAGCGCCCCGGCACCTTCCTGCTGGAGTCGGCGGAGAACGGACGCACCTGGTCGCGCTACTCCTTCGTCGGTGTACGCACCTCCGCCACCCTCACCGTGCGCGACGGACAGGCCCACTGGCTGGGCGCCCCGCCCGTCGGCGTCCCCGTGGGCGGGGATCCCCTGGAGGTCCTGCGCGCCACCGTCGAGGCCCTGCACACCCCCCGCGACCTGCACCGCGACGCCGACCTGCCGCCCTTCACCGGCGGCATGGTCGGCTACCTGGGCTACGACACCGTGCGGCGTCTGGAGCGCATCGGCGACAGCACCCGCGACGACCTGGGGCTGCCCGAGCTGACCATGATGCTCACCTCCGACCTCGCGGTCCTCGACCACCGCGACGGCACGGTGCTGCTGATCGCCAACGCCATCAACCACAACGACCGCGACACCGGAGTGGACGAGGCCCACGCCGACGCCGTGCGCCGTCTGGACGCCATGGCCGCCGACCTCGCCCGGCCCGCGCCCGCCATGGCCGCCCCGCTGCCGGCGCCGGAGCTGCCCGAGTACGCGGCCCTGTGGGGCGGGGCGGCCTACCGGGGGGCCGTGGAGGAGATCAAGGAACGCATCCGCGCGGGCGAGGCGTTCCAGGTGGTGCCCTCGCAGCGCTTCCAGGCGCCCTGCCCGGCGAGCGCGCTGGACGTCTACCGCGTGCTGCGCGCCACCAACCCCAGCCCGTACATGTACCTGCTGCGTCTGGAGGGCTTCGACGTCGTCGGCTCCAGCCCCGAGGCCCTGGTGAAGGTCGAGGACGGGCGGGCGATGATGCATCCCATCGCCGGGACCCGCCCGCGAGGCGCCACCCCGCGGGAGGACGCGGCCCTGGCCGAGGAGCTGCTGGCCGACCCCAAGGAGCGTGCCGAGCACCTGATGCTCGTCGACCTGGGCCGCAACGACCTGGGCCGGGTCTGCGAGCCCGGCAGCGTCGAGGTCGTGGACTTCATGTCCGTCGAGCGCTACAGCCATGTGATGCACATCGTCTCCACGGTCACCGGACGGCTGGCGAAGGGCCGCACCGCCTTCGACGCGCTCACCGCCTGCTTCCCGGCGGGGACCCTCTCCGGTGCGCCCAAGCCGCGCGCGATGCAGATCATCGAGGAGCTGGAACCGACCCGGCGCGGTCTGTACGGCGGCTGCGTGGGCTATCTGGACTTCGCCGGCGACGCCGACACCGCCATCGCCATCCGCACCGCGCTGCTGCGCGACGGGACGGCGTACGTCCAGGCGGGCGCCGGGGTCGTGGCCGACTCCGACCCGGCGGCGGAGGATGCCGAGTGCCGCAACAAGGCCGCGGCGGTGCTCAGGGCGGTGCACACCGCCGGGCGGCTCGGCGGTAGCGTGGTGGAGTGATTTCCCCGCACACGCCCCCTTCCTCCCCCGAGCCCGCCCCCCGGACCGAGGCGTCTCCGGAAGCCCCCCCGGGCACGCGGCGTGCGCTGGGCGCCGCGCTGACCGCCGGCGCGCTGGGCGCCGCCGCGGTGCTCGTGGCCGCCGGGCAGGTCTGGGGCGAGGGCACCGCCGCCCTGGCCCGCGGCGAGGTGCCGGTCCGGGTCGAGGGCGGCGAGGTGACCGGGCTGCCCAGCGCCCTGGCGCTGGTCGGCCTCGCCGCGCTGGTCGCCGTCTTCGCCGTGCGCCGCACCGGCCGCACGCTGGTCGCCGTGCTGCTGTCCCTGTGCGGTGCGGGCACCGTCGCCGCCGCCCTCCTGGGGGCGGGCGACCGGAGCGCGCTGGAGGCGAAGGCGGCCGAGGCCAGCGGACTGGCCCGGGACTCGGTCGAGGCCGTCTCCTTCGGCCCCTGGCCCTACGTCGCCGCACTGGGAGGCGCGGCCCTGCTGGCCGCAGGGCTGCTGGCCCTGCGTCACGGGGGCCGCTGGCCCGCGATGTCGGGCCGCCACGAGCGCGCGGGCGC
>NZ_JAJFAU010000078.1 GCF_022614595.1 Streptomyces sp. CNQ085
CGGGACGCGCCGCGCCCGCGGCGCCCCCCGCGGACCGGGCGCCGGCGTCCCGTCCGCTCACGGGCCGGTCTTCCGGGGTGCGGAGGCCAGGTGGCGGCGGGTGAAGGCCAGCGCCTCGGCGAGGTCCGCCTCGCGCTCGGCCGACGACATCGCCCGGCGGGTGTTGACCTCGACCACCACGTGCCCGTCGAAGCCTCCCGCCGCCAGGTGCGCCAGGACCTCCGCGCACGGCTGGTCACCGCGCCCGGGGACGAGGTGCTCGTCCTTGGCGGAGTCGGTGCCGTCGGCGATGTGGATGTGCGCCAGACGGTCGCCCATGCGGTCCATCATCGCCAGGGTGTCGTTGCGGGCGGTGGCGGTGTGGGAGAGGTCGAGGGTGAAGTGGCGGTGGTCGTCCTCGGTCGGGTCCCAGGCGGGGGCGTAGGCGAGCATCTCGCGGTCGCGGTAGCGCCAGGGGTACATGTTCTCGACGGCGAAGCGGACGTCGGTCTCGTCCGCCATCCGCCACACGCCGCGGATGAACTCCCGGGCGTAGGAACGCTGCCAGCGGAACGGCGGGTGCACCACGACCGTGCTCGCGCCCAGCTTCTCGGCGGCCTCGCGGGAGCGCTGGAGCTTGGTCCAGGGGTCCTTGGACCATACGCGCTGGGTGATCAGCAGGCAGGGGGCGTGGACGGCGAGGATCGGGACGCCGTGGAAGTCGGAGAGCCTGCGCAGCGCCTCGACGTCCTGACTGACCGGATCGGTCCACACCATCACCTCCACCCCGTCGTAACCGAGGCGTGCGGCGATCTCGAAGGCCGTCACCGTGGTCTCCGGGTAGACGGAGGCCGTGGAGAGGGCGACCTTCGGTGCCGGGGGGGACAGCGCTGGATCGACCACGCACAACAGCCTACGGCGACCGGGGGTACGTTACGGGGGCCGTCACGGGGCCCGCGGGGCGGTGTGTGGGGAAGGTCACGGGCTCCCGTTGCCGGACAGGGTGTCCAGGCGGCGCAGGATGACGCCCTCGCGCAGCGCCCAGGGACAGATCTCCAGCCGCTCCACGCCGAACAGGTCCATGGCGCCCTCCGCCACCAGCGCTCCCGCCAGCAGCTGCCTGGCCCGGCCCTCGGAGACTCCGGGAAGGGCGGCACGTTCGGCCGCCGGCATGGCGGCCAGCCTGGGCACCCACTCCTCCAGCGACGCGCGTACCAGCTCGCGCTGTGCGTAGGGGCCCTCGGCGGAACGGGGTGCGCCCGCCAGCCGGGCGAGCTGCTTGAAGGTCTTTGAGGTGGCCACCACGTGGTCGGGGGCGCTCAGCCGGCTGAAGTCCCCGACGACGCGGGCGATCTCGTGCCGCACATGGCGGCGCAGCGCGCGGACGTCGGCGGGGCCGGGCGGATCGCCGGGCAGCCAGGAGCCCGTGAGCCGGCCGGCCCCCAGCGGCAGCGAGGAGGCGGCGTCGGGCTGCTCGTCGATGCCGTACGCGATCTCCAGCGAGCCGCCGCCGATGTCCAGGAGCAGCAGCCGTCCGGCCGACCATCCGAACCAGCGGCGGGCCGCGAGGAAGGTCAGCCGGGCCTCGTCCTCGCCGGAGAGCACCTTCAGCTCCACGCCCGTCCCGTCGGCGACCCGCTCCAGCACGTGGTCGGCGTTGGCGGCGTCCCGTACGGCCGAGGTGGCGAACGGCAGCAGGTCCTCCACGCCCTTGTCCTCGGCGACGACCATCGCCTCGCGGACGGTCGCGGCGAGCTTCTCCACTCCGGCCGGGTTTATGGAGCCGTCCTCGTCGAGGAGTTCGGCCAGGCGCAGTTCCGCCTTGTGGGAGTAGGCGGGCAGGGGGCGGGCGCCCCGGTGTGCGTCCACCACCAGCAGGTGAACGGTGTTGGAACCCACGTCGAGGACACCGAGTCTCATGGGGGGCCACGCTACTGCGGCAGGACGGTGGTCCGGAGCCCGCCCCGTGGTGCATACCCTGGGGACGTGGAGAAGACGAAAACGGTTAAGCCGGACAAAGAGGCGAACGCGGGCGGAGAGTGGCGGCGGGCGGCGGGCGAGGAGGTGGAGCTGGACCACGCCCGGATGTGGGTGGAGTTCCCGGACCCGGCGGACGACGAGCAGGTGTTCCGGTGCGACCTGACCTGGCTGACCTCCCGCTGGGGCTGCGTCTTCGGCCAAGGGTGTCAGGGCATCAGCGCGGGGCGCGCGAGCGACGGCTGCTGCACGCTGGGCGCGCACTTCTCGGACGAGGACGACGAGGAGCGCGTCGCGGCGCACGCGGCGCGTCTCACGCCCGAGAGCTGGCAGTTCCACGCGGAGGGTTCCTCAGAGCGCGGCTGGACCGAGGTGAACGAGGACGGCGAGCGCCAGACGCGGCTGCACCGGGGCGCGTGCATCTTCCTCAACCGCCCCGGCTTCTCCGGCGGCACCGGCTGCGCGCTGCACACGATGGCCCTGCGGGAGGGCCGGGAGCCGCTGGAGACCAAGCCGGACGTGTGCTGGCAGCTGCCGGTCCGGCGGACGTTCGAATGGGTGGAGCTGCCGGACGGTGAGCAGCGGCTGTACGTATCGATCGGCGAGTACGACCGCCGCGGCTGGGGGCCGGGCGGGCACGACCTGCACTGGTGGTGCACCGGCGCGCTGTCGGCGCACGGTGCCGGCGAGCCGGTGTACGTCTCGTACCGGCCGGAGCTGACGGAGCTGATGGGTCCGGCCGGGTACGCGCGGCTGGCCGAGCTGTGCGAGGAGCGGCTGGCGGCGCAGCTGCCGCTGGCGGCGCCGCATCCGGCGGACGGGCCCGCCGGCGGAGCCGCCGCGGGGCAGTCCGCGGAGCGCACCGAACCGGGACACGCGGAGCCGGGGCACACGATGCCCGGGTGAACGGCTCCGGTGCGGCGTGGGCTAAGGCCCCGCCGGGGGCTGTGCGGGCTCCGGCGCGGGCGTGCTCGACGGCGGCTCGGAGGCCGTCGGTTCGGGTGCGGGCGGCTCGGACGGTTCCGGCTCCGGGGGCTCGGAGGCCGTCGGTTCGGCGAGAGCCACGGCGCCGTGTCCCCGGAGAGTGATCACCGCCTTCGCCGGGGCGATCGAGATCCTCGCGGTCCATGCGCCCGCCGGCTCCCGCGACCGGTCCACGGTGACGGTGAACGCGGCGGACCCACCGGGCCGCAGCGTCCCGTACGCGCGGTCCAGCCGCAGCCAGGGGACATCCGCGGAGGCCGTCCAGTCGACCGGGGATCCACCGGAGGCGACGAGGGTGACGACGGTGGCGTCCCCGGACGGCCGGGCCTCGACCGTCAGCCGGCCCGGTCCCGTGCCGGCGTTCTCGCGCGGCGGGCCCTCCCCGTCCGCGCGGTCCGTGCCGGAGGACGGGGTGCCCGGCCCTTTCACGCCGTCCGCGCCCGCCACGTCGACGCGGACGCCGAGCCCGTCCCGGGAGGCTCCGGGGCCCCCGGGGCCCCCGGGGCCCCCGGGGGCCCCGGGGCCGTCGTACGGACCGCCCGGATCCTGCCGCTCGGAGGCCGAGACGGTGGTGCCGCCCGGGCCGTCCTCCGCCAGTGGCGCACCGCGGTACGCCGCCCACAGCGCCAGCAGCGGCGCGGCGACGACGGTGGCGACGACCGTGGTGGTCACCGCGCGGCTGCGCAGCCGGTCGAAGCGCTCGGCGCGGTTCCGGCTGGCGACGGGGAAGCCACGCCGGTCGAAGCGCGGGGTGTGCTGAGCCCGCGCACGCTGCACGGCGAGCATCGAGGCGTGCACCTCCGCGCGCGGGGCGGGCAGCACGGTGAGCGCGCCGACATCCGCGGGGGCGGTGCCGGGCCACGGCCCGCCCGCCAGCACCCGTTCGGCGGTGCGGCGGCACTCGGGGCACTCGTCCACGTGCCGCACCAGCTCCCGGCGGAGTGCGCTGCTCAGCAGCGCCTCCCGGTCCCCGGCGAGCCGGGCGACGGCCGGGCAGCCGCCCCGTTCGACGACGGCGAGCGCGGTGCGGGTGCGTTCCACCTCGCAGGCGGCACTGGACAGCAGCAGCTCGGTGCCGTCGTGGTCCGTGCCGAGGACCGCGGCGACCTCGTGGACCGGCAGGTGGTGACGTACGGCCAGTTCCAGGGCCTCGCGCTGCTCGGGGCCGGTGCCGGCGGCCTCCGGCCAGGCGAGTGCGGCCAGCTCGCGGCGGCGCGCGGTGGCAAGGGGGCCGGGGAGCTCCGGGGGCTCGGGGCGCACGCCCTTCCACTCGGCCAGGAGCCGCAGGCAGGACCAGCGGACCAGCGCGTACAGCCAGGGCCGGTGCAGCGCCGTGTCGGCGGGGGTGCGGCCGCGGCGGCGCTGCCGCTCGGCGACGGCCAGGGCCTCGCCGAGGACGGCGATGGCCGCCTCGTGCTCGCACATGACGGACAGGCAGTAGGTGAACAGCCCGTCCAGGTGGTCCCGGTAGGGGTCGACGGGCACCGGCGGCCGGGCCGCGGCGCGGTGCGTGCCACGGTGCGCCCGGTGTACGCCGGTGGTATGCGTGGGGTGCTCGCGCCGAGTGCTCATCACCCAGCCGACCGTAGGCGGAAGGCCGGGCATCACTGGTGATGCTTGCGCGGGTTTAACCCTTACGGGTGAAGATCTGCGATAAAACACACAAATGCTCAGCGGTGGAGGGGCAGGGGGTACGCGAGGGCGCGCAGGGCCCGGGCTCCACGGTGTCCGCCCGTCCCGCGCCCGCCGGAGTCCGGTTGTCACAGGCTCCGGTTACCGTGAGGCCCATGGCTGCCCGCAAGTCGTCCGCCAAGGACCGCCCCGCCTACCGCTGCACCGAGTGCGGCTACACCACCGCCAAGTGGCTCGGCCGCTGCCCGGAGTGCCACGCCTGGGGCACCGTCGAGGAGACCGGCGGCACCCCGGCCGTCCGCACCACCGCGCCCGGACGGGTCTCGTCCCCCGCGCTGCCCATCGGCCAGGTGAACGGGCAGGTGGCCACCGCGCGCAGTACGGGCGTGCCCGAGCTGGACAGGGTGCTGGGCGGCGGACTGGTACCGGGTGCGGTGTTGCTGCTGGCGGGCGAGCCGGGGGTGGGCAAGTCCACGCTCCTGCTGGACGTCGCGGCCAAGGCGGCCGACGCCGACCGCCGCACCCTCTACGTCACCGGCGAGGAGTCGGCCGGGCAGGTGCGGCTGCGGGCGGACCGGATCGGGGCTATAAGCGACTACCTGTACCTGGCGGCCGAGACGGACCTGTCGGCCGTCCTGGGGCATCTGGACGAGGTGAAGCCCTCGCTGCTCGTCCTGGACTCGGTGCAGACGGTCGCCTCCCCGGAGATCGATGGTGCGCCCGGCGGCATGGCGCAGGTGCGGGAGGTGGCCGGGGCGCTGATCCGGGCCTCCAAGGAGCGCGGGATGTCCACGCTGCTGGTGGGCCACGTCACCAAGGACGGCGCCATCGCCGGTCCGCGCCTGCTGGAGCACCTGGTGGACGTGGTCCTGCAGTTCGAGGGCGACCGGCACGCCCGGCTGCGGCTGGTGCGCGGTGTGAAGAACCGCTACGGCGCCACCGACGAGGTGGGCTGCTTCGAGCTGCACGACGAGGGGATCACCGGCCTGGCCGACCCGTCGGGGCTCTTCCTCACGCGTCGGGACGAACCCGTGCCCGGCACCTGTCTGACCGTCGCACTGGAGGGTCGCCGTCCGCTGGTGGCCGAGGTGCAGTCGCTGACGGTGGACTCCCAGATCCCCTCCCCCCGGCGTACCACGTCCGGGCTGGAGACCTCGCGCGTGTCGATGATGCTGGCCGTTCTGGAGCAGCGGGGCCGGATCAACGCGCTGGGCAAGCGGGACATCTACACCGCCACCGTCGGCGGGGTGCGGCTGTCCGAGCCGGCGGCGGACCTGGCGATGGCGCTCGCGCTGGCCAGCGCCGCCAGTGACACACCTCTTCCGAAGAACCTGGTGGCCATCGGCGAGGTGGGGCTGGCGGGCGAGGTCCGGCGGGTGACGGGTGTGCAGCGGCGCCTGGCGGAGGCCGCGCGGCTGGGCTTCACCCACGCCCTGGTGCCCACCGACCCGGGCGGGGTGCCGCCGGGAATGCGGGTGCGGGAGGTCGCCGACATAGGCGAGGCGCTGCGGGTCCTGCCCGCCCGGCCACCGCGGTCCGGTCGCTCCGAACGGCCCGACCACGACGGAACCGACCGGAGCAGGCCACACGAGGGCTGACACCGCCGGTAGACTTTGCCCTGGTCTCGCCCGTACGTACGCATGACCCGAAGGAGTGCCGTGGCAGCCAACGACCGGGCAGCAACCGGCGCCGACAGCCTGTTGCGCGCCTCACTGAGCGCGGTCGCGCCCGGTACGGCCCTGCGCGACGGCCTGGAGCGCGTCCTGCGGGGGAACACCGGCGGGCTCATCGTCCTGGGCATGGACAGGACCGTCGAGGCCCTGTGCTCGGGCGGTTTCGTGCTGGACGTGGAGTTCAGCGCGACGCGGCTGCGCGAGCTGTGCAAGCTGGACGGTGCGCTGATCCTCGACAGGGACATCACCAAGATCGTGCGGGCGGGAGTGCAGCTCGTGCCGGACGCCTCGATCCCGACGGAGGAGACGGGCACCCGGCACCGCACCGCGCAGCGGGTGTCGATCCAGACCGGCTTCCCGGTGGTGTCGGTGAGCCAGTCGATGCGGCTGATCGCGCTGTACGTGGACGGTCAGCGGCGCGTGCTGGAGGACTCGGCGGCGATCCTGTCCCGGGCCAACCAGGCACTGGCGACGCTGGAGCGGTACAAGCTGCGCCTGGACGAGGTGGCGGGCACGCTCTCCGCGCTGGAGATCGAGGACCTGGTGACGGTCCGGGACGTCTCGGCGGTGTCGCAGCGGCTGGAGATGGTGCGGCGGATCGCCACGGAGATCGCCGAGTACGTGGTGGAGCTGGGCACGGACGGGCGGCTGCTCTCCCTCCAGCTCGACGAGCTGATCGCGGGCGTGGAGCCCGAGCGCGAGCTGGTCGCCCGCGACTACGTGCCCGAGCCGACCGCCAAGCGGTCCCGCACCGTCACCGAGGCGCTGGCCGAGCTGGACAGGCTGACCCACACCGAGCTGCTCGAACTGCCCACGGTGGCCAAGGCGCTGGGGTACAGCGGGTCGCCGGAGACGCTGGACTCCGCCGTCTCACCGCGCGGTTACCGCCTGTTGGCGAAGGTGCCGCGGCTGCCGAACGCCGTGATAGAGCGGCTGGTCGAGCATTTCGGCGGGCTGCAGAAGCTGCTGGCCGCGAGTGTGGACGACCTGCAGACCGTCGACGGCGTGGGCGAGGCGCGGGCCAGGTCGGTCCGCGAGGGCCTGTCGCGGCTGGCGGAGTCGTCGATTCTGGAGCGGTACGTCTGACGCGTCCGGCGGGGCGCGGTGACCCGGCAGGGTCCGGCCCGCCCGGGCCGTGGCACGGAGGACTCGGTCCCGGCTCACTCCACGGTTCAGTCCTTGGCGAGGACGAACGTGGTGCGCTTCTTCTCCAGGCCCTCCACCTCGGCCTCGACCAGATAGGTGCCGGCCTCGGCCTCGGCACCCGGCGTACCGCATCCGGGCGTGCTGTGCCTGCGGTCCCACTCCAGGGTGCGGACGGCCGTACCCCCCACCGGGACCTTGTAGAGGGCCGAGCGTGCGCCCTTCGGGCAGTGCTCGGACTTCCAGATCTTCTCGTCGCCGTCCTCGGTCTCGACGATGGTGAGGGTCGTGGCGCCGGTGCCGAAGTCGACCTTGCAGGCGCCGCCGCCCTCGTTCCGCACGGTCAGCCGGAAGACGGGCTCCTCGCCGGGCGCGTACCGGTTCTCATCGCTGCGCAGCGTCACCTCGACCGAGCCGGGGCGGCAGTCGGGGAGGGTGGAGTCGGCCGGCACTGCCTCGATCCCGCCCGGGACGACACCGGAGGAGCCGCCGGCTCCTCCGGCGCCCGGCCCTCCCGAACCGGAACCGTTCGCGCCGCCTTCGCCCTCGCCGTCCGCGCCTCCGTCTCCGGGCCCCGCGCCGCCGTCGCCGCCCGGACCTCCGGACCCGTCCGAGCCCACGCCGGACTCCTCGCGCCCGCCGGGGCGTTGGCTGATCAGGGATTTGGACGAGGACGGTCCGGGCGTGATGGTGCCCGGCACCTCACCGCCACCCCGCTTCCCGCCCTGGTCGCTCCCGCCGTCTCCGCCCGGACCTCCGGACCTGACGGCCCATACGGCGAGCACTGCCAGGACCAGCAGGAGCGCAAGCACGACCACCCTTCGCCTCCAGTAGATGGAGGAGGGAAGAGGGCCAACCGGATTGCGCAGAGATCCCACGCGCAAACCTTACGAGACATGATGTGCCCCATACGGTCTTACCCGCCGCGCCGAAGACCAACTTTTATGATGAACGACCCGGCAAAGCCTGAGGACCATCGGGGGTGACACCCGGCCGCGACGGAAAGTGATCGAACGATTCCTCTTCGTATCGTTCACGCATGAGCAGTGATCCTCGAAGCGATCCCCCCGGCTCTCCCCCGGACGCTTCCCGGGGCCCCTCCCCGGACGGCCTCCACAGCGACCTCTACCGATACGTCACCGACTTCGCGCACGACACGCCGGGCTGGGTGCACTCGCTCGCCGGGTACGGCACCGAGGGCGGGCTGCTGATCCTCGCCGCGCTGCTGGCGGCGGCGTGCTGGCGGGTCCGGCACGCCGGGCCGGAGGTCCTGGCGCGGGCCCTGCTGGGCGGGACGGCGGTGGCGGCGGCGTACGGTCTCAGCGAGACCGCCAAGCTGGTCGTACGCGAGGAGCGGCCGTGCCGGGCCGTGCCGGACGCGCCGACCCCGATCGCCCCCTGCCCGGAGCCGGGCGACTGGTCCTTCCCCAGCAACCACGCCACCATCGCCGCCGCCGCAGCGGTGACCGTCGTACTCGTCTGGCGGGCGATGGCCTGGCTGGTGCTGCCGCTGGCGGTGCTGACGGCGTTCTCCCGGGTGTTCCTCGGGGTGCACTACCCGCACGACGTGGCGGCGGGCGCGTTGCTGGGCACGGCCGCGGTACTGCTGGCGACCTGGTCGGCCGCGGGACCGGCGACCGCGCTGACGGGCCGGGTACGGGCCAGACTCGGCTACACCAGCCCGGCCTCGTAGACGATGGTCGCCGCCGCCCCCACCCCCGCCGGAAGCCGGTTTCCACTCCCCTGGGACGAAAGGGGCACATCGGGACGGGTGGTGCCTGCCCCCCATCGGCGCGGACCGCTTCGCTGCCGCGCCCCTCCGTGTCAGGATCGGAGACGCCATGACTGCGACCACATCCGAGCACAGCGCCACCGGTCCGACCACGACCGGCCTCCGTCCCCCCGACTCCCCCGCCCCCTCCGATCTCCACGGACCGGTCATCGACTGGTTCGGCAAGCACGCCCGCGACCTGCCCTGGCGCCGCCCCGAGGCGGGCGCCTGGGGCGTGATGATCAGCGAGTTCATGCTCCAGCAGACACCGGTCAACCGGGTGCTGCCCGTGTACGAGCAGTGGCTCGCCCGCTGGCCGCGCCCCGCCGACCTGGCCGCCGAGCCGCCCGGCGAGGCGGTGCGCGCCTGGGGCCGGCTGGGCTACCCCCGCCGGGCCCTGCGGCTGCACGGTGCCGCCGCCGCCATAACTGAGCGGCACGGCGGCGACGTGCCCAAGGAGCACGCGCAACTCCTGGCGCTGCCCGGTGTGGGCGAGTACACGGCCGCGGCCGTGGCCTCCTTCGCCTACGGGCAGCGGCACGCGGTGCTGGACACCAACGTCCGGCGGGTCTTCGCCCGCGCCTTCGGCGGCCGCGAGTTCCCCCCGACCGCCACCACCGCCGCCGAGCGCAGACTCGCCCGGGCCGTCCTCCCCGAGGAGGAGGCGACGGCGGCGCGCTGGGCGGCGGCCACGATGGAGCTGGGCGCCCTGGTGTGCACGGCCCGCAAGCCGGACTGCGAGAACTGCCCGATCCTGGACCTGTGCGCCTGGCGCCACGCCGGCTCGCCCGCGCACGACGGTCCGCCACGCCGCGGGCAGAGCTACGCGGGCACCGACCGCCAGGTGCGCGGCAGGCTGCTGGCCGTGCTGCGCGAGACGGTGGGGCCTGTACCGCGGGCCGCGCTGGACGCGGTGTGGGACGAGCCGGTGCAGCGGGCGCGCGCGCTGGACGGGCTGGTCGCGGACGGGCTGGTCGAGCCGCTGGAGAACGGCGTATACCGGCTGCCCCAGGGCCGGGGCCCGGCCCTGTGAGACGGGGTGCGGCGGCCCTGACCGCCGCACCCCGTCCACCTCGCACCCGCACCGCGCGCCGCGGCGGGACGTGCCCGGGCGCGGGTCAGTCGCAGACCTCCGACCACTCCCGGCTCAGGGCCGGTCCGCTTACGCGCTCCTCGGCCAGCGAGTACCGGTTGCCGGACTCGTCCCGGAAGACCGCCTCGGTGCCGTGCGGTCCCTCGCGCGGCTCCTGGAGGAACTCCACGCCCCGCCCCACCAGCCACTCGTACGCGGAGCGGCAGTCGTCCGTCCGCAGCACGCCCGCTCCCAGGACTCCCCGGCGGACCAGCCCGGCCAGCGCCTCGGCCGACCGGGGGTCGATGCCGGGACCGTGGGTCGGCACCAGCGTCAGCCCGACGTCCGGCTGGTTCCTGGTCCCGACGGTGACCCTGCGCGTTCCGTCCTCGATGACGTCGTCGCGCACCTCGAAGCCGAGCTTCTCGGTGAAGAACCTCAGGTCCCGCTCCTGGTCGGTGGACCAGACGGTGGCTGCGGCCAGCCCCTTGATCACGCTGCCTCCCATGGTCGCGGACTTGCGGTCCCACCGTGGGCAGTACGCCCACCGGTCCATCCCCCAGGGTCGCGCCGTGTGCGGCGCTCCGTCCACCGTACGGCGCGGCACCACGGCTCGGTCAACGAAACCCCTTACGTGCCGGGAGAGTTGGCCTGGCCTACGGTGCGCGACCGGCCGACGCGTCTGTGGCTCGCCTACGACCTCGGGGTCGGCACGGAGCGGCTGGGCGCCTTCCCCCGTCCGCACACCGTCCGGGTGAACCCGCGGCTGCCCCGGGTCGGCGAGGTCCCGAAGGGCATCCGGGTCATCGCGCGCTGAGCCCGGCCTTCCGCGCGGAAGACCTCACGTGTACGGGCGCGGCCCGGGACCGTACCACGGTCCCGGGCCGCGCCCGTGTGGCCGGTGTGCGGCTCGCCGGCGCCTCAGGCTTCCTTGGAGAGGTTCGGGCCGCCGCCCGCCGCGGACTCCACCGGAGGGGCGTCCGGCAGGGCCGACTTCTCCTCGCCGCGGAAGGTGAACTTCTTCGCCTCGCCGTCGCCCTCGGTGTCGACGACCACGATGTGACCGGGGCGCAGCTCGCCGAAGAGGATCTTCTCCGAGAGCACGTCCTCGATCTCCCGCTGGATCGTCCGGCGCAGCGGCCGGGCCCCCAGGACGGGGTCGTAGCCCTTCTTGGCGAGCAGCTTCTTGGAGTCACCGCTGAGCTCGATGCCCATGTCGCGGTCCTTGAGCCGCTCGTCCACCTTGGCGACCATCAGGTCGACGATCCGGATGATGTCTTCCTCGGTCAGCTGGTGGAAGACGACGGTGTCGTCGACGCGGTTGAGGAACTCGGGCCGGAAGTGCTGCTTGAGCTCCTCGTTGACCTTGTTCTTCATCCGCTCGTAGCCGGTCTTGACGTCGCCCTGGGCGGCGAAGCCCAGGTTGAAGCCCTTGGAGATGTCCCGGGTGCCGAGGTTGGTCGTCATGATGATGACGGTGTTCTTGAAGTCCACGACCCGGCCCTGGGAGTCGGTCAGGCGACCGTCCTCCAGAATCTGCAGCAGCGAGTTGAAGATGTCGGGGTGGGCCTTCTCGACCTCGTCGAACAGGACGACCGAGAACGGCTTGCGACGGACCTTCTCCGTGAGCTGACCGCCCTCCTCGTACCCCACGTAACCGGGGGGCGAGCCGAAGAGCCGCGAGACGGTGTGCTTCTCGCTGAACTCCGACATGTCGAGGGAGATCAGCGCGTCCTCGTCGCCGAAGAGGAATTCCGCCAGCGTCTTGGACAGCTCGGTCTTACCGACGCCGGAGGGGCCGGCGAAGATGAACGAGCCACCGGGGCGCTTGGGGTCCTTCAGGCCGGCCCTGGTACGGCGGATGGCCTGGGAGAGCGCCTTGATGGCGTCCTCCTGCCCGATGACGCGCTTGTGCAGCTCGTCCTCCATGCGCAGCAGGCGGGAGGACTCCTCCTCGGTCAGCTTGAAGACCGGGATGCCCGTGGCGGTGGCCAGGACCTCGGCGATCAGCTCCTCGTCGACCTCGGCGACGACATCCATGTCGCCGGCCTTCCACTCCTTCTCCCGCTTGGCCTTGGCGGCCAGGAGCTGCTTCTCGGTGTCGCGGAGGGAGGCCGCCTTCTCGAAGTCCTGCGAGTCGATCGCGGACTCCTTCTCCCGGCGCACGTTCGCGATCTTCTCGTCGAACTCGCGCAGGTCCGGCGGTGCGGTCATCCGGCGGATGCGCATCCGGGAGCCGGCCTCGTCGATCAGGTCGATCGCCTTGTCCGGCAGGAAGCGGTCCGAGATGTACCGGTCGGCGAGCTGCGCGGCGGCCACCAGGGCTGCGTCCGTGATGGACACCCGGTGGTGCGCCTCGTAACGGTCGCGCAGACCCTTGAGGATCTCGATGGTGTGCGGCAGCGACGGCTCGGCGACCTGGATGGGCTGGAAACGGCGCTCCAGGGCCGCGTCCTTCTCCAGGTGCTTGCGGTACTCGTCCAGCGTCGTCGCGCCGATGGTCTGGAGCTCCCCGCGGGCCAGCATCGGCTTGAGGATGCTGGCGGCGTCGATCGCGCCCTCGGCGGCGCCCGCGCCCACCAGGGTGTGGAGCTCGTCGATGAACAGGATGATGTCGCCGCGGGTGCGGATCTCCTTGAGGACCTTCTTCAGGCGCTCCTCGAAGTCACCGCGGTAGCGGGACCCGGCGACCAGGGCGCCCAGGTCCAGCGTGTACAGGTGCTTGTCCTTGAGCGTCTCGGGCACCTCGCCCTTGACGATGGCCTGGGCCAGGCCCTCGACGACCGCCGTCTTGCCGACACCGGGCTCGCCGATGAGGACCGGGTTGTTCTTGGTGCGGCGGGACAGCACCTGCATGACCCGCTCGATCTCCTTCTCGCGCCCGATGACCGGGTCGAGCTTGGACTCGCGGGCCGCCTGGGTGAGATTGCGGCCGAACTGGTCCAGCACCAGGGAGGTGGAGGGAGTGCCCTCGGCGGGGCCGCCCGCGGTGGCCGCCTCCTTGCCGCCGGAGTAGCCGGAGAGCAGCTGGATGACCTGCTGCCGCACCCGGTTGAGATCGGCGCCGAGCTTGACGAGGACCTGGGCGGCGACGCCCTCGCCCTCGCGGATCAGGCCGAGCAGGATGTGCTCGGTGCCGATGTAGTTGTGGCCTAGCTGAAGGGCCTCGCGGAGCGACAGCTCCAGGACCTTCTTGGCACGGGGGGTGAAGGGGATGTGGCCGGACGGGGCCTGCTGGCCCTGGCCGATGATCTCCTCCACCTGCTGGCGGACCGCCTCGAGCGAAATCCCGAGGCTCTCCAGTGCCTTAGCGGCGACACCCTCACCCTCGTGGATCAGGCCCAGGAGGATGTGCTCGGTGCCGATGTAGTTGTGGTTGAGCATCCGGGCTTCTTCCTGAGCCAGGACGACAACCCGCCGCGCGCGGTCGGTGAACCTCTCGAACATCGTTAATCGCTCCTCAGAGCGGTCAGGCAGTAAGGGGTCGGTCCCCTCCCTGTCCTTCCGCAGCTTAGTCCCGCAAGCGGGGACCGCTCATTCCAACTGCCGACACCCGTCCGGATCGCTCCCGCGCTGGCGGGGAGGAGAGCCCGTTACCTCTCGCCCTCGTCCCGAACAGCCGACAACAGTTCCAACCCGATGGTGCGAGACGATGTTCCCGCAGGCCAGACATATCCGCCCGCTTCCGCTACGCCGACGGCGAACGCCCCCGGGCCGCCATGCCGTCCACCGCTCCATCGCCGGTGCCGCACCCCCGTTCCACGTGGGATTTCTTCACCCGACTTCTTACCCCGGGACACCGGCAGTCCATGCCGGGTGGGGCGGGTGCATCCGCTACTGGCGAACACCCTCGCGTGGCGCACCGCGCCTTTCCCGCTCGCCCACCCGGCACTCGGAGTAGCGGGGCGACACTCTGCGCGACCGGTGCGCGGGCCGACCGCGTACGTCCCCGGGAGGCCGCCGTACGGCTGCGGCCTCCCGGACGGGGCACGAGGCTGGTCTCACGGGTCTCACGGGTCTCACGGGTCTCGCCGGCCCTCCGGTCCGGTGGGCGCGGCGGCGACGGAGCACCGCCGTACGCGACTCGCCCGCGCGACTCAGACGTTCGCCTTCTCGTATGCCTCGCGAATGTTGGCGGGGACACGGCCGCGGTCGTTGACCTCATAGCCGTTCTCCTTCGCCCAGGCGCGGATCTTCGCGGTGTCCTGACTTCCGCCGCCGGCGGCGGAAGGGCGGGACTTGCCGCGAGCCGAACGGCCACCGGTACGACGACCGTTCCTGAGGTAAGGCTCCAGCAGATCGCGGAGCTTGTCCGCGTTGGCGGTGGTGAGGTCGATCTCGTATGTCTTGCCGTCGAGAGCGAACGTCACGGTCTCGTCGGCCTCACCGCCGTCGATGTCGTCGACAAGAAGGACCTGAACCTTCTGCGCCACCGGTTACTCCCATTCGTCGTGTGTGGTCAGTCACCGAAAACCGATTACTGATACTGACAGTGAAAGCAAACCGCTTTTCCCGGAAAAACACAAACCCTCCGGGAACATTGCCGTGCAGACCCGGCGGGATTGAGGGGACCTTTCGGACATAGGGCACAGGAAGTGTGCGTCTCATAGATGCAGCAGCATCCGCGTGTTACCCAAGGTGTTGGGTTTCACTCGTTCGAGCCCCAGGAACTCGGCCACACCTTCGTCATAGGAACGCAGCAGCTCGCTGTAGACGTCCCCGTCCACCGGTGTCTCGCCGATCTCGGTGAAGCCGTGCCGGGCGAAGAAGTCCACTTCGAAGGTGAGGCAGAAAATGCGCCGGACTCCCAGCCGGCGCGCGGTCTGCAGCAACTTCTCCAGCACCAGGTGGCCCACTCCCGTGCCCCTGAGCGCCGGGTCGACAGCGAGCGTGCGGACCTCGGCCAGGTCCTCCCACATCACATGGAGGGCACCGCAGGCGACGACCTCGCCGTCGTGGTCACGTTCGGCGACCCAGAACTCCTGGATGTCCTCATAAAGCGTCACCGTCGCTTTGTCCAGGAGGATACGGTCGCACGCGTAGGCGTCGATGAGACGGCGCACGGTGCGCACATCACTGGTTCTCGCCCTGCGGACGGTGACCTCGCTTACGGGGTTCACGGCTTCTGACATGCCGGGGACGCTATCGCTCCGGAGAACCGCGGCCACCGGCGGGGGCACCGGGGCGCGTGTCGTCGAGATGCGCGACGCGCAAGGCGTCCCGCAGCGCTTCCGTCTGTTCCGGCGACATCATCCCGAAGAAGGCCACCAGTGCCGCCGCGGGGTTGTCGCTCGCCGCCCAGGCTTCGTTCATGAGTGCCGCGGAGTACGCGGCCCGGGTGGAGACGGCTTCATATCGATAGGCCCGGCCCTCGCGCTCTCGCCGCAGCCAGCCCTTCTCCCGCAGGTTGTCCATTACGGTCATGACCGTGGTGTAGGCGATCGGCCGTTCGCGCCGGAGGTCGTCGAGCACTTCTCTCACCGTGACCGGGCGGTTCCACTGCCATACCCGCGTCATCACCGCGTCTTCCAGCTCTCCCAGTGGCCGAGGCACACCAAGAACGATAGCCGCATATGAACGGCATTGAGCACTTTGTTTTGTCCGGAGAACAAACAAAGGAGCGCATACCGTGAAGCGGACTTCCCGGTATGCGCCCCCGCGCCGTCGCGGCATCCGCCGTCCGGCGGTGCGCGCCGCCGGTGCGCCGCCTGGTGCCCGGCGCACGAGCCCAGCGTCTAGCGCCCGGGCGCTCCGTCGGCAGGCGACGCGGCGCGCGCGGCCTCGGCGCGCGCCAGGGCGCTGTCCACCGCGGCGTCCTCCTTGGACTTGTTGGCACCGCCCTGGCTCCTGACGATCGTCACGATGAGGGCGGTGAAGGCCACGGCCATCACCACGGACGGGGTGAGTGCGGCGATGTACTCCATGCCGGATCAGCCTCCTTGGATACCGGACCTCCAGCGTACCGGCGGCTCCGCCGGGCGCCTGCCGGGGTGGGGACCGGGTGCGGTACGGCCGCGCTCCGGGGCCCGCGCCGGCCCCGCCCCGTCCGTCCAGCGGCCGCACGGCTCGCGCAGCGCCTCCAGATCCTCCGGACACGGCGTGCAGCCCAGCGCGACCGCCTCCTCCAGCAGCGCGAGGTACCCCGGGGCCGAGCCCGGCAGCGCGGCGCGGTAGCGGTCGAGGTCTGTCCGCAGGAAGGCCCTCAGCCGGTCCGCCTCACGGCTCGCCTCGTCCAGCGCGTCGGCCAGCCACAGACAGGCGCGCACCACCTCGGCGCGCTCCTTCGCAGCCCCCTCCGGGCACTCCCCGCCGGCGTGTGCGGACGGCCGGGCGGGACGGAGGACGAGGGCGAGCGCGCCGCGCAGGGCGCGCAGCTCGTCCGGGCCGAGGATCATGGCGCCTCGGGAACCGTAGGGCGTGGGCATACGGCGACATTACGACAGAAGCCTTCAGAGCAGACATACCACCGTCCGGCTGTGTCACCGGTCCCGGGCTCGGGCTCGGTCCTGTCGTTCGGCGTCCTGCCCGGCCCCGCGCTCAGCCCCGCGCCATGTTCCGCTCGTAGACCAGGCGCAGCCCGATCAGCGTCAGCCACGGCTCGTGCTCGTCGATCCCCGTCGCCTCGCCCAGCACCATCGGGGCCAGGCCGCCGGTGGCGATGACGGTCACGTCGTCCGGGTCGTCGGCCAGCTCGCGGGCCATCCGCTCCACCACGCCGTCCACCTGTCCCGCGAAACCGTAGAGGATGCCGGACTGCATCGCCTCGACGGTGTTCTTGCCGATGACGCTGCGCGGCCTGGCCAGCTCGATCTTGCGCAGCTGCGCCCCGCGTACGCCGAGCGCCTCGACGGAGATCTCGATGCCCGGGGCGATGACGCCACCGGTGTACTCCCCCCGCACGGAGACCGCGTCGAAGGTGGTGGCCGTACCGAAGTCCACGACGATGCTCGGGCCGCCGTACAGTTCGACCGCCGCCACCGCGTTGATGATCCGGTCCGCCCCGACCTCCTTGGGGTTGTCCATCAGGATGGGCACCCCGGTCTTGACGCCCGGTTCCACGAGAACGGAGGGAATGTCGCCGTAGTGCCGACGCGTCACCTCACGCAGCTCGTGCAGAACGGAGGGGACGGTGGAGCAGATGCAGATGCCGTCGATGCCGTCGCCCAGGTCATCGCCGAGGAGCGGGTGCATGCCCATCAGGCCCTGGAGGAGGACGGCCCACTCGTCGGCGGTGCGGCGTGCCTCGGTGGAGATCCGCCAGTGCTCGACGATCTCGTCGCCGTCGAACAGGCCGAGGACGGTGTGGGTGTTGCCGACATCGATCGTGAGCAGCATCAGTCGCGCCCCTCTCCGCCCGCGCCGACGCGGGCCTCGTCACGCAGGTCAAGGCCGATGTCGAGGACCGGGGAGGAGTGGGTGAGCGCTCCGACCGCCAGGTAGTCCACGCCGGTGTCCGCGTACGCGCGGGCGTTCGCCAGGGTCAGACGACCGGAGGACTCCAGCTTCGCCCGGCCCGCGACCAGTGCGACCGCCTCGGCCGTCCGCTCGGGGGTGAAGTTGTCCAGCAGGATCAGGTCGGCGCCCTCGGCGAGGACGGGCTCGATCTGGTCCAGCCGGTCCACCTCCACCTCGATCGGCACACCGGGGAACTCCTCGCGCACCCGCTTGAACGCCTCGGTCACCCCGCCCGCGGCGATCACGTGGTTGTCCTTGATCAGTGCGGCGTCCGACAGCGACATCCGGTGGTTGACCCCGCCACCGCAGCGCACCGCGTACTTCTCCAGGGCGCGCAGCCCGGGAGTGGTCTTGCGGGTGTCGCGGACGGCGGCGCTCGTGCCCTGGAGTACGTCGGCCCAGGCACGGGTGGCGGTGGCGACACCGGACAGTCGGCACAGGATGTTGAGCGCGCTGCGCTCGCCGGTGAGCAGGTCGCGGGTGCGGGCGCGCACCGACAGCAGCCGTTGGCCCGCCTCCACGCGATCGCCGTCCTCGACGTGCCGCTCGACCTCGAACTCCTGGGTGCAGACCACCGACAGGACCGCCTCGGCGATCCGCAGCCCGGCGACGGTGCCCGCCTCGCGGACGGTGAAATCGGCGGTGGCGACGGCGTCCTCGGAGATGGTCGCGACGGTGGTGACGTCCACGCCCTGGTCGAGGTCCTCCTCGATCGCCATGTGCGCGATGTCCTCGACCTGCACCGGGTCCAGGCCGGCGTCCGCGAGCAGCGCGGCCAGGTCCGGGTCCAGACCGCACTCCAGCGGGTCCAGGTCGGGGCCGTCGTCCGCGCCGCCGCAGCCGCAGGCGTCGCCGCAGCCCCCGCCGGCGCCGCTCACCGCCTCGCCGGGGCGGCCAAGACCGATCTGGAGCAGCGGAAGTTCGTCGGGCATGGGGCTGGTCAATGCATCTCCTCGTGAGCTTCTCCGCCCACGCGGCGCAGCGGCGCGGGCATCGTCTTCAACAGCAGACCGGCGGCCGCGTACGCGACGCTCACCGCGTTCTCGTGAGCTTCTCCGCCCACGCGGCGCAGCGGCGCGGGCATCGTCCTCAACAGCAGACCGGCGGCCGCGCACGCGACGCTCACGGTGTCCCCCGGCCCGTGACCGGTGGAAACGCGGTCGAGTCGGTCGTACGAACGGTGAGCGCGGAACCCCCGGGGGCAGGACGCAGGGCGGCCACCAGATGCCGGCACCAGGACTCGTCGTCCCGTTCGGGATGGTCCTCGCGCCAGTGACAACCGCGGGTCTCGGTACGGCGTAGGGCAGTGGCGACCAGGACGCCGGCGACGAGATGGAGGTTGGCCGCCTCCCATGCCTCGACCCCGGGCTCGGCGGGCTTGCCGGCCCCGCTCCCGGCCCGGTCCGGGGCCAGCACCGCCAGTTCCTCCGCGGCCCGCGCCAGGCTCTCCGCGGAGCGCAGCACCCCGGCCCCGGCCGTCATGGTGCGCTGGATCGCGTACCGCGCCTCGGCCGGCGGCAGCGGAACGGTCCGCGTGCCCGCCGGGCCACCGGGCTCCGCAGGCACCGGGACGCGGGCGGGGGCGCGGGCGATGTCGGCGGCGATCCGCTCGGCGAAGACCAGGCCCTCCAGCAGGGAGTTGGAGGCCAGCCGGTTGGCACCGTGCACACCCGTGCACGCGACCTCGCCGCACGCGTACAGGCCCGGCACGGTGGTACGGCCCGCCAGGTCGGTGCGCACCCCGCCGGAGGCGTAGTGCGCGGCGGGCGCGACCGGGACCGGCTCGGTGACCGGGTCGATGCCGTGGGCGCGGCAGGCGGCGAGGATGGTGGGGAACCGCTCGCGCCACATCCGTGCGCCGAAGTGCCGGGCGTCCAGGTACATGTGGTCGGCCCCCCGCTCACGCATCCGCCGCATGATGCCCTTGGCGACGATGTCGCGCGGCGCCAGCTCGGCCAGTTCGTGCTGCCCGGCCATGAAGCGCTCGCCGTCCGCGTCGACGAGGTACGCGCCCTCGCCGCGCACGGCCTCCGAGACCAGCGGCTGCTGGCCCTCACTGCCCGGGCCCAGGTAGAGCACGGTCGGGTGGAACTGGACGAACTCCAGGTCGGAGACCTCCGCGCCCGCCCGCAACGCCAGCGCGACGCCGTCTCCGGTGGAGACCGGCGGGTTGGTGGTGGCGGAGAACACCTGGCCCATGCCGCCGGTGGCCAGCACCACCGCCGGAGCGTGGACGGCTCCCACGCCGTCGTGCCGCCCCTCGCCCATCACGTGCAGGGAGACGCCCGCGGCGTGCCCGCCGGCGTCCTTGAGCAGATCCAGGACGAGGGCGTTCTCCACCATCTCCATCCCGGCATCGCGTACGGCCGCCACCAGGGCGCGGGATATCTCCGCGCCGGTCGCGTCGCCGCCCGCGTGGGCGATACGGCGGCGGCGGTGGCCACCCTCGCGTGTCAGGTCGATCTCGCCGGTCTCGGCGGAGGTGTCGAACCGCGCTCCGGCGCCGATCAGCCGGCGCACCGCGTCCGGCCCCTCGGTGACCAGGGTGCGCACCGCCTCCTCGTCGCACAGGCCCGCGCCCGCGACCAGGGTGTCGTCCAGATGCTGGCCGGGGGTGTCGCCCTCGCCCAGCGCGGCGGCGATGCCGCCCTGCGCCCAGCGCGTGGAGCCGGCGTCCAGCCGGGCCTTGGTGACGATCACCGTCTTCCGGCCGGAGGCCGCGCAGCGCAGGGCGGCGGTCAGGCCGGCCACTCCGGAGCCGACCACCACCACGTCCGCCGCGATGGCCCAGCCGGAGCGCGGCGCGTCCAGCCGCAGGCCTGTCGTCCCGTTCACCGAACCCCTCCGGGGCGTCCGAGGCGCAGCCGGACGTTGTCGATCAGTCGTGTGGTGCCCACCCGCGCCGCCACCGCGAGCACGGCCTCGCCCTCGTACGCGCCGGGCTCCGCCGGGACCTCCGTGAAGTGGGCCGGGTCCACCAGCGCCAGGTAGTCCGGTACCAGCGGCGGCCGTGCCCGCCGGGCCTGCGCCAGTACGGTCTCGGCGGCCCGGCGGACCTCGCGCGGCCCCGTGCCGCCCGCGGCCGCCGCGTCGCGCCCGGCGAACAGGGCGCGCGAGAGGGCCAGGGCGGTGGCGCGCTCGGCCTCCGACAGATAGCGGTTGCGGCTGGAGAGGGCCAGGCCGTCGGATTCGCGCACAGTGGGCACGCCCTCGATCTCCACGGGAAAATTCAGGTCGCGGACCATCCGGGTGATCAGGGCGAGCTGCTGGGCGTCCTTCTCCCCGTAGAGCGCCAGGTCGGGGGCGGTGAGGTGGAGCAGTTTGGCGACGACGGTGAGCATCCCGTCGAAGTGACCGGGCCGGCTGGCGCCCTCCAGGCGCTCGCCCATCGGGCCCGCGCCGATCCTCACCTCCGGCTCCCCGCCGGGGTAGACCTCCTCCACCGGCGGCGCGAAGACGGCGTCGGCGCCCGCGCCCGCGGCCACCGCGACATCCGCGTCCAGGGTGCGCGGGTAGCGGTCCAGGTCCTCACCCGCGCCGAACTGCAGCGGGTTGACGAAGACGGTGACCACCACCTGCCCTTCGGACCCGGCCCTCTCGCGGGCGGCGCGGACCAGGGCCGCATGGCCCTCGTGCAGGGCGCCCATCGTCATCACCACCGCCCGCCGCCCCCGGCGCGGGAGGGCGCGCAGGGCGGCGGCGGTGTGCAGGACGGGCACGGGGGTTGGAGCGGCTGCGGGGCCGGCTGCGGGCACGGACACGGCCGGGCTCCTGTCGTCGGCGGTCGGTCCGGTCACCGGGGGTCCCCGTCGGAGAGGACTTCCAGCAGGTCCTCGGCCAGTTCCGGCCTGAGCAGTCCGCCGGCCAGAGCCCGGTCGGCGGTGGCGCGGGCCATCGCGAGGTAGCCAGCCACCGCCTGCGGGGCGTGGCGGCGCAGCTCGGTGATGTGGGCGGCGACCGTGCCGGCGTCGCCCCGGGCGACCGGGCCGGTCAGTGCGGCGTCGCCGGAGCGCAGGGCGTTGTCCAGGGCCGTGCCGAGCAGCGGGCCGAGCATCCGGTCGGGCGCGGAGACACCGGCGGTGCGCAGCAGCTCCATGGCCTGGGCGACCAGTGTGACCAGGTGGTTGGCGCCGAGAGCCAGGGCCGCGTGGTAGAGCGGACGGGCCTCCTCGGCGACCCACTCGGGCTCCCCGCCCATCTCGATGACCAGCGCCTCGGCGGCCAGCCGCAGCTCCTCGGGGGCTGTGACGCCGAAGGAGCAGCCCGCCAGCCGCTGCACGTCCACGGGCGTGCCGGTGAACGTCATCACCGGGTGCAGCGCCAGCGGCAGGGCTCCGGCCCGGGTGGCGGGGTCGAGGACGGCGGTGCCGTAGCGGCCCGAGGCGTGCGCCAGCAGCCGGCCGGGGCGTACGGCGCCGGTCTCGGCCAGGCCGGCGACGAGGCCGGGCAGGGCGTCGTCGGGAGCGGTGAGCAGGACGAGGTCGGCGCGGGCCAGGACCTCGGCGGGCTCCACCAGTGGTACCCCGGGCAGCAGGGCCTCGGCCCGGCGGCGGGAGGCGTCGGAGACGCCGGAGGCGGCCACCGGGCGGTGCCCGGCCAGCCCGAGGGCCGCTGCCAGGGCGGGGCCGACGCGGCCCGCGCCGACGACGCCGACGGTCAGGCGCGCGGGACGGTCCCCGGCGGCGCCGGAGGGGGGTTGGTTCACGTGAGCTCGGCCTTCCGTTCCAGTCCGCAGGACCCGGTACCGGACGATTACCGCCATGCTACGCGGACTCGCCGGCTCCCCGTCCCGTCCGCCCGCGAGGTGGGACGGGGCGCGGGGCCCGCGCCCCGCCGGGCGGTTCAGCGG
>NZ_JAJFAU010000079.1:0-4755 GCF_022614595.1 Streptomyces sp. CNQ085
GTACGGGCCGGGGCTCCCCGGCCCGTACCGCCCCCGCGCGTCGTTCCGCCCGGCGCTCAGCGCCGCGCCACGCCCTCCGCGCGGGCGGCCGCCGCGACGGCGGAGGTCACCGCCGGGGCGACCCGCTCGTCGAACGGGGAGGGGATCACGCGGTCGGCGCTCAGATCGTCGGCGACCACCGCTGCCAGCGCCTCGGCGGCGGCCAGTTTCATGCCCTCGGTGATCCTGGAGGCGCGCACCTGGAGGGCGCCGGCGAAGATGCCGGGGAAGGCGAGGACGTTGTTGATCTGGTTCGGGTAGTCGCTGCGGCCGGTGGCGACGACCGAGGCGTACTTGCGGGCGACATCCGGGTGGATCTCCGGAGTGGGGTTGGCCATGGCGAAGACGAAGGCGTCCTTCGCCATCCTCGCGACGGCCTCCTCGGGGACCGCGCCGCCGCTGACGCCGATGAAGACGTCCGCGCCGTCCATCGCGGACTCCAGCGATCCGCTCAGTCCGGACTTGTTGGTGAAGCCCGCCAGCTCCCGTTTGACGTCGGTGAGGTCGGTGCGGTCGGCCGAGACGATGCCCTTGCGGTCGCAGACCGCCACGTCGCCGATGCCGGCCTCCACCAGGATCCGGGCGATGGCCACCCCAGCCGCGCCGGCCCCGGAGATCACGGCGCGCAGCTCGCCGAGCGCGATGCCGCGCAGCCGGGCGGCGTTGCGCAGCGCGGCGAGCGTGACGACCGCCGTGCCGTGCTGGTCGTCGTGGAAGACTGGGATGTCCAGGCTCTCCTGGAGCCTGCGCTCGATCTCGAAGCAGCGCGGAGCGGAGATGTCCTCCAGGTTGACGCCACCGAAGGAGGGTGCGAGCCGGACGACGGTCTCCACGATCTGGTCCACGTCGGTACAGTCCAGTGCGATCGGGACCGCGTCCACACCGCCGAACTGCTTGAAGAGGATCGCCTTGCCCTCCATCACCGGCAGCGACGCCCGTGGGCCGATGTCGCCCAGACCCAGCACCGCGGTGCCGTCCGTGACGACCGCGACGACCTGCGACTTCCAGGTGTAGTCGTGAACCAGCTCCGGCTGCTCGGCGATGGCGCTGCACACCTTGGCCACACCCGGCGTGTAGGCCAGGGAAAGATCGTCCGCGTCCCGCACCGGCACGGTCGCCCGGACCGACATCTTGCCGCCGCGGTGCAGGGCGAACGCCGGATCGATGGCCGACTCGGCGCCGCCGTCCAGCTCGCCGTTGGAGTTGACGGTCTCCGCTGCCACTGTTTGACCCCTTTGCTGAAATTCCTGATCGAGGGCGGCCGCTGCCTGGTCGAGGCGCGGGGCGGGCACCACGTCCGCGGCCTCTCCGGCGGATGGAGCCGCCGTCGAGGGGGGTAACGGACGCCGGGCGCGTCGCACTCACGCCCTGGTCCCCGGGTGAGGGGTGTAACTGCTCTTTCTACCGGATGAGCGCCACCCCGCACGAATGTCTTACGTCTCACCGGCTGTCCGGGGAACGCGCCGGACATGGGAATCCTGGGCAAAGAACCTGTAGGGAGGGTGGAAAGCCGCTTAACAACACGGGAGGGAAGTGACGAAGCTCTCCCTCCGGTGTGCGCGCCTCTGCTCATTCGAGCAGGTGATGGCGTACGTCTCGTCAGGCGCCGGTCGTTCCCGGTCGCCCGTTATCCGATTTTGACATGGCTGCCATCCTGGCCTCGGGTGTCCGGATGGCAGGATGCCCCCATCACACAGTGTCGCCGCACGCCCGGGCGTGCCCGGCCGACCACTGGACACCTCACACCACCCCGCAGGAGGACTCTCCATGACCGCACGCACCAACCGCCCCCTGTCCTCGGTGGATGGCCCCCGCAGGCCGTCCGCGCGCCGGCGCCTGGTCGCCGCCGCGGCCGTCGCGCTCACCGGCTCCCTGCTGCTGACCGCGTGCGGGGACCAGACCGACGAGGGCGGCGAGAGCGGCGGAGACACCGAGTCGAAGAGCTCCGAGGCTCCGCTGTTCGACAGGCTTCCCAAGGACATCCAGTCCGCCGGCGTCATCAAGGTCGGCTCGGACATCGCCTACGCGCCGGTCGAATTCTACGACGAGAACGACGAGATCGCCGGTATCGATCCCGACCTGGGCGAGGCACTGGGCGAGCAGCTCGGCGTCGAGTTCGAGTTCGGCAACGGCACCTTCGACGGGCTGATCACCGGCCTGAACTCCGGTCGCCACGACATCATCATGTCGGCGATGACCGACACCAAGCAGCGACAGGAAGGCCTGGACGACAAGGGCGAGAAGGTCGGCGAGGGCGTCGACTTCGTCGACTACTTCCGCGCCGGTTCCACCATCCTGGTCAAGAAGGGCAACCCGGAGGGCATCAAGTCCCTGGACGACCTCTGCGGCGAGACCGTGGCGCTCCAGCGCGGTACGGCGAACGAGGCGCTCGCCGAGACCCAGAGCGAGAAGTGCGACAAGCCGATCAAGATCCTCGCCTTCGACAAGGACACCGAGGCGCTTCTCCAGGTCAAGCAGGGCCGTGCGGTCGCCGACATCAACGACTACCCGGTCGCCGCGTACAACGCCAAGACCTCCGGCGGCGGCGAGGACTTCGAGGTCGTCGGCGACCAGATCGACGCCGCCCCCTACGGCATCGCCGTCAGCAAGGAGAACACCCAGCTGCGCGACGCCATCAAGGCGGCCCTGGACGCCATCATCGACAACGGCGAGTACCAGAAGGTGCTGGAGAAGTGGGAGGTCGCCGGCGCCGGCGTCGAGGAGGCCACCGTCAACGGCGGCGAGTGAGCCGCACGGGCCCCGTAGTTCCACAGCAAAGGTAACTCTCCGTGTCCGAACCTGAAGACAAGGCACCATCCGCTCCGGTGCCGGCCCCCGACCCCGAGGGCGGCGGAACCGGAGTGGGCGGGGCGGTGCCGGTGGCCAAGAGCTCCCCGGTCCCGCCCGAGGCCGTCAAGGCCATTCCGGTGCGCCACTACGGCCGCTGGATAAGCGCAGCGATCGTGCTCGTTCTGTTCGGCCTGGTGGTGGCGGCCTTCGTGGGCGCCGACATCACCTGGCCGACGGTGGGGCGCTACCTCAACCACGAGACGATCCTCACCGGTGCGGCCAACACTCTGTGGATCACCCTGCTCGCCATGCTCATGGGCGTGGTGCTCGGAACGATCCTCGCGGTGATGCGACTGTCGAAGAACCCCGTGATGTCCTCGGTGGCCTGGGGCTACATCTGGGTCTTCCGCGGCACCCCCGTCCTGGTGCAGTTGCTGATCTGGTACAACCTTGCGCTGATCTTCCCGATCCTGGACCTGGGCTTCTACCGCGACGAGATGAACGACGTGATGACGCCGTTCCTCGCCGCGCTGCTGGGCCTGGGGCTGAACGAGGCCGCCTACATGGCCGAGATCAGCCGCGCGGGCATCCAGTCGGTGGACGAGGGCCAGACCGAGGCGGCCCACGCACTCGGCATGACCGGCTCGCGCACCATGCGGCGCATCGTGCTGCCGCAGGCCATGCGGGTCATCATCCCGCCGACAGGCAACGAGTTCATCAACATGCTCAAGACCTCGTCACTGGCCTACGCCATCCAGTACAGCGAGCTGTTGTTCTCCGCCACCAGGATCTCCTCGCGCAACCTGGAGGTGATGGAGCTGCTGCTGGTGGCGACCATCTGGTACCTGATCCTCACCACGGTCCTCAGCGTCGGCCAGTACTACCTGGAGCGCTACTTCCAGCGCGGCTCCTCCCGCAACCTGCCGCCCACGCCGTGGCAGCGGGTGCGTGGGAGCCTCACCTCGTTCCGCACGCCGAGCCGGGTGGGAGGGAAGACGGTATGACCACCCCCGCTGTCCCGATGGTGAAGGCGGAGGGCGTCCACAAGTCCTTCGGCCACGCCCACATCCTCAAGGGCATCGACCTGGAGGTCGCCGCGGGTGAGGTGTTCTGCCTGGTCGGCCCGTCCGGATCCGGCAAGTCCACCTTCCTGCGCTGCATCAACCACCTGGAGAAGATCAGCGCCGGGCGGCTGTCGGTCGACGGCCACCTGGTCGGCTACCGGCAGAAGGGCGACAGGCTCTACGAGCTCAAGGAGCGCGAGGTCGCCGCCCAGCGCCGTGACATCGGCATGGTCTTCCAGCGCTTCAACCTCTTCCCGCACATGACCGCGGTGGAGAACGTCATGGAGGCGCCCGTCCAGGTCAAGGGCGAGTCGAGGGCGGCGGCCCGGGAACGGGCCCTGAAGCTGCTGGAGCGGGTCGGACTGGGCAACCGTACGGACAACTACCCCTCCCAGCTCTCCGGTGGCCAGCAGCAGCGCGTGGCCATCGCCCGTGCGCTGGCGATGGAGCCCAAGCTGATGCTCTTCGACGAGCCCACCTCGGCGCTCGACCCGGAGCTGGTCGGCGAGGTCCTGGACGTCATGCGCGGGCTGGCCGAGGACGGCATGACGATGATCGTCGTCACCCACGAGATGGGCTTCGCCCGGGAGGTCGGCGACTCGCTGGTCTTCATGGACGACGGCGTGGTCGTCGAGTCGGGCCATCCGCGCGATGTGCTGACCGATCCGCAGCACGAGCGGACCAAGGCGTTCCTGTCGAAGGTCCTCTGAGCGGCGGTACGCCGCTCTGAAGGGCGGTGCGGGCCCCGGACCCGGGGCCCGGTGGTGGAGCAGTGTTTTTCGGTCAGATTCGCGTGGCCCCCGTTCGGCCCTATACCTCGCGAGAGGGCCGCATGCGCACCGTTTTGCGGTTTACCGCCCCG
>NZ_JAJFAU010000079.1:4765-22445 GCF_022614595.1 Streptomyces sp. CNQ085
CCCCCCCCCCCCCCCCCCCCCCCCCCCCCCCCCCCCCCCCCCCTGCGGCTTTCCTGCGCCGTCGCACCGCCGGCCGCCCCAGCGGGCCGGCGGCGCGTGTCACACCGCTGTCCTGTTCCCCGGCGGCCCGGCGCGTCCTAGGGTTTGGATCATGTTTGCTGCCTATGCCGCGCGCATCGACCGTGACAAGCCGCTGAGCGGACTCGAGCTGGGCGAGCGTCCGGAGCCGGACGTTCCGCTCGGCTGGACGACCATCGACGTCAAGGCGGCCTCCCTCAACCACCACGACCTGTGGTCCCTGCGCGGCGTCGGCCTGGGCGAGGAGTCGCTGCCGATGATCCTCGGCTGCGACGCGGCCGGGGTGGACGCCGACGGCAACGAGGTCGTGCTCTACTCCGTCGTCGGCGCGACCGGGCACGGGGTCGGGCCGCGCGAGCGGCCCTCGATCCTGACCGAGAAGTACCAGGGCACCTTCGCCGAGCGGGTCGCCGTACCGCAGTGGAACGTCCTGCCCAAGCCGAAGGAGCTCTCCTTCGAGGAGGCCGCCTGCCTGCCGACGGCCTGGCTGACCGCGTACCGGATGCTCTTCACCAACGCCGAGGTGCGGCCCGGGGACTCCGTCCTGGTGCAGGGCGCGGGCGGCGGAGTCGCCACGGCGGCCATCGTGCTGGGCGCCGCGGCGGGCCTGCGGGTCTTCGCCACCAGCCGCGACGAGGCCAAGCGCGGGCGGGCCGAGGAGCTGGGCGCCGAGGCCGCCTTCGAGAGCGGCGCGCGGCTGCCGCACCGGATGGACGCGGTGATCGAGACGGTCGGGGCCGCCACCTGGTCCCACTCGGTGAAGTCCCTCAAGCCCGGCGGAAGGCTGGTCGTCTCGGGTGCCACCAGCGGCCCGAACCCGCCCACCACCGAGCTGAACCGGATCTTCTTCCTGGAACTGAAGGTCGTCGGCTCCACGATGGGCTCCAAGGAGGAACTGGCCGGGCTGCTGAACTTCTGCGCGGCCAAGAGCGTCCGCCCGGTGATCGACTCCACGCTGCCGCTGGACCGGGCCCGCGAGGGCTTCGAGAAGATGGCGGCGGGTGATCTCTTCGGCAAGATCGTCCTGACGGTCTGACGCGTCCCGGGCCCGTCCCGCCTGTGGGCGGGCCCCGCCGGAGACCTACTCCTTCGGGCTCTCCGGATCGCGCGACCGCAGCAGGGCGACGAGGTGGGCCGCCGCGGTCGACAGATGGCGGCGGGCCTCGCGCAGCTGCTCCTCGCCCACGCCGTGGTCGCGGGCCGCGTCCCGCACGTCGTCGCGGAACCGGTCCAGCAGCCGCTCCAGATCGCGCCCGGGGTCGCCGGAGGGCGTGGCGGGCTCCTCCGCCCACTCCGGGGCCGGCTCCCGCGCCGGACCCGTCCGTCCGTCCGGCTCCGTGTGCTTCGGCCGGGACGTGTTCCGGCCACCGGCGCCGCCCGGACCGCCCGGGTCCCCCGGGCCGCCCAGGCTCCCCAGACCGCCCAGGTGCCTGCCCAGCTCCGACATGCCCGCGCGCACCGCGCCCTGCCAGTCGCCCTGGCGGGCGTGCGACTGCACCTGCTCCTGAACCCGGCGGGCGATCCGCTCGGCCTCCTGTCGGGCGGCGTCCCGGGACTGCCGGGCCTTGCGCGCCTGGAGCCTGGCCTGCTGGGCCTCCTGGCGGGCACGGCGGGCCTGTTCCTTCCACTGCTCACCGGCCCGGCGCATCTCCTCGCGTGCGGCCCGCAGCGCGTCCTTGTCGTCCCAGGTGCCTTCCCACGCGCCCTCCCATGCCTTCTCCCGGCCGGGCGCGGACGTACCACCGCCCTCGCCCTCACCGGCGCCCGGGGCCCGGTCGGCGCCACGGGTCCGCTCGGCCGCCTCCCGCATCTCGCGGCGCAGGTCGCCGGCCGTGCCGCTGACGTCCTCGCGGATGTCGGCGGCCAGGGCCGCCAGCGACTGGTGGAGTTCCAGCTCCAGCTCGGTCAGCTCTCCCTGTCTGTCGGCGAGCTCGGAGCGGCCGGCGTTGGTGAGCGAGTAGACCTTGCGGCCACCCTCGGTGGTGTGGCTGACCAGGCCCTCGGCCTCCAGCTTGGCCAGCCGCGGGTAGACGGTGCCGGCCGAGGGCGCGTACAGCCCCTGGAAGCGCTCCTCCAGCAGTCGGATCACCTCGTAGCCGTGGCGCGGCGCCTCGTCGAGCAGCTTCAGCAGGTACAGGCGCAGTCGGCCGTGGGCGAAGACGGGGGGCATGTCACACGTCCTTATGGGGGGAGGGCTCGGCCGGCGCGGGTGTGCCGTCGGCCGAGAAGAGCGCGCCGGCCTCCTCGTCGGCCTCCGGCTCCGGGCGGCGCAGCAGTGCGATCGAGCCGGAGACGGTGGTGGCCCGCAGCAGTCCGTCGCCCGCGCCGAGGGTGCCGGTGATCCGCCTGGCGCCCCACTGCCCGGAGATCCGCAGGCCCTCGAAGGCGCAGGAGAGCGCGCCCCCGGCGGTGCTCGCCTCCACCGCGGCGTCGGCCGGCTCCGGCAGCCGCAGGGCTATCCCGCCCGACACGGAGCTCAGCCGGACATCGGTGCGCCGCTCCCGCGCCGGGGCCAGGTCGACCGTCATGCCGCCGCTGACGGAGTCGGCCCGCACCGGCGAGCCGCCGTCGATGACCGTCAGATCGCCGGAGACGGAGTTGAAGCGCAGGCCCCCCGTCACGCCCTGCGCCTGGACACCGCCGGAGACGGTGTCGGCCCGTACGTCGCCGCGCAGGCCCACCAGCGTGATGCCGCCGGTGATCCCGCGGACCTCGGTGCGCCCCTCGATCCCGGTGACCACCGCGTCGGCGCCGACCACACCGACCTCGACCCGGACGCCGGCGGGCACGGCAAGCGAGACATCGGCCCTGTGCCGCCACCTCTCGCGGTCCAGGAGGGTGAGAAAGCCCTTCCAGGGCAGGTCGTCGTAGGCGACCGTGAGGGTGCCGTCCTCCAGGCGGACGGTCAGCGGAGGCCCGGTGACGGCCCCGACCTCCAGCCTGGCGGGCGGGGTGTCGGCGCTGACGACGTTCACCGCG
This sequence comes from Streptomyces sp. CNQ085, assembly GCF_022614595.1. GTDB lineage: Bacteria > Actinomycetota > Actinomycetes > Streptomycetales > Streptomycetaceae > Streptomyces. The sequence goes on from NZ_JAJFAU010000079.1 coordinate 7,823, forward strand.
CCGCCCACGACGCGCACCCGCAGGGTGTGGACGTCCTCGTCGAGGACGAGCCCGCACGGCGCGTCCACGAACCATTCGGACCGGCCTGGCACGGCGGCCTCCCCCACATCGGCGTATGACGACATATCGCGTCCCTGTGGAGACACGATATATCGCGGTGGCGGGAAGTCAAGGAGACCGCTCGGCCGGACCGCGGGCGCGGTCACCGCCCGCCGTCACTCGTCCTCGTCGTCCAGGCGGGCCAGCCAGGTCGCCAGCCGCTCGACGGGCACCTCGAAATCGGGGTTGAGGTCGACGAAGGTCCGCAGCTGCTCGGAGAGCCACTCGAAGGTGACCTCCTCCTCGCCGCGCCGCTGCGCCAGCTCCTCGATACCGCGGTCGGTGAAGTACATGGATGTCTCCCTGTCCGGGCCGGATGGTGTGCGTCGGTACCACGGGCCCCGTGGGAATCCGCGGGCGGCGCACGGGCGGGGGACGACGGCCCGTGCGCCACCCGCGGACCTCAGAGGTCGAAGACCTCGTCGACCAGCTGCTGCTGCTCGGACTGGTGGCGCTTGGCGGAGCCCACCGCCGGGGAGGAGGACGAGGGACGCGAGACCCGGCGCAGCCGGTCCGCGTTCGGGGCCTTCCCCGAGCCGATGAACAGGTCGAGGTGGTCCACCAGATTGAGGGCGATGAACGGCCACGCGCCCTGGTTCGCCGGCTCCTCCTGCGCCCACACGATCGTCGAGGCGCCGGAGTAGCGGGCCATCTCGGCCTGGATCTCCTTGCTGGGCAGCGGGTACAGCCGCTCCAGCCGGATGATCGCGGTGTCGGTCACGCCCCGCTTGCTCCGCTCGGCGGCGAGGTCGTAGTAGACCTTGCCGGAGCAGAAGACGACCTTGCGCACCTGCGCCGGGTCCACCGAGGCGTCGCCGATCACCGGACGGAAGCCGCCGGAGGTGAACTCCGCCGCCTTCGAGGTCGCCGCCTTGAGCCGGAGCATCGACTTCGGGGTGAAGACGATCAGCGGCTTGTGGTGCGGGTTGTGCACCTGCCAGCGCAGCAGGTGGAAGTAGTTCGACGGCAGGGTCGGCGCCGCGACCGTCATGCTGTTCTGCGCGCACAGCTGGAGGAAGCGCTCGATCCGGGCCGAGGAGTGGTCCGGGCCCTGGCCCTCGTAGCCGTGCGGCAGCAGCAGCGTGACGCCGGAGGTCTGGCCCCACTTCTGCTCGGCCGAGGAGATGAACTCGTCCACGACCGTCTGGGCGCCGTTGACGAAGTCGCCGAACTGCGCCTCCCACATCACCAGCGCCTCGGGACGAGCCAGGGAGTAGCCGTACTCGAAGCCCATCGCCGCGTACTCGCTCAGCAGCGAGTCGTAGACGTTGAAGCGCGCCTGGTCCCCGGACAGGTACAGCAGCGGGGTGTAGTCCTCGCCGGTCTCCCGGTCCACCAGCACCGCGTGGCGCTGGCCGAAGGTGCCGCGGCGGGAGTCCTGTCCGGCCAGCCGGACGGGGGTGCCCTCCATCAGCAGCGAGCCGACGGCGAGCGTCTCGCCCATCGCCCAGTCGATCCTGTCCTCCTCCACCATCGCCGCACGGCGCTGGAGCTGCGGCATCAGCCTGGGGTGGACGGTGATCCGCTCGGGGATGTTGACCTGGGACTCGGCGATCCGCTTGAGGACCTCCGTGCTGACGCCGGTGTCCACCGAGACCGGGAACTCCGCCCGCGGGGCCGGCATCTCCGCCGGAGCCGGCTGGCTGGTGGCGTCGCGGACCTCGGTGAAGACCTTCTCCAGCTGCCCCTGGAAGTCCTGGAGAGCCTGCTCGGCCTCCTCCAGGGTGATGTCGCCCCGGCCGATCAGCGACTCGGTGTAGAGCTTGCGCACCGAGCGTTTCCTGTCGATCAGGTTGTACATCACCGGCTGGGTGAAGTGCGGGTTGTCGGCCTCGTTGTGACCGCGGCGGCGGTAGCAGATGAGGTCGATCACCACATCCTTGTTGAAGGCCTGGCGGAACTCGAAGGCCAGCCGCGCCACGCGCACGCACGCCTCCGGGTCGTCGCCGTTGACGTGGAAGACCGGCGCCTCGATCATCCGTGCCACGTCCGTGGCGTACATCGAGGAGCGTGCCGACTCCGGCGGGGCGGTGAAACCGACCTGGTTGTTGATGACCACGTGCACGGTGCCGCCGGTGCGGTAGCCGCGCAGCTGCGACATGTTCAGGGTCTCGGCCACCACGCCCTGGCCCGCGAAGGCCGCGTCGCCGTGGAGCTGGACGGGCAGGACGGTGAAGTCCGTGCCGCCCTTGCCGATGATGTCCTGCTTGGCGCGGGCCACGCCCTCCACGACCGGGTCCACGGCCTCCAGGTGGGAGGGGTTGGCGGTGAGGGAGACCTTGATCTCCTCGCCGTCCAGGCCGGTGAAGGTGCCCTCGGCGCCCAGGTGGTACTTCACGTCGCCGGAGCCGTGCATCGACTTCGGGTCGAGGTTGCCCTCGAACTCGCGGAAGATCTGGGCGTAGGACTTGCCCACGATGTTGGCCAGCACGTTGAGACGGCCGCGGTGGGCCATGCCGACGACGACCTCGTCCAGACGCGCCTCGGCGGCGGCGTCGAGGACGGCGTCCAGCATCGGGATGACGGACTCGCCGCCCTCCAGCGAGAAGCGCTTCTGGCCCACGTACTTGGTCTGCAGGAAGACCTCGAACGCCTCGGCGGCGTTCAGCCTGCGCAGGATGCGCAGCTGCTCGTCGCGCTCCAGGGAGGAGTGCGGGCGCTCGACGCGGTCCTGGATCCACTTGCGCTGCTTGGGGTCCTGGATGTGCATGTACTCGATGCCGGTGGTGCGGCAGTACGAGTCGCGCAGCACACCCAGGATGTCGCGCAGTTTCATCAGGGACTTGCCGGCGAAGCCGCCGACCGCGAACTCCCGTTCCAGGTCCCACAGGGTGAGACCGTGCTCGGTGATGTCCAGGTCGGGGTGCTTGCGCTGCTTGTACTCCAGCGGGTCGGTGTCGGCCATGACGTGGCCGCGGACCCGGTAGGAGTGGATCAGGTCGAAGACGCGGGCGGCCTTGGTGACGTCGTCGTCGTGGGAGACGTCGATGTCGCGCAGCCAGCGCACCGGCTCGTAGGGGATGCGCAGCGCCTTGAAGATCTCGTCGTAGAAGTCGTTCTCGCCGAGCAGCAGCTGGTGCATGATCCGCAGGAACTCGCCGGAGGCGGCGCCCTGGATCACGCGGTGGTCGTAGGTGCTGGTCAGCGTCATGACCTTGGAGACACCCAGCTTGTTCAGGGTGTCCTGCGAGGTGCCCTGGAACTCCGCCGGGTACTCCATCGCGCCGACGCCGATGATCAGGCCCTGGCCGGGCATCAGGCGCGGCACCGAGTGGACGGTGCCGATGCCGCCGGGGTTGGTCAGCGACGCGGTGACGCCGGAGAAGTCCTCCATCGTCAGCTTGTTGTTCCGGGCGCGGCGCACGATGTCCTCGTAGGCCTGCCAGAACTCGAAGAAGGTCAGCGTCTCGGCCTTCTTGATGGCGGCCACCACGAGCTGGCGGGCGCCGCCCGGCTTCACCAGGTCGATGGCCAGGCCGAGGTTGACGTGGTCGGGCCTGACCAGCGTCGGCTTGCCGTCCCTCTCGGTGTACGAGTGGTTCATCGACGGCATTGCCTTGAGCGCCTGCACCATGGCGTAGCCGATGAGGTGCGTGAAGGACACCTTGCCGCCGCGGGCGCGCTTGAGGTGGTTGTTGATGACGATGCGGTTGTCGACCAGCAGCTTCACCGGGATCGCGCGCACCGACGTGGCGGTGGGCAGCTCCAGCGAGGCGTTCATGTTCCGGGCGACCGCGGCGGACGGGCCGCGCAGCGGCACGTACTCCGGGCCGGCCGCCCCGCCGTCCCCGCTGTCGGCGGGCTCGCTCCCGGCGGGCGCGGCGTTGGCGGCGGACTCGCTCTTCGTGGGGGTGGCCTTGACCGCGGGCTCGCCCTTCGGGGGAGTGTGTTCGGCGGACTTGGCCGCGGGAGCCTCGGTGGACTTCGCGGCGGGCGCCGTCGTCTGCCGCGGCTGGGAGGCATGTGACGCCTGGGACTCGCCCGCGGGCTTCGACGCGCTGGGGGCCGCGGCTCCTCCGGCGGCCTGTCCGGGCTTGTAGTCGGCGAAGAAGTCCCACCAGGCCCGGTCCACGGAGTTCGGGTCCTGGAGGTACTGCTGGTAGATCTCGTCGACGAGCCACTCGTTGGCACCGAAGCCGGCGGCAGGACTCTTGCCCTGCCCGTCCTGCTCGGTCCTGGGAGAACTCGAAGTCTTGGGGGCCTGTGGCGACACGGCGGCAACCGCCCTCTTCCGCTTACCTGTGTGGGTGGACAGCAGAAATAAAGGCTACGCTCCCTGCGCCGTTCGGTGCAGTCGGCATGGTGTTTGCGTCGCCTAAGTCACATTCACAGGTGTGTTTCGGCGCATTCTTCGGCGGGAAACGAACATAGTTCGCCTCTTTCGGGGAAGGAAGCACTCCGGGAGTGGCCCCGCCTCGCTCCCTCACCTCGCGGCTGCTTCGAGACTACGTCAACTCCGGTCCGGGCGTATCGCCGGGAAGAGTGACGAGGATCCGGCAGCCGCTCGGGGACTCGGCCACTCCGATCCGCCCGCCGTGCAGGTCCACCGCCCAGCGCGCGATGGCCAGCCCCAGCCCCGTGCCGCCGTCGCCGCCCTCGGCCGAGGCCGAGCGGCCGAAGCGCTCGAACACCCTGGCGCGGTCCGCCTCCGGGATCCCCGGGCCCTCGTCCAGCACCTCCAGCTCCAGACTCAGCGGCGCCCGGCCGGGACGCGCCCGCACCGTCACCCGGCCGTGGGGCGGACTGTGCTTGACGGCGTTGTCGATCAGGTTGGCGACCACCTGGTGCAGCCGCTCGGTGTCGGCGTACGCGACCATGCCCGAGGGAGTCACCTCCAGATGGAGGTGGACATCGGTGCGGGAGTGTCCCTGACCCTTGGTCATGTTGGCCTCCTTGAGCACGCCCGCCAGGTAGGGCCACACCTCGAAACGGCGGGAGTGCAGCGGCACCACCCCGTTGTCGAGCCTGGACAGGTCCAGCAGGTGCTCCACCAGGCGGCCCAGGCGCTCGGTCTGCCGCAGCGCGATGTCCATCGTCGCCGGATCGGCCTCGGAGACCCCGTCCACCACGTTCTCCAGCACCGCGCGCAGCGCCGCGATCGGGGTGCGCAGTTCGTGCGAGACGTTGGCCACCAGCTCCTTGCGGTGCCGGTCGGCGGCCGCCAGGTCGGCGGCCATGCTGTTGAAGGTCCCGGCCAGCTCGCCCAGCTCGTCGCGGCGGTCCACGCGGACCCGCCGGCTGTAGTCGCCGCGGGCCATCCAGCGGGCGGCGTCCGTCATCTCGTCCAGCGGCGCGGCCAGCCCGTGCGCCACGAACTGGGTGACCACCAGCGAGGCGATCACCGCGAGCAGGGCGATCACCCGCAGCTCGATGGCCGAGTGGACCGCGACGATGGTCAGCAGGGTGGTGATGGCCACCGTGACGATCACCAGCGCGCCCAGCGCGGCCTTCACCGAGCGGAACGGGTCCACGGGGCGCACGCCCTCCCAGAACCGGTTCCACAGGGAGCGCCGGCCGCGGCCCGCGCCCGGCGCGCTCACGTCCAATCGGGGGCGGGCGCGGGCGTCTCCAGCGCGTAGCCGACGCCGTGGACGGTACGTATCCGCTCCGCGCCGATCTTCCGGCGCAGCGCCTTGATGTGGCTGTCGACCGTACGGGTACCCGAGGCGTCCGCCCAGTCCCACACCTCGGCCAGCAGCTGCTCGCGGGAGAGCACCGCGCGGGGGGAGTTGGCCAGGCAGACCAGCAGGTCGAACTCGGTCGGGGTGAGGTGGACGTCCCGGCCGGAGACCCGCACCCGGCGCTGGGCGTTGTCGATCTCCAGCTCACCCAGCCGCAGCGTGCCCGAGCGCGGGGAGGACGCGGCGATCGCGGCCCGCTCCACGCGGCGCAACAGGACGTGGGCGCGCGCGACCAGTTCCCGCATGGAGAAGGGCTTGGTCATGTAGTCGTCCGCGCCGACCCCCAGGCCGATCAGCATGTCGGTCTCGTCGTCCCGGGCGGTGAGCATCAGTACCGGAACCGGCCGCTGCGCCTGCACCCGGCGGCAGACCTCCAGGCCGTCGAAGCCCGGCAGCATCACGTCCAGCACCAGCAGGTCGGGCTGCCACGTCTCGGCCGCCTCCACCGCCGCCGGGCCGTCCCCGGCGGTGCGGACCTGGAAGCCCTCGGCGCGCAGCCGGGCGGCGACCGCCTCGGTGATGGTCGGATCGTCCTCCACGACCAGGATCCGGCGCTGGGCGCCCGGGGTGGCAGCGGCGGCGCCGCCGTGGGACTGCGTGGTGTTCCTGTGGTCCATACGTCTCGCCCTACCGCTCGGTTTCTCGCTAGAGCGTAAAGGGCGCGTGTGTGGTGCGCTACGCCGGTCGGGTGGCCAGGTGGACCACGTCCGGGACGCCTCGGGCGACGGGGACCTCTTCGGTGCGCACCCGTCTGAACCCGGCATTCCGGAGCGCCTCGCCGAACGCCCCGGACGGCTGCGCGGACCACACGGCCAGCATCCCGTCCGGGGCGAGCCGCCGGGCGCACGCGGCGAGCCCGGCGGGGGTGTAGAGCGAGCCGTTGTCCTCGGTGACCGTCCAGTCCGGGCCGTTGTCGATGTCCAGGCACAGGGCGTCGTACGGGTCGCCGCCGCCGGTCAGGTGTGCCAGGAGGTCGGCGCGGACGATCCGCACCCGGGGATCGGACAGCGCGCCGGAGGAGACCTCGCCGAGCGGGCCGTCGCGGTGCCAGTCGATTACCGCCTCCTCCCGCTCGACCACCGTGATCCGCCCCCAGCGCGGCTCGGCCGCCGCCTCGGCCAGGGAGAAGCCGACGCCCAGCCCGCCGATCAGTACGGCCGGCGAGGGCCGGCCGCCACCGGCGTCCAGCTCCCGGAGCGCGGCCCTCACCAGCAGGCGCTCGGATCGGCCGTCGGAGGTGTCCATCAGGAAGCAGCCGTTGGCGATGATCTGGAGCAGAGCACCGTGCCGCCGCAGCACGACCTCGCCGTGGGGGCCGTCGCGGCGGTCCAGCACGTGGGGAGCGCCGGCCCCGTGGCCGGCCGTCGTCTCGTACGGGGGGTACGGGGAGCGCGTGTCGGCCGTCATGCCGACCATCCTGCCGGTGGCGGGCACGGAGCGGTGGGCGGGCCGGTGAGCGCGGTGATCGCTCGCAGCGAACACAGGGCCGGGGAACACGGCGCGCCTCCCGGGCGGTGGGAGGGCGTCGAGTGGCTTCGGCTCGACCCACCCGCCGGGGGAGAGACCACGTTCCCGTCGCCCGTGACGCTCACACTGCCCGGGGCGCTGGTGCCGCCGGACCCGCGTCGGCGCGATGCCGGGCCGGATCGTACACGCCGTCAGGGGGCCGGCTCGGTGAACCCGGTCGTGGCCCGGAACTCCACCAGTACGGCCGTCGCGTCGTCGTGCGCCTTGCCGCGCGGGAAGGCCACGCCGGCGCGGTCGGCCGACTCCGCGGTGCGCACCCGGCCGATCAGCGACCCGGGTCCCTCCTCGCGGAGCACCGTCATCAGCGCGGTCCGGTCGCCCAGGCGGAAGATGTCCGTCCAGCGTGTCGCGCCATCGCTCAGCGCGGCCAGCGCGCGCACCCGTTCGCGGGGCGCCGAGCCCACCACCGCGCGACCGGCCACCGCCGGGTCGGCCGCGGCGGTGAAGAAGCCGCCCTCCGCGTTGCGCAGGGACTCCAGGTACGCGGTCCGCTCGGCCCGGGGCAGCGCCCGCGCGGCGGGCCGCAGACCGTCCAGCCGGGTGTCGAGGACGGGCGTCACCGACCCGTCCGCGTACTCCACCAGCAGCGCCGAATCGGAGAGCACCAGGTGCTCGACGGCCGAGTCGTCCCAGCGGGCCAGCACCACCGTTGCCTGTGGGGTGCGCGAGTGAGAAAGGTCACACCCCGGGCCGTGGGAGGAGGCGGTCCGTCCGATGGCGGAGGCGAGGCACTCCCCGAGCGGCATATCCCGCCGCGAACCGGACAGTTCGAGCAGTGCCCCGCCCAGACGGGCCACGTACCACGGCACGCCGTGCGCGCACCCGGTGTCCCCCGCGGGCGGAGTCACGCCGTCCAGCACCACCAGCGCCCCGCCGCTTCCCGCCGCAGGTAGGGCTACCGACGCGTAGTCCTCGTTGGGGACCCGGGGGTCGCCGGGCTCGCTCGCCATCTCGATCCGCATGCGCGCCAGTGTGCCGGAGCGGGCCCGGTGAAGCGGGGTAGGTCTGGACCAGTGTCGCGACCTGCGGCTCTTCGTCGGAGTTCTACCGGAATCGGGGTGTCCGCGAAGCGGTGGGCGCGAATGGTGCCAAAAGGCCGGACGGATTTCCAGCCCCCGGCCGGTGTGTGGCCGAACTGGCCGCGACGTGGGAGTTGTTCGGCGACTCTCCGGTGATGTTCACTCCTCCGAGTGGCCCGGCAGGAGGACCGCCTCCGCATCCGCCGCGACGACGAGAACGTCTGCTGCCGCGGACAGCCGTGAACGGACGGGATGCGGTCCCATGCCGCACACATTGGACTGTCGCGTCCCGGACCGGTCCGGGACGGCGGAACGAGATTGCGAGCACGGGTGGGCAAGAAGCGACACCGGAGCAGCCGGCGGGACCACCAGGACGGCGCAGCCTCCACACCGCCCCCCGCCGGGCGCCGGGCGCGGGTGCGCAACAGGCTCCTCGCCTCCGTCGTCCTGTGCGCCGCCGCCGTACTCGCCGCGGGCGCGCCCTCGGTGGCCATCGCCTCGCGCGATCTGGCCGACTCCCAGCGGCTGGTCGACCGCGCCGATCTGGGACGCCGCGCGGTCTCGCTCTCCCACGCCCTGGCCGACGAGCGCGACGCCGTCGTCCGCCGTATCGCCGCGGGCGGCGGTGAGCCCTCCGAGGGGGAACACGCCCGGGTGGACCGCGGTATCAGGGAGCTGAGGGCTGACGCTCCCGCCGACATACGGGCACTGCTCGACGCCTTCCCCGACATCCGGCAGCGGGCGGTGGCCGGTGAGGGCGGCGCAGTCGAGGCCTACGAGGCGTACACCCGGCTCATCCGGTCCCTCGGTGGCATCACCGCCGCCACCGCCCGCGCCCTGCCCGCACGCGCCGAGAACGCCACGGCCGACGCGTTTCCCGATCTCGGGCGCGCCGTCGAGCATGCCTCCGCCGCCCGCGGGCTGCTGCTGGCCGCGCTCGCCGCGCAGGGCGGGCAACCGCGCCTGGCCGCCGCCGCCCAGCAGGCCCACCTGCGCGAGCAGGCCGCCCTCGCGGACTTCGACCGGAGCGCGCTCGCTCCCGCCCGCGACGCGTACGCCAGGACCGTCACCGGCGCCGACGTGACGCTGGCCGAGCGCTACCTGGCCCGCCTCACCGACCAGCCGCTCCTGGACGACCAGGACCGCGCCCTGAACACCGACCAGGTGGAGGCCGCGCTCACCGCCCGGGTGGACCGCATGCGCAGCATGGAGTCCTCACTGGCGGCCACCGAGGTGAAGAGGCTGGAGGGACTGCGTGACGACGACGTCACGGCGCTGGAGCTGCGCGCCGCCCTGCTCGGGATCTGTCTGCTGCTCGCCGTCGGCGTCAGCGTGCAGACCGCGCGTTCGGTGGCCCGCCCGCTGGCCGTCCTGCGGCGCGGCGGCGAACGGGTGGCCGCCGATCCGGTGGGCGAGGGCCCGGTGGTCTACACCGGCCGCGACGACGAGTTCGCCGACGTCGTACGCGTCGTCAACCGCCTGCGGGCCACCGCCGTCGAGCTGCACGAGCGCGCCGTCCGGGCTGGGGCGGCGGCCGGTCCAGCGCGCGAGGCCGACGACGCCGACCTCGCAGCCGAACTCGCTTCCGCGCGCGAGCGGTTGACCGCTCTGACCGCCGAGCACGAAAGGCTGCTGCGCGACCACGGGTCCGCGAAGGGCGCCGGAGAGGGGCATCCGGAGCGCCGTCAGGGCGCCTCCCGTGGCACGTTCACGCACCTCGGACTGCGGACCCTGGGACTGGTGGAGCGGCAGCTCGCCCTGATCGAGTCCATGGAGCACGAGGAGAAGGAGCCGGAGCGGCTCGCCGCCCTGTTCAAACTCGACCACCTCGCCACCCGGATGCGCCGCCACAGCGAGAACCTGCTCCTCCTGGCGGGTTCCGAGCACACCACCGGCCATCTGGAACCGGTGCCGCTGCTGGACGTGCTGCGCGCCGCGGTCAGCGAGATCGAGCGCTACGAGCGGGTGGAGATCGCCACGCTGCCACCGCACGCCCGGGTCTCCGGCTCCGCCGCCGACGACATCAGCCACCTGATCGCCGAACTGGTCGACAACGCCACCGCCTTCTCGCCGCCGGAGGCCGAGGTGCGGCTGTCGGGCTGGATGCTGGAGAACGGCGAGATCATGCTCTCCGTCCAGGACGAGGGCATTGGTTCCCCCCCCGAGCGGCTGGCCGAGCTGAACGCCAAGCTGGCCGACGGCGTCCTCGGCGCCCCCGAGGACGACGACGTGCTCGGCATGGGCCTGTACGTGGTGGCCCGGCTCGCCGCGCGGCACGGCGTGCGGGTGCAGCTGCGCGAGCAGAAACAGGGCGGCATCGCCGCGGTCGCCGTCCTGCCGCGCGCCCTGCTGCCCGACCGCCCGGTGCCCGGAGCCCTCGCGGGGGCCAGAACCGCCACCGCGGGCACCGCGCAGCCCCTGCCGGGCACGGTCGCCGAGGCCAACGGCAATGCGCTGCCGCCCCGTCCGGACCGCGTACGCCCGGCGGAGACGGACGCACCGGACACGGACGCACCGGACACGGACGCACCGGACACGGACGCACCGGGCACGGGAGCGGACGGCGGGAGCGCGGGCGTCGGCCCCTCCGGCACCGCCGATGTCACCGAGACCGCGCCGATTCCCCGGATCACCGAGGACACCGATGCGGCGGAGGCCGACGAGGCCGCGGCCGATACCGCGCGTGACGCCCTGGTCCGGGCCGCGAGCCCGTACCACGTCGAACCCGAGGACCTCCGCGAGCACACCCGGCCCCTGGACGAGGCGCCCGCGGCGGCTCCGCAGACGGCGCCCGCACCGGAGGACGGAACCCCCCACGCCCCGCGGGTCGTCACCGCCAAGGGGCTCCCCAAACGCACACCGCGGACCGTGGAGACCGGAGCCGACATCCCCCGCCCCCGCACGGGCGGGCTGAAGGCCGATGAGCTGCGCAGGCGGCTCGGCGGCTTCCAGCAGGGCGCCCGGGACGGCCAGCGCGACGCGGCGGCGCAGATCGACGCCGACCGGAGCACCGCCGACCGGGCCACCGCCGGACGGAGCGACGGCCCGGCGGAAGTCCGCGCGGAGGCGACGGACACGGGTGGCACTGTCGAGGAGGCACGCAAGTGAACGCGCCCACCACCGCACACACACCCAGCAGGCAGGCACGCAACCTGCGCTGGCTGCTGTCCAACCTGGTCGACGAGGTCCCCGGCGTACGGTCCGTCGCCGTGGTGTCGTCCGACGGCCTGCTCCTGCTCTCCTCCGAACCGGGCAGAGCCGCCGGGGACACCGGTCCCGGCGGTGGACCGGACGGAGGGGAGCGCGCGGGGGGCGCTGCCCCGCGCCGGGCGCCGGGAGGACGGGAACACGGTCCCCGGGAGGTCGGCGCCGACCTGGCCACGATCGTCTCCGGCCTCGGCTCCCTCACCCAGGGCGCCTCCAAGCTGATGGACGCCGGGCCCGTCAAGCAGACCATGGTCGCGATGGACGAGGGCAGCCTGTTCGTGATGTCGATCAGCGACGGCTCGCTGCTCGGCGTCCACGCCGCACCCGACTGCGACATGAGCGTCGTCGCGTACCACATGGCTCTCTTCGTCGGCCGGGCCGGACACGTCCTCACCCCCGAACTCCGCACCGAGCTGCGCACGTCGATGGAGCTGGACCAGTGACTTCCCACAGCCCACTGCCCGTACGCAAACCCGCGCGCGTGCGCCCCTACTCGCTGACCGGCGGCCGCACCCGCTTCGGGCACGTCCTGCTGGTGGAGACCCTCGTCGCCGCCATCGAGGCCCCCGAGGCACGCCTGGAGCTGACCTCGGGGGGACTGCGCGACCGGGTGATGCCCGAGATGCGGGCCATCGTCGAACTGTGCCGCCGGATGCGCTCGGTCGCCGAGATCGCGGCCCGCCTGCGGATGCCGCTGGGTGTGGTGCGCGTACTGCTCAGCGACCTCGCCGACCAGGGACGCATACGGGTCTACGGCACCGGCTACGACAACGACCGCCCCGACCGCGCACTGCTGGAGAGGGTGCTGGGCGGACTCCGCAGGCTCTGACGGGCCCTCCCGTACCCGCCCGGCGCAGCAGCCGGACACAGACACCGACGCAGACCCGAAGCAGACCCCCGAGAAAGACCCGTGGTGGACGCCGTGAACGACCCGGCACAGAGCGCCGAGAAGCTCCAGCCCTGGCAGGAGGAGCGCGGACGCGCCCCGATCTCCGTCAAGATCGTGGTGGCGGGAGGCTTCGGCGTGGGCAAGACGACCTTCGTCGGCTCGGTCTCCGAGATCGAACCGCTGACCACCGAGGCGGTGATGACCCGGGCGAGCGAGGAAACCGACGACATCACGGCCACTCCCGAGAAGACCACGACCACCGTCGCCATGGACTTCGGCCGCGTCACCCTCGACGCCGACCTGGTGCTGTACCTCTTCGGCACCCCCGGCCAGCGGCGCTTCTGGTTCATGTGGGACGACCTGGCGCGCGGTGCGATCGGCGCGGTGGTGATGGCCGACACCCGGCGGCTGGAGGACTGCTTCCCGGCGCTCGACTACTTCGAGAGCTGCGCCCTTCCCTACGTCGTCGCCGTCAACCACTTCGAGGGAACGGAGTACTACGAGGCCGAGGACGTGCGCGAGGCGCTGTCCGTTCCCGAGCGTGTGCCCGTGGTCATCATGGACGCGCGCGAGCGGGACACGGTCATCGACTCGCTGTCGGCGCTCGTCGGCCACGCGCTGGACCTCGCCCCCGCCTGACCGGCAGCCCCGGTCCCGCCTCGGCGCCCCGTGAAAGGGCGCTCCGCGAAACCCCCACACCCAGGCACCCCATCACCCAGGCACCTCATCACCCAGGCACCCCAGGGGAGAACCGCCATGCGGAAGATACTCATCGTCGGAGCCGGCCAGTCCGGTCTCCAGCTCGCGCTCGGCCTCCAGTCGTACGGTTACGAGGTCACCGTGATGTCGAACCGCACGGCGGACGAGATCCGCGGTGGCCGGGTCATGTCCACCCAGTGCATGTTCGACCAGGCGCTCCAGCACGAGCGCGACCTGGAGATCAACTTCTGGGAGGACCAGAGCCCGCGCACCGAGGGTCTGGGCGTCTCCGTCGTCGGCCCCGAGGGCTCGCGCGTCATCGACTGGGTGGGCCACCTGGACGGGTACGCGCAGTCGATCGACCAGCGCGTGAAGATGGCCGGCTGGCTGGAGACCTTCGCCCAGCGCGGTGGTCAGCTCGTCATCCACGGCGCGGCCGTCTCCGACCTGGACTTCTTCGCCCGCACCTACGACCTGGTGCTCGTCGCGGCCGGCAAGGGCGAACTGGTCACGATGTTCGAGCGCGACGCCGCGCGCTCGCCGTACGACAAGCCGCAGCGCGCGCTGGCGGTCTCCTACGTGCACGGCCTGGAGCGGCGTCCGGAGCACCCCGGGACGCTGGCGGTGCGCTTCAACCTGGTGCCGGGCGTCGGCGAGTTGTTCATGATCCCCGGCTACACCGTCTCCGGCCCCTGCGACATCATGTTCTGGGAGGGAATCCCCGGCGGTCCGCTGGACGTCTTCCAGGGCGTCAAGGACCCCGCGCAGCACCTGGACCTGACGCTGGAGCTGATGAAGCGTTTCACTCCCTGGGAGTACGAGCGGGCCCGCGGCGTCGAGCTGACCGACGCGGGCGGCACGCTCGCCGGCCGCTACGCGCCGACCGTCCGCAAGCCGGTCGGCCGCCTCCCCTCGGGCGGCGCGGTGCTCGGCGTGGCGGACGTGGTGGTGGCCAACGACCCGATCACCGGCCAGGGCTCCAACACCGCCTCCAAGTGCGCCGCCACCTATCTGGCCGCCATCCTGGAGCACGGGGACAGGCCGTTCGACGAGGAGTGGATGCGGGCCACCTTCGAACGCTTCTGGGAGGACACCGCCCGGCACGTCACCAAGTGGTCGAACGGGCTGCTGGCGCCGCCGCCGGAGCACGTACTGCGGCTGATCGGGGCCGGCATGGAGCACCAGGAGCTGGCGAACCGCTTCGCCAACGCCTTCAGCGACCCGTCCGACCTGGAGGACTGGTTCTTCGACCCGGAGAAGGCCCAGGCGTACCTGGCGAGCCTGGCCCCGGCCTGAGCGCACTCCTCACCACCTCTGAGCCTCCTCACCACCTGCGCATGTCTCACCGGCCCTGCCGCGCCGCCTCCGCGCGGCGCAGCACGGCCAGTTCGTCGTCGCCGAGCGAGGCGAGCGCCCGCTCCACCTCCGCCAGGCGCCGCGCGGCCTCGTCCCGGCGGCGCCCGCTGTCGGCGGCGAGCGAGAGCTGCCGGTCCAGTGCGCCG
>NZ_JAJFAU010000080.1 GCF_022614595.1 Streptomyces sp. CNQ085
GTTCATCAGCGCACCGCCGGCGGTCACCGAGCCCTCGAAGACCAGCGGCCGCAGGGCGGCGCGGGCGGTGTAGAGCGCTGCGGTGTACCCCGCCGGCCCGGAGCCGATGATGATCACGTTGCGGACGTCGCTCACGGAGTCTTCCTTGTCTGCCGATGGGTTTACCGGTACCTGGCTGGAGCATCACCTCGGAAGGCTTACTCCACCCAACGAATCCTAGGAGCCTGGCATTCCCAACTGTGGCATTGCGCGCGAGGAACGCTCAACGTGGATAGGTGTGTACGGCCAGTACCGTGCCTGGGGCAGGAGTCGCCATGCTGACGCATTCGGCGTCGATCACATAGGCCTCCACCTGGAAACTGTCGGTCCGATGCGGCAGGACCACGATGTAAGCCTGCCGTCCCTCGTAGTCGCTCATGCCGACGGCCAGAGGTGCCTCGTCACGGCCGACGCCCTCGCGGACGCACAACGGCATGGATGTCGGGGGTGTGGCCGTGGGTGTGCTCGGGAAACCGGGACTTTCCTTGAGGCTGAAGTCGGGAGAACCTGGGTCCGCCTTCTTCAGGCTTCCCTGACTCCCCTGCTCCGGCTTTCCCGATGTGCTGTCGGCCAGCAGAGACCGTACGCGTGCCTCCAGTGCCTGATCGCTTCGCTCGCCTTCCGCGCCCGCTTCCGGGGCCAGGCCCCTGTCTGTGCCTCCGGAAGAGTTTGCTCCCACACCTGGCAGCAGGACCGCGCCAAGAGTGAGGAGGGCTGCCGCGCCCGCGGTGCCGAGCAGGGTGGTGCCCCAGCGGCGCGGTCGCCTGCCCCTGCCCCTGCCCGGGCCTCCGGAGCCTTGTGGCCGGTCCGCCGGACGACCGTTAGGGCCTCTCGTAGGTCGGTCGGGGAGGCTGGGACGGTCGAGACGGACCGTTTCACGTGAAACAGCATTCGGTGCGTCCACCGAAGACGAGGATGGGGAAGCATCCCGGATCTCACTGCCGGCAGGGTTCGAGGCGCTGAGCAAGGCCTCGGCAGCGAGCGCGGCGTCGATGCGGCCCATCACGTCGTGCGGCATCGGGGCCGGTTCCGGAAGAGTGCCCAGAGTGTTGCGGATCTCTTCCAGGGACGCCTGCACGTCCGCGCACAGCACGCAGTCCGACAGATGGGCGCGAACATCGGCCGAACGCTCCGGGGAGAGCAGTCCCTCTGTGAGGTCGGAGATCTCGTCCACCTCGGGATGTCCGTCAGCGTCGAACGACGCGGAAGACATGGACGTCATGCGTGCTCACCTCCGCTCTTCACGGCCCCGGTGCCTGGTTTCCCTCTTGCCGGTGGGACGGATGCCCCCTGTGCCAGGTTCCTTCCGCCGGTGCCCACCCGAGGTCCTTCGGTCGGACCTCCCGAGCGAAGATGGCAGACCAACGGCAACAGCCGAGCCCTGCCGCGGGCGCAGCGGCTCTTGACGGTTCCTACGGCGACATCGAGGATGCGGGCTGCTTCGGCGACCGGATAACCCTGCATATCGACGAGGACGAGCGCCGCCCGCTGCTCCGGCGGCAGCTGGGAGAGCGCGGCGATGAGCTCACGGTGGAGGTCCTGGCGCTCGACGGGTACGGCGGCGGATTCGTGCGGTTCCAGGAGTTGCTCCAGGCGCTCGGGCTCGGCGACGGGCGAAGTGCGTCGGCCGGCAGCCTTGCGTACACGGTCCAGGCAGGCGTTCACGGTGATGCGATGCAGCCAGGTGGTGACGGCCGCCCGGCCCTGGAAGGTGTGGGCGTTTCGGTAGGCGGAGATCAGTGCGTCCTGTACGGCGTCGGCGGCTTCCTCCCGGTCCCGCAGAATGCGCAGGGCGACGGCCCAGAGCCGGTCGCGATGACGGCGCACGATCTCGCCGAAGGCGTGCGGGTCGCCGGCGACATGGCGGGCGAGGAGCTCCCGGTCGTCGACTCTGACGGCACCATCGGCGCCGTCGGGACCGCTCGTGTCTCCGGCGCCGTCGACGGAGCCGCTCGTTACTCTGTCGCCCACCCGCCGTTCCCCTCCTGACTCCGCTGTCCCCACGTGCGGCAGGTCAGCTGAGGACCTCGACCTCCGTGATGCGGCCACGGTAGTTGCCTTCCGCCGTCAGGGGGAGTTCGGTGAGCCAGACCAGAACGTACCGTGTCCTGATCGGCTTCTTGGCCTTGAGCTCCACTTCGGTACCGGAGCCGCTGCTGACCTTGCTGAAACCGCTCAGCGAACCGGGCGTCTGCGCGGTGTCCTCGTCCGCTGCCAGGAAGTCGACGGAGGTGCCGCCCTTGAAGCCGACCTTGACGGTACTGATCTGCCGGGACTCACCCAGATCGAGGATCAGTCCCACTCCGGTTTTGAGGTTCCCGAACTTCGCGCTGTTGTAGTACATGGTTTGCCAGAAGGTGTCGGCGTCGCCGTCGATCGCATTGCCCACCTGGTCGCTGTTCTCGGAAAGGTCGTCACCGAACGGGTCGAAGTCCTTGGCGAGGGAGATCTCGACCGGCTTGCCCGTGGGAGCGGTATCCGGCTGCTTCTGTTGCTCGATTCCGCTCTTCCCCGGGTTCGGCGCGGGGGGCTCGCCGCCCTTCAGAAGGGTGTCGGCCAACTGCCAGCTCCCCAGGCCCAGTGCGGCGATGAGCAGGGCGGAGACACCCCACTTCAGTACCTTGCCGGCGCGGCCGGGCAGTGCGGGAGGTGCCGTCGGCACCGCCACGGGGGGTGCGCCGACGGGCCCTGTGGGAGGACGGGCAGCGGGTCCGCTGTGACCCCCCTGCCGGTAGCCGAGGGCTTGGTACGGCGGCGGAGCGGTGAACTCGGGCTCTGGCGGCCGGATGCGCGGCAGCGCGGCGATCGCCTTGGCCAGTTCCTCGGGAGTGGTGCAGGGCTGTTCCTGGCGGGAGGCGGTGGCGCCGTCGTTGACCATCGCGCGCATGGCCAGTTCGGAGAGCCCGCGGTGTACCCCGGCACGTACCTGATCCGGGGGGACGAGGGAGTCGCCGGTCAGCTCGGCCATGCCGCTGAGGCCGTAGGCGTCCTCACCGTACGGCCAGCGGTGGGTGAGGCAGGCGTAGAGCAGAGCGCCGATCGCCTCGGTGTCGGTGCGCTGGGGGTGGTCGGATGTGATGCCGCGCAGGGCGGCGTTCACGGCGAGACCGCGGATGCGGTACTGGCCGGCGGCAGTGCGCAGGATGCAGCCGGGAGTCAGCCGCAGATGGGCCAGGCCCTCGCGGTGGGCGGCCGCCATCGCCTGGGTGATCTGGGTGACGAGCTGGTAGGCCTCGTGGGTGGGCAGCGGGCCGGAGGCCAGGAGGGCGGTGAGGGGCGTGGCGTCCGGGAGCCATTCGTGGACGACGTAGACGAGGTCGTTCTCCTCGACCGCGTCCAGGACCTGTACGAAGCGGGGGTCGCCGAGGAGGGCTGCGGAGCGGGCGGCGGCCAGTACCGGCCGGGCGCGGGGGTGGCCTGCTGCGAGGAGATGGACACCGACGGCACGGCGCAGTTTCTCATCGACGGCCCGCCAACTGCTGAAGCCGTCCAGACGGGTGACGCATTCCTCCAGGCGGTAGCGCCGGGCCAGTTTGTGGCCGCTGTGCAGCCCGGGTGGCTGCGGGGAGCGGGAGGGCTGGGGGGCCGGTGTCACCGTGCCGGTGCTGTCAGAGGCGCCGGGGGCGTCCGCCGCCGTGCTGCCATCGTCTTCGTGGTCCGTGGAACCGTCGGCCGTGGTCCGCTCGACAGCGTCGGCGGACGGCTTGTCCTTGCCATCCGTCCCGCCGCTCCCGTCGGCCACGTCGACGGCAGCCGTGCTCCGCTCCGCCACCGTCGCTCCTGCCTCCCCATCCGTTGCAGCCTGTTTCCCAACACAGCCAGAGACAATTGTGCCCACAGTGCGCCGCTGTGCACGACACACGGGCAGGGCCGAAGGTTGTGCGACAGGCCCCGAAGGGCCGTCAGCGGCCGAGCTTCGCGCGGACCATGCCCATCATGGCGGTCAGCTCCTCCACCCGCATACGCCGGGCTGCCAGAACGAAGACCGCCCCCAGCACCAGGCCGCCCGCGGCCAGGGCCGCGGCGCCGCCGACGAAGCCGGGACCGAGGGCCCGGACGACGGCGTAGGCGACCGCGCCGCCGGCCAGGGCGGCCGGGATGCCGGCACCGCAGAGCCTGGCGTAGGTGCGCACGATGCGGGGGCCGTCCAGATCGCCGCCCAGCTTTCCGCTGAGCCGCTTCCAGGCGACACCTACGCCGACGGCGTAGGCGAGGCCGTAGGCGGCGGCCATTCCGGCGACCGCCCAGTGACTGGGCAGCAGCAGGAAGGCCAGCACGGAGCCGGCGGCGTTGCAGGCGGCCACGATCACCGTGTTGTAGAAGGGGGTGCGGGTGTCCTCGTAGGCGTAGAAGCCGCGCAGGACCACGTACTGCACGGAGTATGGGATCAGACCGAGGCCGAAGGCCATGAGGATGTAACCCATCGAGGTGGCCGCGTCGACGGTCGCGGAGGAGTACATCAGCAGGCACATCGGTACGCCGAGGGCCACGAAGGCGAAGGACACGGGCACGATGGCGACGGCCGAGGTGCGCAGCCCGTGCGAGATGTCGTCGCGGACGGCGGCCGGATCGCCGTCGTGTGCGGCGCGGGAGATCCTCGGCAGCAGAGCGGCCATCACCGACACGGTGATGATGGCCTGCGGCATCTGCCAGATCAGCTGGGCGTTGCTGTAGCCGAGGATTCCGGTGCCCGGATGGCCGTCGGCGTCGGCGGCCTTGCCGGCCCAGGTGGCGAGCTGGGTGACGACCAGGACACCCGCCTGGTTGGCCAGGACGAACAGGAAGGTCCACTTGGCGAGGCGGGCGGCCTTGCCCAGACCGTGGCCGCGCCAGTCGAAGCGGGGGCGGACGCGGAACCCGGTGGCACGCAGATAAGGGATCATCGCCAGTGCCTGGACGACCAGTCCCAGCAGGGTGCCCACGCCGAGCAGCCGGACGCCCTCCGGGGGGATCGTCTCCACGCTCACCCCTGAGGCCCGGGCGGTGCCGTACACCCAGATGAAGAGGCCGAAGGTGGTGATGATGACGATGTTGTTCAGGACCGGGGTCCACATCATCGCGCCGAAGCGGCCCCGGGCGTTGAGGATCTGACCCATGACGACGTGGACGCCCATGAAGAAGATCGTCGGCAGGCAGTAGCGGGCGAAGGTGACCGCCACGTTGTTGGCGGCCGGGTCGTCGGCGATCTGCACGGACAGTGCCCGGACCAGCAGCGGCGCACCCAGCACCGTGAGAGCGACCAGGCCGCCGAGGACGACCATCACCAGAGTGAGGAGGCGGTTGGCGTACGCCTCGCCGCCGTCCTCGTCGTTCTTCATGGCACGCACGAGCTGTGGCACGAAGACGGAGTTCAGACCGCCGCCGATGGACAGGATGTAGATCATCGTCGGCAGCGTGTACGCCACGGTGTAGGCGTCGCCGAGGAGCGCGGCGCCCAGTGCGGCGGTGATCACCAGAGTGCGGACGAAGCCCGTGAGCCGGGAGACCATGGTGCCCGCGGCCATGATGGCGCTGGACTTCAGTATGCCGCCGCCCCGGCGGGCGGCCTTACCCGCGGGGGCCGGGCCCGCGGCGGCCTCCTCCGCCGCCGATGCCGCCTGCGGCGGTGGCGGAGGCTGGGGTGCGGAGACAGCGGGGGACGGAGGCTGCCGCGGCTGTCGCGAGCCGGGCTGTGGAGAGTGCCCGTAGAACTCCTGGGGTCGCTCCTGGGGTCGGTATGACTCCTGGGCCTGCTGAGGTTCTTGGAGTGCGTACGGCTGCGGTCCCGAGGACTGGTGCCGCTCGTGAGGCTGCCCCTGGGACCCGGTCGGCTGCCGGGGCGGCGGGTACTGCTGGTGCTCCTGGGACGGGGGCGCCTGCTGGTCGTGGAAGAGATGGGCGAAGGCGTCGTCGCGGGCGCGGGCGCCGCTCTCCTGCGCTCCTCTGTCCAGCATGCCGTCCACGCCCGTGAAGCGCACGGTCGCCGGGTCCCCGCCCTGCCCCGGTTGCCGGCGGGCGCTGTGAGGGGCGGGGAGGGAGGTGTTCCGGCCGTACGGGTACTGCCGGTACGGGTACTCCTCCCGCGTGCCCTGGCCGCTCGGGACGGCCTGGTTCCCGCCGTCGGGCGCGTCACCGCGGTCACGGTCGTACGGCGCGTTCATCGCTGCAACCCCAACTCATCGGCCGCGGCCGTCTTCCCCGGCCCCGGCAGCTCGCTCAACGCTCCACCTTCTCACCCGCACCGGAGGGGTCGCGACGTCCGGCTCCGGTGTTCCCGGCGGGGTCACCCGCCTGCCCGGCTCCAGTCTCCCCGGCGGAGCCCCCGCGGGGCTCTGCGGCGCCCTCCGAGGCATCGGAGGCTCCCGGCTCACCGGCCTGCCGCTCCCGCTCCAGGGGGGCGTCCGGGTCCGGCCGGTCGCCGATGCGCTTGCGCTGGGTGTACATCCGCACCCCGGCCAGTACCACGAGCAGAACTCCGCCGGAGATCACCAACATCACCGCGGAGGTGATCTCGGTGACCTCCACCTGGAACCTCATCGGATCGCCCCAGGGATCGCCGTCCTCGGTGTAGAGCCGGGCCTCGACCCAGGTGCGGCCGTTGGCCTTGGCGGTGGTGGGTACCTTGACCGACTGGCTGTGCCCGCCCTCCACCGTGACCGGCTGTGCCTCGCCGACATCCAGGCCGATCCGGCGTCCGGAGACCAGTCGCAACTCCAGGTTCTCCACATCCTGGAGGAGATTGTTCTGCACGGTCACCGGGATGGTGGCGCTGCGGCCGGACAGTTTCATGTCCGACTTCTCGATCAGCCGGACACCGCCCGTCAGCTCCTCCAGATAACCGCCCACCGAGTCGCGGTACTCTGCCGCCGCCTCGTGGTCATGGCGCCAGGAGACGGACATCGAGCGGAGGAGCGCGCTGTTGAAGGGCGTCTGAACCCGGGCCGGCTCGGACAGGATGCTCTTGAAGTCCTCCAGGGTGGTCCGGATGGCGCGGATCTCCTCGAAGGACTCGGTCCGCAGTTCCCGCTTGCGCAGCGAGTCCGGGTAGGAGCTCCGTCCGGGGACTTTCCGGCTGGCCTGCGGGTCCGGATCGGCCTCCGCGGCCTCGGTCAGGCTCATGAACTCCACCCAGCGCCCGTCGAGCTGGAGTGTGTCCAGTGCGGCGGCCATCGCCTGCGCCTGGCTGACGGTGGGCATCCGCTGGGGAGCCACCACGATGCTGCGCTGCCGGCCCGGCTGCTGTGCGGTGATCGACTGGGTGTGGGCCAGGAACCGCTGTACGGCCTGTGTGGAGTTGTCTGCCCGGGTCAGGTCCCCCTGGAACAGCTTCGACAGCCGGGCGTCCGCCACGATCGCGGTCGTGCCGCCGCCGACCGGCCGGACGGCGGTGGGGGTGTGGTTGAGGGAATCGGGTTCGCGCATGCTGTCGCTGCGGGCGATGACGTTGTGGGCGCCTGCCGAGGTGGCGACGGAGACGATGGAGGGGTCGACGGCGCCCTCCACCGGCCAGGCGAAGTCGGTGCTGGGCTGGGTGAGCAGGGTGGTCTCCACCGTCATCTGGCCCAGTTCGGTGGCCGGACCGAGATGGCTGAGCGCGCCGGAGACCTTCTTGCCCCGATGGGCCAGGGAGGCGAGGTCCGGGTCGCCGAAGGGCAGGGCCACGACCTCCGCGTCCTCCACCGCCTGCCGCAGTTCATGCAGCCACTTCCGGGCGTCGGCCTGGCTCTTGCCCGCGATCTCCCGGCCGCCCTCGGCCAGCACCTTGTAGTTGCCGGTCATCGCCTCGACGGAAGCGAGCAGATCCGGATCGACCACCCAGGTGACCGGTAGCTCCCTGCCCAGGGCCACCATCTGCTGGAGGCGCCCGCCGGACGCGATCTCGGCTTCGAGGGCGTCGTCCTCGAACACCGGCACCCGTTGCCGATCCCCGGACTCGGTGCGGGCGGTGATGTGGGGGGAGGAGATCAGCGGCCACAGGAAGGTCAGCTGTGTGGCCTGTTCGGGCGCGGACGGCTGCCATGGCAGGACGGCCCGTTCGATGCCGAGGACGCGCCCGTACGCCTCGTCGGCCATCCGGCCCGACAGCGACACGCCGAGCTGGTACACCCCGGGCTCATCGAACGGCAGCTTGTCGGCCGGCACGCTCAGAGTGAAGGAGAACCCTGCTCCCGAGGGGAGGTCGCCGATTTTCACAGTGCCCTCGTCGCCGAGCTCCTCACCGTCGACCCCGGGCACGTAGGCGGCATGCGAGTCGGTGCGGTCGATCGCGCTGCGTGTGGTCAGCTGGGCGCCAGGGCGCAGCGCGAGCCTGGCCTCGGTGATATCGGACGAGGTCCTGTTGCCGACGCGGCCGGAGATGGTGACTGTGTCGCCCTTGCCCGGCGCCGAGGGGGTCAGCCCGGTGATGGAAACCGAGACCTCACGGGACTCGTCCGCGGTGGGCGCTGCCGGCGCGGCTCGGAGGGAAGAGGCCGAGGATGCCGGGAGGGCCGCGGGAGCGGCGGCGGCCTCGGCAGGGATCTGGACAGCCACTCCGGCCAGCAGCGGCAGTGAGGCGGCCAACACGGCCGTGCGGCGCGCCGCCCATCGGCGACGGACAGGAGCGATGGGGGTCCCTGGGGTCTGTGCCGTCTCGGCCACGTGCCTCGTCCGTCCTGTTCGCCGGTCGTCCGTACCGGTGTGTTGCCGATCTGCCAATGGTCTGCCGCTGCTGTGGTGCACTCAGATGCTAACGACCCCCGTCGGCTGTGAGTGCCACGGAGCCGACCGCGGGCCGGAGTGGTCGACGGGCCGGGGAGCAGCGGGGCGGAACAGGGAGAGAGGGGCCACGTACCCTGTTCTGCTGTGCCGAACGCCAACACTGACAGCCATCCCCAGCAGCAGGCCCACGGGCCCACCCGAGGGGCTCCTCCGGCGGTGCTTGGGGAAGCCCAGCGCAGAGCCGTGAGCGAGCTGCTGCGGGTGTCCCCAGTCGCCGACGACCTGGCCCGCCGCTTCAAGGATGCCGGGTTCACCCTGGCCCTGGTCGGCGGTTCCGTGCGCGACGCGCTGCTGGGCCGGCTTGGCAACGACCTGGACTTCACCACCGACGCCCGGCCGCAGGACATCCTGGCCCTGGTCCGGCCGTGGGCGGACGCGGTCTGGGAGGTGGGTATCGCCTTCGGCACGGTGGGCTGCCGCAAGGACGACTACCAGATCGAGGTCACGACGTACCGCTCGGAGTCGTACGACCGGACCTCGCGCAAGCCCGAGGTCTCCTACGGCGACTCGATCGAGGGGGACCTCGTTCGCCGAGACTTCACCGTCAACGCGATGGCGGTCGTGCTGCCCGAGAAGAACTTCATCGACCCGCACCGAGGTCTGGAGGACCTCGCGCGTCGGGTGCTGCGTACGCCCGGTACACCCGAGGACTCCTTCTCCGACGATCCGCTGCGGATGATGAGGGCCGCCCGCTTCGCCGCCCAGCTCGGCTTCGAGGTGGAGGAGAGGGTCGTCGCCGCGATGACGGCGATGTCCGAGCGGATCGGGATCGTCTCCGCCGAGAGGGTGCGGGACGAGCTGAACAAACTGATCCTCGCAGATCACCCCCGACGTGGCCTGGAACTGCTGGTGAAGACCGGGCTGACCGACCGGGTTCTGCCCGAGCTGCCCGCGCTGCGCCTTGAGCGGGATGAGCACCACCGGCACAAGGACGTCTACGAGCACACACTGACCGTGCTGGAGCAGGCCATCGATCTGGAGGAGGGCAGCCCGGACCTCACCCTGCGGTTGGCGGCTCTGCTGCACGACATCGGCAAGCCGAGGACGCGTCGGTTCGAGAAGGACGGGCGTGTCTCCTTCCACCATCACGAGGTGGTGGGGGCGAAGATGACCAAGTCCCGGATGACCAAGCTCAAGTACCCGGGCGAGATGGTGAAGGATGTCTCACGTCTGGTCGAACTGCATCTGCGCTTCCACGGTTATGGAACCGGTGAGTGGACCGATTCGGCTGTACGGCGCTATGTCCGCGACGCCGGCCCGTTGCTGGAGCGGCTGCACAAGCTGACGCGGTCGGACTGCACCACGCGCAACAAGCGCAAGGCTAACGCTCTGTCGCGTGCGTATGACGGCCTGGAGGAGCGCATCGCGCGGCTGAAGGAGCAGGAGGAGCTGGACTCCATTCGCCCGGATCTCAACGGCAACGAGATCATGGAGGTCCTCGGGTTGCGTCCCGGCCCCGAGGTGGGTGAGGCATACCGGCACCTGCTGGAGTTGCGGCTGGAGCGCGGCCCGATGGGACGTGAAGCCGCGATCGAGGCGCTCAGGCGGTGGTGGGCCGATCGGGACTGACCGCACCGCCGTCCCTCCTGTGGTGGCCGTTGCGGCGTTTCACGTGAAACATCGTGGCGGCCACCGCCGCGTACAGTGTCGCCACCGTCATCACCAGAGTCGGCGAGCGGCCGTCCGGGGGGAGCATCAGGGCGGCCATACCGGCGGCGCCGACGAAGGCGACGTTGAAGAGCATGTCGTACAGGGAGAAGATCCTTCCCCGGTACACGTCGTCCACCGATGACTGAACGACCGTATCCGTGGTGATCTTCGCGCCCTGGGTGGCCAGTCCCATGACGAAGACGGCGCCCAGTACGGGGGCGGGCTGGAGGGGCAGCGCCAGCGCGGGCACCAGTGCCGCCGCTCCCGCGGCGCACAGCGCGATCCAGCCGAATCGGCCGACGCGCTGTACCGCCCAGGGAGTGATGACGGCCGCTACGAAGAAACCCAGCCCGGAGACGCCCACGGCCAGTCCCAGAAGAGCCATTCCACCCAGAATGCCCCCACCGTCGTCGCCCCCCTCGCCGCCGTCCCAGGCGTATCGGCTCAACATCAGCACCATCACCGTCAGCGCGCCGTAGCAGAAACGCAGCATCGCCATCGAGGCGAGCGACTGGGCGGCCCTGCGTCGCTGCCCCAGATGGCGCAGCCCGGTGACCAGCCCGCGCGCGATATCGGCCAGGGCGGCGCTCAGCCGTACGCGGGGAATCGTGTCCGGTCCGAGCGTTCCACGGCCGATCCGGAGCGACGCCAGGGCTCCCAGCAGATAGAGACCGGCGCCGAGGACCACGACCACGGCGTCGGCGCTCGCGTCGTCCGGGGCGGGGATCCTCACGAGAAAGGCGAGCCCGCCTCCTGCGGTGGCCGCGAGGGTGCCGGCGGTGGGGGACAGTGAGTTTGCCATCACCAGCCGCTCGCCGTCGACCACATGCGGCAGTGCGGCCGAGAGTCCGGCGAGGACGAAGCGGTTGACGGCGGTGACCGAGAGGGCGGCGAGATAGAACAACCACAGAGGTGCCGAGACCAGCACCAGTGCCGCGGTCACGGCCGCCAGCACGGCACGCAGCAGGTTGCCGAACAGTAGTACCTGCCGTCGCTGCCACCGGTCGAGCAACACCCCCGCGAAGGGGCCGAGCAGCGAGTACGGCAGCAGCAGGACGGCCATGGCGGAGGCGATGGCGGCGGGGGAGGTCTGCTGCTCGGGGGAGAAGACCACATAGGCGGCGAGCGCGACCTGAAAGACTCCGTCGGCCGACTGGGACAGCAGACGCACCGACAGCAGCCGGCGGAAGCCGGAGAAGCGCAGGAGCACGCGCAGGTCACGCACAACAGCCATGCGGTCAGCTTCACACACCCACCCGGGAGGAAGACGCAGCGCCCCCGGGACATGATGCGTCTCCGGAACACGGTGGGGCACGGTCGGTCCATCGGTGTTTCACGTGAAACACCCACCATGGCTCGGTGAGTGTCATTCCCCGCCGGTACGAGCCTCCCAGCGCACCTCCGATCCCTGAGGGGTGGAGGTGTCCGGCTGCCGGTGCTGTGGCGGACCGAGGACGAAGGCGTCGGGCGCGCGGTCGAGAACGCCCCCGGAGGGATCGTCGGAGCCGTCACGGCGGACCACATCGCAGTCCGGTAGGAGGATGTCCCGTACCACCACGGAGCACAGGTACAGAGTGCCCAGCAGGTGAAGCAGGATCGCGAACTGGTAGCCCTCGGTGGGCAGCCCATGGCGGTCGTCCCCACTGCCCGTGTAAGCCAGGTAGAACCAGATGCCGAGGTAGTACATCACCTCGCATGCCTGCCAGATCAGGAAGTCACGCCAGCGCGGCCGGGCCAGGGCGGCCAGCGGAATCAGCCACAGCACATACTGCGGCGAGTAGACCTTGTTGGTCACGATGAACAGAGCGACCACGAGAAAGGCGAGCTGCGCGAAGCGTGGGCGACGCGGTGCGCACAGGGTAAGCAGGGCGATCGCCGCACAGCCCATCAGCACCAGCAGCATGGCGTAGGTATTGGCGTGTTCCAGCGGGTTGCCGGTGCGCTGCGAGATGATCAGCCAGAACGATCCGAAGTCGATGTTCCGTTCCTGGCTGAAGGAGTAGAACTTCCCCCAGCCGTCCGGGGCGAGCAGCATGACGGGCAGGTTCACCGCCAGCCAGGAGGTCACGGTCCCGCCCAGCGCCGTACCGAAGGCCCTTTGGCGTCCCGCACGCCAGCAGAGCACCAGCAGCGGGCCCAGCAGCAGGAACGGATAGAACTTTGCGGCGGTCGCGAGACCCAGCAGTACCCCCGAGGCGAACGGACGGCTGCGCGCCCACATCAGCATCGAGGCGGCGGTCAGGGACACCGCCAGCAGGTCCCAGTTGATCGTCGCGGTGAGCGCGAGGGCCGGGGCGAGCGCGACCAGCAGCGCGTCCCACGGGCGCCGCCGGTGAGTACGGGCGACGCACACCACCAGGACGGCGGCGCAGACCATCAGCATCCCGGCGTTGACCGTCCAGTAGATCTGCTGCCGCTGCACCATCTCGCCGCCCTGGGGCGTGAACCACGATGCCACCTCCATGAACGCCCCGGTCAGCACCGGGTACTCCAGATACTCCATCCCCCCGGATATCTCCTGGGGAATGCGGTCGAAGTACGGCGTGAGGTCGGCGGCGAAGCCGCGGCCGGTGTAGAGGTGCGGGATGTCGGAGTAACAGGCGTGCACATACTGGCTGGTCGCCCCGCGGAACCAGCCGCTCTCGTAGCAGGGCAGCTTCTGCACCATCCCGAGCGCGAACATGCCCAGCATCACCAGCAGCACGATCCTCACTGGCGTCCACCAGGATCCCCCGGTCAGCGCGCGCCTGCCGATCGGCCCGCCGATCAGCTCGCTGCCCGCGGCGGCGATCTCGTCCTGGACGGTGGGCCGTACCGGTGCCTGCTGCTCCTGGTGCGCGCTCGTCATGGGCCACATCCTGCCGTATCGCGCGTCCGGCCACGCGGTGCGCGAGGAGGTGCTCCCCGGGCTCGGCCGTACTCACGGGGTCCGCGGTCCGCGGTCCGGGTGCCGGAAAGCCGGAAGCGGCGCCGTTCCCGGCGCCGCTTCCCCTCGTGCTCTTCCTCTGCGCTCTCTCCCGGGACTCCCGGGGATCATTCTCCGCCGGTGCCGCCCCAGATGCTGCCGCTGTCGTTACCGCCGGGTCGGCCATTGGTGCTGCCTTCGTCGGTGCCGCCGTCCGAGCCGTTGGTGCTGCCTTCGTCGGTGCCGCCGTCCGAGCCGTCGCTACCTCCATTACCCGCGCCGCCGTCCGAGCCGTTGGTGCCCCCGGTGTCCGTGCCGCCGGTGTCATCGCAGAACCAGTCGTTGGGCCGGCAGGTGTTCGACGGAGACGTGGACGGCGACTCCTGGGAGGGAGACGGCTCCGTGCTGGGCTCGGGCTCCTCGCTCTCCGACGGCGACGGCTCGGGCTCCTCGCTCTCCGACGGCGACGGTGACGGCGACGGGGCACCGACCTGGTCGATCTTCTTGCCGACCGGTCCGGGCTTGGGGAAGTCCTTCGTCGGCACTCCCTTGAGCGCGCTCTTCATGTACGCCGTCCATACCTCGGTGGGCAGCCGGCCACCGTGGATGGACGAGAAGCCACCCGTGTTGTTCATCGAGAGCAGGGTGCGCTTCTCCGGGTCCGTGCGGAACAGTGTGACCGCGGTGGACAACTGCGGGGTGTATCCGACCCACCAGGCGGACTTGTTCTTGTCGGTCGTACCGGTCTTGCCCGCAGCGGGACGGCCCAGCCCCTGGGCCCTGGTGCCCGTGCCGTGCGGCTTCTCGATGACACCGCGCAGCACGTCGGTGATGTTGTGGGCGATGTCGGAGTCCATCGCCGTCTCCTTCTGGGGCTCCTCGAAGCCGGGCTGCTCCTCGCCGTTGTGCGCCGCCCTCCGCACTGTGTAGGTGTCGACGCGGGTCCCCGAGGCGGCGAAGGTCGCATACGAGTTGGCCATCTCGATGGCGCCCGGGGTGGAGGTGCCCAGCGCGAAGGACGGGTTGAGGTTCGGGTCGAAGCTGTCCTTCTCGATGCCCGTGCTTGTGGCCATCTCCTTGACCTTGTCCATGCCCACGTCCATACCGAGCTGGACGAACGGGGTGTTGGCGGAGACCTCCATGGCCCGGCGCAGGGTGATGTACCCGTGGTCCTTGTCGCCGTCGTTCACCTGGTAGAAGGGGTTGCCGTCCTTGTCCAGGTAGTCGGTCCCGTCCTGCTGCCTGACCTTCAGCTTGTTGTCGCCGTTGTACTCGCTGCTCGGTGCGACGCCCACGCCGTTGCTCTTGTAGGTGCCGTGCTCCATGGCCGCGGCCATCACGAACGGCTTCCAGACCGAGCCCACCGGGACGCCCAGGGTGTCCGCGTTGTTGGTGAAGTGGCCCTTGTCGAAACCCGGACCGCCGTAGATGGCCACGACCTTGCCCGTGCCGGGCTCCACCGAGGCAGCGCCGAACTGGACGAACTTGTCGGTTTCGGGCCTTCTCTCGGGGTCGATGTACTGCTTGGTGATCTCGTTGACCGCCTTCTCCATCTCGGCGGTCTTCTTCTTGTCGAAGGTCGTGTAGATCTGGTAGCCACCCTGGTCGAACTGCTGCTTGCTGATGCCCAGGGTCTTCTTGACCTCGGCCTCGGCGAGAGCGGCCAGATAGCCGGTCTGCCCGTTGAGCCCGGCCTGGGCCTTGCGCGGAGCGACCTCGGGGAACTCGTGCTTGTCCCGTTCGGCCTGGCTCATCATCCCCAGATCGACCTGCCGGTCCATCACCCAGTTCCAGCGCTTCACGGCGCGCTCCCGGTTCTCCTTGGCGGAGGAGTTGGGGCCCACGCCACCGGCCGGGTCGAACAGGTCGGCGCCCTTGAGGACGGTGGTGAGCAGCGCGCTCTCCGAGGGTGTGAGCTCCTCGGCCCTCTTCTCGAAGTAGGCCTGAGAGGCGGCCTGGAGACCGTACGCGCCGCGCCCGTAGTAGCTGGTGTTGAGATAGCCCTGGAGGATGTCGCGCTTCTCCACCCGGGCGTTGACCTTGATGGAGATGAACAGCTCCCGAGCCTTGCGGGCGATGGTCTGGTCCTGGCTCAGGTAGGTGTTCTTGACGTACTGCTGGGTGATGGTCGAGCCGCCCTGGGTGTCGCCGCCCGTGGCCATGTTGAACACCGCGCGGCCGATACCGATCGGGTCGATGCCCCTGTCATCCCAGAAGGTGGCGTTCTCGGCGGCGACCGCCGCCTCCTGCATCGACTTGGGGATGTCCTCTATCTTCATGTTCTGCCGGTTGGTCTTGCCGGCCCTGGCCATGACGGTGTCGTCGGACCAGTAGTAGACGTTGTTCTGCTGGAGTGCCAGGGCGTTCTTCTCGTCCGGCACCTCCACCATGGCCAGCGCCAGTCCCCCGAGACCGATCAGCATCCCCATGAAGGCCAGGGCCAGGCCGGTGACCAGCTTCCAGGACGGCGTCCAGCGCCGCCAGCCGTACTTGCCGGACCTGGGGTAGTCGATGAGGCGCTTCTTCTCGGGCTCGTAGCGCCCCCGCCTCCGGCCGACGACCGTGACATCTCCGGCGGTGTCGGCCGCCCGGCGTCTGCCGCCGCCGGCGCCTGCGCGCTGTGCCGCGCGCCGCGCCTCGGCCCGGCCGCCGTGAGGGCGGTCCGAGGGCATGCCGTGGGAGGCGGTGGAGCCATACGGCTGTGCGGCACGCCGACCGCCTGACGGCGGTTGTGCGGCGCGCCGGCCACGCGACTGCGATGGCTTACGACGGTGCTCGCTCATGTGGAACAGCTACTCCTCGGGCAGGCGCTCGCGCCTGAAGGCGGCAGTGTACTTCCAGTCCCCCGAAGTGCGGCCCGCCCACGTTCTCAGAACTGGCCGCACTGCACCCAGGACGAGGACGCGTCCGGCGCCTCGTTGGTTCCCGGTGGCCTTCTGCACAGCGGACAGACTACGCAGGGTCAAAAATCAAATATCAGACATTCAGGAGAAATAGGGGTTGTCGAGCCGTAGTGAAGGAGCGATGTGAAACCGCTCACCCTCCCCCGCGCCCATCTCCTCTTGTCGCGCCTCTGATAGGCGTTCTATCGTCTTCGCTATCGCCCCGATGTATCGATTCGATACATCGGTGAGAGACAATGGCACAGGGCGGCGGGACATGAGCCCGAGGCGGCCGCCCGGCGACGGGCCGGTCGGCGGACACCGGTGGAGGGAGTGACGGCGATGGGCAGACGCTCGGGAATCCTGGAGTTCGCCGTTCTCGGACTGCTCCGCGAGTCACCTATGCACGGCTACGAGCTGCGCAAACGGCTCAACACCTCGCTGGGTGTCTTCCGGGCCTTCAGCTACGGCTCCCTCTACCCCTGCCTGAAGACGCTGGTTCAGCGCGGATGGTTGGCCGAGGAACCCGGTGACGAGTCGGAGGACTCCCTCACGGCGCCGCTCACCGGACGCCGGGCCAAGATCGTCTACCGGCTCACGGCCGAGGGGAAGGAGCGCTTCGAGGAACTCCTCTCCCAGACCGGGCCGGACACCTGGGAGGATGAGGGGTTCGGCGTCCGCTTCGCCTTCTTCGGCCAGACCTCGCGCGATGTGCGGATGCGGGTGCTGGAAGGCCGCCGCAGTCGTCTGGAGGAGCGCCTCGCCAAGATGCGCACCGCCCTGGCCCGCACCCGGGAGCGGCTGGACGACTACACCCTCGAACTGCAGCGACACGGCATGGAGTCCGTGGAGCGCGAGGTCCGCTGGCTCAACGAACTCATCGAGAGCGAGCGGGCGGGGCGTGATCAGTACCGGCGGGAGACCCCGCCCGATCCGTCCGATGACACCGCGTGAAGGTCCGCACCGAGCGGGCCGGCACCAACACCACCGTCGGAAACGACACGGAACAAACACAGGGAGCAACCGCCAATGGGTTCGGTTCGCGTAGCCATCGTCGGCGTGGGCAACTGCGCCGCCTCGCTGGTGCAGGGCGTCGAGTACTACAAGGACGCCGACCCGAAGAGCCGCGTGCCGGGTCTGATGCACGTGCAGTTCGGCGACTACCACATCTCGGACATCGAGTTCGTGGCCGCGTTCGACGTGGACGCCAAGAAGGTGGGTCTGGATCTCGCCGACGCCATCGGCGCCAGTGAGAACAACACCATCAAGATCTGCGACGTTCCCACCACCGACGTGACCGTCCAGCGCGGCCACACCCTCGACGGCCTGGGCAAGTACTACCGCCAGACGATCGAGGAGTCGGCCGAGGAGCCGGTCGACATCGTGAAGATCCTCAAGGACCGCGAGGTCGATGTCCTGGTCTGCTACCTCCCGGTGGGCTCCGAGGACGCCGCGAAGTACTACGCGCAGTGCGCCATCGACGCGCGTGTCGCCTTCGTCAACGCCCTGCCGGTCTTCATCGCCGGAACCGAGGAGTGGGCGAACAAGTTCGCCGAGGCCGGTGTCCCGATCGTCGGCGACGACATCAAGTCCCAGGTGGGCGCCACCATCACGCACCGCGTGCTGGCCAAGCTCTTCGAGGACCGCGGTGTCATCCTCGACCGCACGATGCAGCTCAACGTCGGCGGCAACATGGACTTCAAGAACATGCTCGAGCGCGAGCGCCTGGAGTCCAAGAAGATCTCCAAGACCCAGGCCGTGACCTCCCAGATCCCCGACCGGGACCTGGGCGAGGACAACGTCCACATCGGTCCGTCGGACTACGTGGCCTGGCTGGACGACCGCAAGTGGGCCTACGTCCGCCTGGAGGGCCGTGCGTTCGGCGACGTCCCGCTGAACCTGGAGTACAAGCTGGAGGTCTGGGACTCCCCGAACTCCGCCGGGGTCATCATCGACGCCCTGCGCGCCGCGAAGATCGCCAAGGACCGCGGTGTCGGCGGCCCGATCCTCTCGGCCTCCTCCTACTTCATGAAGTCCCCGCCGGTCCAGTACTTCGACGACCAGGCCCGGGAGAACGTGGAGAAGTTCATCAACGGCGAGGTGGAGCGCTAGGAACCGCCCGGGAGCCGCCCGGACGGCACCGGGAAGCTCACGGAGAACACCGCGCCGGATGCCGGGACGCATCCGGCGGTGCGGCATGGCGAGGGGCCCGGACACGCAACCGTGTCCGGGCCCCTCGCCGTCGTACGGCGCCCGCCGCGCTCGTCCGCTCAGTTGTCGACCAGCCGGTCGTGCTGCGTCGTCGTGTGCCGCAGGATCGCCGTCAGTTCATCGCCCACCTTCGGCTCCGCGGCCTCCTCCGGCACGAACAGGATCGACACCTGCATGTGCGGCGGTTCGGCGAACCAGCGCTGCTTGCCGTCCCACACGAAGGGCGAGAGGTTGCGGTTCACCGTCGCCAGCCCGGCCCGTGCCACTCCCTTGGCCCGCGAGGTCATCCCGTGCATGGCCTTCGGCGCCTCCAGGCCCACCCCGTGCGAGGTGCCGCCGGCCACCACCACCAGCCAGCCGTCGCCCGGCGCCTTCTGCTGGCGGTAGCCGAAGCGATCGCCCCGTACCACCCGCGTGACATCCAGCACCGAGCCCCGGTACCGGGTCGCCTCGTGGTCGCCCAGCCACAGCCGTGTACCGATCCGCGCCCGGAAGCGGGTCTGCGGGAACTGCCGCTGCAGCAGCGCGAACTCCTCCGGCCCCAGATGGCTGACGAACACCTTCTCCAGCGGCAGGCGGGCCGTCCGCAGCCGGTCCATCCAGCCGATGACCTCGTCCACCGCGTCCGTGCCGTCGGTGCGGTCCAGCGGCAGATGGATCGCGAAGCCCTCCAGCCGCACGTCCTCGATCGAGGCGCGCAGTTTGCCGAGGTCCTCCTCCACCACCCCGTGCCGTTTCATCGAGCTCATCACCTCGATGACGACACGGGCCCCCACCAGCGCGTTCACCCCGTCCACCGAGGAGACGGTGCGGATCGCCCGGTCCGGCAGCGGCACCGGTTCCTCACCGCGGCGGAACGGGGTGAGCACCAGCAGGTCCCCGCTGAACCAGTCCTTCATCCGAGCGGCCTCGTACGTGGTGCCCACGGCGATGATGTCCGAGCCGGAGCGGGTCACCTCCTCGGCCAGCCGCTCGTGACCGAAGCCGTATCCGTTGCCCTTGCAGACCGGGACCAGTCCCGGGAACTGATTCAGTACCGTCTGCTGGTGCGCCCGCCAGCGTTCGGTGTCGACGTAGAGGGAGAGCGCCATGGCCGTACGGAACCTTTCTCATCTGTCCCGGCGGGAGCCGGCGGGCCGTCTTCCGTCCCGCCGGCTCCCGCCGGACGTGCGTGGAGCGGGGCGTCAGCGGCGCGACATGTAGATGTCGAGCGCCTTGTGCAGCAGCTTATTGAGCGGAAAATCCCACTCGCCGAGATATTCGGCGGCCTGGCCGCCGGTGCCCACCTTGAACTGGATCAGGCCGAAGAGATGGTCGGAGTCGTCCAGGGAGTCGCTGATGCCGCGCAGGTCGTACACGCTCGCCCCGAGCGCGTAGGAGTCCTGCAGCATCCGCCACTGCATGGCGTTGGAGGGGCGCACCTCGCGCTTGTGGTTGGCCGAGGCGCCGTAGGAGTACCACACGTGTCCGCCCACGATCAGCATGGTGGCCGCGGCCACCGGTTCGCCCTCGTGCTTGGCGAAGTACAGCCGCATCCGGTTGGGGTCCTCGGCGTTCAGCGCCGTCCACATCCGCTGGAAGTAGCCCAGGGGGCGCGGCCGGAAGCGGTCGCGCTCGGCTGTCACCTCGTACAGCTCCTGCCATACCGGCAGATCGTCGTAGCCGCCCTGCACGACCTCGACGCCGGCCTTCTCGGCCTTCTTGATGTTGCGCCGCCACAACTGGTTGAAGCCCTTGTGCACCTCGTCCAGCGAGCGGTTCTCCAGCGGCACCTGGAAGACGTAGCGCGGCTGGACGTCGCCGAAGCCGGCGCCGCCGTCCTCGCCCTGCTGCCAGCCCATCCGCCGCAGCCGGTCGGCCACCTCGAAGGCGCGCGGCTCGATGTGCGTGGCCTCGACGTCGCGCAGCCGCTTCACGTCCGGGTCCTGGATCCCGGCCTTGATCGCGGGGGCGTCCCAGCGCCGGATCACCACGGGCGGGCCCATCTTCACCGAGAACGCGCCCTTGGCCCTCAGATGCGCCAGCATCGGGCGCAGCCACTCCTCCAGGTTCGGCGCGAACCAGTTGATCACCGGCCCCTCGGGCAGGTAGGCCAGGTAGCGCTTGACCTTCGGCAGCTGGCGGTACAGCACCAGGCCCGCCCCGACCAGCTCGCCGCTCGCGTCGAACCAGCCCAGGTTCTCCGACCCCCACTCGGCCTTCACGTCCGCCCACGCGGGGATCTGCATGTGGCTGGCCGATGGCAGGCTCCGGATATACGCCAGGTGCTGCTCGCGACTGATCGTCCTCAGTGTCAGGCTCATTACGGGGCGCTCCTCCGGCGTACTTCGCAGGGTCTGGCCGGAAGCCTACTGGGCAGGCGCGCGCCCCGGACGTGCCAGTGCGGGGCCGTGGCGAGCCGGGCGGGCCCGCCGCGCCCCGTCCCGGTCGGGCGGCCGGGCGGTCAGCCGAACAGTCCGCCGTTCGACATCCCCAGGTAGAAGCCGACCGCGGCCGCTCCCATGCTGACGACCAGCGCGAACCGCTCGCCGGTGGTCGCGGAGATCATCTGTCCCCAGCCACCGGACACGATCCCCAGCAGCCCGACCCAGGACGCGACCAGGCTGAGGCCGGGGAAGAAGCCGGTGACGAACGCGACCACGCCGAGCACCGCGGTCACGGCGACGAACCGGTTCTCGACCGGGTGCCGCCGGCCGTCGGTGTTGAGGAGGGAGGAGACCGGGCTCCTCCGTGCCGCCTGTGCCATGGGGAACCTCCTGCGAACCATCCGGGCTGCCGAGCCTCCGGGCGGAGCGGATGAACCCCGTCCGCCGGATTTGCGATGGTGTGGCGGGTGACGCGTATCACGTCACCTGTGTCCAGGTTGCGGGGAGCGGGCGCCGGATTTCAACCCGAGTGGCGGTGCGGGTACTCTGTACCCTCTGCGCGGTGTCCGCCCGGCGGCGACCGGATCCGGGAACGGACCGGGGCTTTCCGGCGATACGGCCCGGGACTGTCAGTGCCGGCCGATACCGTTGCTCACGCATCACGACCCTCCTGCCACGGAACGACCGTGGCCGCCGAGTCCAGAGGAGGTGGGTTCCATATGCGTCACTACGAGGTGATGGTCATCCTCGACCCCGATCTCGAGGAGCGCGCTGTCTCCCCGCTGATCGAGAGCTTCCTTTCCGTGGTCCGCGAGGGCCAGGGGAAGGTCGAGAAGGTCGACACCTGGGGCCGTCGTCGTCTCTCGTACGAGATCAAGAAGAAGCCCGAGGGCATCTACTCGGTCATCGACCTGCGGGCCGAGCCCGCGGTCGTCAAGGAGCTCGACCGTCAGATGAACCTGAACGAGTCGGTTCTGCGGACCAAGGTCCTCCGCCCCGAGACCCACTGAGCGCCCCCGCTCAGCGGATCAAAGGGAACCGGTAGCGCCTCCGGTACTCCGGAAGCACCGCCACCACAGCATCACCAGCAGCCAGCAGCACCCCGCCGAGAGGTTCACCCATGGCAGGCGAGACCGTCATCACGGTCGTCGGCAATCTGGTCGACGACCCCGAGCTGCGCTTCACCCCCTCCGGTGCGGCGGTCGCGAAGTTCCGCGTCGCGTCCACCCCCCGCACCTTCGACCGCCAGACCAACGAGTGGAAGGATGGCGAGAGCCTGTTCCTGACCTGCTCGGTGTGGCGGCAGGCGGCGGAGAACGTCGCCGAGTCCCTCACCCGGGGCACCCGCGTCATCGTGCAGGGCCGGCTCAAGCAGCGCTCGTACGAGGACCGCGAGGGCATCAAGCGCACGGTCTACGAGCTGGATGTCGACGAGGTTGGCGCCAGCCTGCGCAACGCCACGGCCAAGGTCACCAAGACCACCGGCCGCGGCGGCGGCCAGCAGGGCGGCGGCTGGGGCGGCGGCCCCGGCGGCGGCCAGCAGGGCGGCGG
>NZ_JAJFAU010000009.1:0-6188 GCF_022614595.1 Streptomyces sp. CNQ085
ACCGCGGCCACGGCCGCCTCCGGGTCGTCGCCCCGCTCGCGGGCGGCGCGCGCCGACAGCTTGTCGGCCTCCTCGCGCAGCTCGGCGGCGCGGCGCTGCGCGCGCTCCAGCTGCCGGGTGATCTCGGCCACCTCGCGCTCGGCCTGCTTGGCGGCGTTCAGCGCCGACTCGGCCTGCACCTCGGTCAGCGACCGGGCGCCGGTGATCTCCACCACATCCTCGTCGAAGGCGTCGCCGCGGCCGATGACGTGGCGCGAGGCGTCCACGCCCGCGTCCTCCATCAGCCGGAAGATCTGCCGCCGCTGGTGCGGCAGCGCCAGCGAGACAACCGTGCCGGAGCGGCCCGCGCGGGCGGTGCGGCCGGAGCGGTGCAGGTAGTCCTTGTGGTCGCCGGCCGGGTCCACGTTGAGCACCAGGTCGATGTCGTCGACGTGGATGCCGCGCGCGGCGACGTCGGTGGCGACCAGCACGTTGACGCGGCCGTCCTTGAAGTCGGCCAGCGTCCGGGTGCGCAGGCCCTGCGTCATGCCGCCGTGCAGCGCGTCCGCCCGCACACCCGCCTCGCGCATCTGCTCGGCCACCCGGTCGGCGCCGAGCTGGGTGCGGACGAAGACGATGGTGCGGCCCTTGCGCGCGGCGATGGCGGCGGTGACCGGCGCCTTGTCGCGCGGCTTCACGATGAGCACGTGGTGGCTCATCGTCGTGACCGCGCCCTGGGCGGCGTCCACCTCGTGGTGGACGGGGTCGACGAGGTAGCGGCGCACCAGGGTGTCGATCTCGTTCTCCAGCGTGGCGGAGAACAGCATCCGCTGGCCGCCGGCCGGCACCAGGTCGAGCAGCTCGGTGACCTCGGGCAGGAAGCCCAGGTCGGCCATCTGGTCGGCCTCGTCCAGGATCGCGGTCTCCACGTCGTCCAGCGAGCAGGAGCCTCGGTTGATCAGGTCGCGCAGCCGGCCCGGGGTGGCGACGAGGATGTCGACGCCGCGCTCCAGGGCGGAGATCTGGTTGCCCATCGAGGTACCGCCGCAGACGACCTTCAGCTTCAGGCCGAGGACGTCGCCGTACGGCTGGAGCGCGTCGCTGACCTGCATGGCCAGCTCGCGGGTGGGGGTGAGGATGACGCCGCGGGGGCGCTTGCGCTCGGTACGCCCGCCGGCCAGGCGGGCCAGCAGCGGCAGACCGAAGCTGAGCGTCTTGCCGGAGCCGGTGCGGCCGCGGCCGAGGACGTCCTTGCCCGCCAGCGCGTCCGGGATGGTCGCGGCCTGGATCGGGAACGGGACGGTGACGCCGTTGTGCGCGAGCTTGCGGACGATCTCGCCGGGCAGACCGAGGTCGGCGAACGTGGTCGTCGGCTCGTCCTCGGGGAGAACGACGTCAGGGGTAGTCACAGACATGCGGAAACAAACCTCTCGGAAGTCACATGGCACGCGCCCGCAACTCCGTGTTTTCGCATAAGACCGCCTCGATGCGGTCAGCCACGGCTCAGGTGAGGAACGCGCCACACGGCGCGCTGCTGGTTCACGGCGCCGGGCAAATGGGGGAGCAAACGATCTGCCACCATACGACCTCCCCTCCCCGAGCGCAAATCTCTTGTCCGCGCTGCCGATGGGGCGGGAGGAACGGCGATGGCGACCGCCTGCGGGGAAGTCTACCGGTCCGCGGGACCGAAGCGTTCGCCCGAGGGGTGCGGGCCGCCGGTTCCGTGGACGTCGTCCGGGGAGTGAACGACGGACGGCCCCCCGTTCATTCCGTACCGCGCCGACAGCCGGGAGACCCTCCCGGCGCCGGCCTCCGCCCTCTCGCCGGGGCCGCCCTCCGCGCCGTCGTCCCCGCCGTCGCCTCCCCCGGTGTCACCGTCCCCTCCGCCGCTCCCCTGCGACGGGGTGGGCCCGGCGGGCGGGGGCGTGGGGTCCGGGGGCGGTGGCGGTGGAGCGGCGGTGCGCGAAGGGGCGGCCGGGGCGCTCGTACGCCCCCCGTCCCCGCCCGAGCTCGCCGACGCGGTGGGCTTCTTCGGCCTCGGAGCGCCCGCCGAAGGGACCACGGAGGACGGCGAGGGGGAGGAGGCCGGTGGGCCGGACGACCGCTTCGAGGATTCGTCCTCCCCGTCCCCGCCCTTCCTCCCGTCCTGTCCTCCGCGGCCCGCCCCCCGCTCCCCGCCTCCGCCGCGCGGGGCGACCCCGCTGCCCGGCCGCGGGTCGCCGGCGTCCCGGGAGACCCGGTGCCCGGCCGGCTGCCGGCCGCCGCCCTCCTCCTCGCCTCCGGAGGAGCCGACCGTCATACAGCCGCCGAGGGCGGCCAGCAGCAGGGCGCCGGCGGCCGTACGGGCGCTCGTGCGGCCGCCCGTACGGGCGGCCCCGCGGGCGGATCCACGTTGGACGGGACTGGACGGGCGCACGGGCGGCACCTCCGGGAGGCGGAGTTCGAAGCGGGCTCCTCCTGCCCAACTCCCCTCAGCCCGACAGGTAACGCGTCAGCTCCAGTCCCGCCCACACCGCGCCCAGGGCGACCGGCGGCGTGACGGCCGCGTTCACCAGCGCCGCCCGCCCGTGGCCGCGCTCGGCCAGCCGCAGCGTCTCGTAGGAGAAGGTGGAGTACGTCGTCAGCGCGCCGCACAGCCCCGTGCCGAGCAGCGCGGCGGCCCCCGGCCCCGCCGCCCCCGCCCCGGCGGCACCGGTCACCAGGCCCAGCAGCAGGCTGCCGGCGGCGTTGACCGTGGTGGTGCCCCAGGGGAAGACCGACTCGTGCCGCGACTGCACCGCGCGGTCCACCGCGTACCGCAGGCACGCGCCCGCCGCGCCGCCGAGCGCCACCAGGAACCAGTTCACCGCGCCACCGCCGCCCGGGTCGCGG
Organism: Streptomyces sp. CNQ085; assembly: GCF_022614595.1. GTDB lineage: Bacteria > Actinomycetota > Actinomycetes > Streptomycetales > Streptomycetaceae > Streptomyces. Next base: position 2,851 of record NZ_JAJFAU010000009.1, read on the forward strand.
CGGTGGCCGCCCACACGGCGCCGAGGGCGGCGGCCGGGGTGGCACCCAGGTACAGCAGTGCGATGCCCGCGGCGCCGTCCTCCAACAGCCGTACGGCGTCCAGCGCGTACACGGAGAAGGTGGTGAAACCGCCCAGCACGCCCGTGCCCAGGAAGGGCCGTGTCAGGGGGTGACGCGCCCACGCCCCGCCGGGCTTCCCCAGCAGCGCCATCAGCACGCCGATCAGCGCGCACCCGGCGGTGTTGACGGCGAGCACGGCCCAGGGGAGCCCGCCGGGCGCGGCGGGCCACGGCAGCGTGAGGGCGTACCGGGCGCAGGCGCCGAGCGCACCGCCCGCCGCGACGGCGGCGAGGACGGCCACCGCGTGCGCCCCGGCGGTCTCGGCACGCTGGGCGGGTACGCGCAGATCGACGTCCGGGTCGACCGGCCCGTCCCCGGAGCCCTCGACCGGTCCCTCCCCGGAACTCTCCCGAGAGCCTCCGCTCACGCGTATCCCAGGTCGTGCAGCCGCTCGTCGTCGATGCCGAAGTGGTGGGCGATCTCGTGCACCACGGTGATCTCCACCTCCTCGACGACCGTCAGGCGGTCACCGCCGTCGCGTTCGCACATCCGCAGGGTGGGCCCGCGGTAGACGGTGATCCGGTCCGGCAGGACGCCCGCGTACCACTCGCCGCGCTCGGTCAGCGGTGTGCCCTCGTAGAGTCCGAGCAGTTCGGAATCCTCCGCGGGCGGCTCGTCCTCCACGAACACCGCCACGTTGTCCATGAGCCGCGTCAGCTCCGGAGGGATCCGGTCGAGCGCCTCGGCCACCAGTTCCTCGAACTCCTCGCGCGTCATCTCCAGCACGCGCCCATTGTCCGCCACGGCACGCGCACGGCGCACGGGACGGTGTACCGGGCTACGGCGAGCGGACGCCGTGCGGCCGCCGCATAGTCGGCCCCCCGGCGGGCATACGGCACGGCATGAGCCGAGAACCCCTCCGGCCCCGCCGGGCCGCAGCCGTTCCCCGTGCTCTGCGGCGCAGCCCCCGGGTGTACCGGCCCGCGCCGGCGCGTTCCCTGGGCCACGCCCCGCACCCGTACGCCCGCGCGCTCGCGCTGGCCGCCGTCGCCCTGCTCGGCGCCTGGCTGGGGCTGCTCGTCCTGGGCGGCGTGAAGGCGGACGTGGGGCCGGTGGACACCCGGATGTCGCTGCGCCCCTCGCTGACCGGGGGCACCGAGATCGGCGTGCCGCCGCTCGGCGCGCTCGAACTGGACAGCCACCTCGCCCCGCTCGCCCTGGATGTCGACATCGACCAGCTCGACCCCGAGCGCGCCCGGGCCCTGGTGGACCGCCCGGAGCGGATCAGCGGTCTGGAGGAGCGGATCACCCGCGATGTGCGCTCCGGCACACGGGATCTGGCGGTGAAGGCGTCCGTCGCGGTGGTCGTCGGCGCCACCGCGCTCGGTCTGGCCGTCTACCGGCGCCCGCGGCGCGCGCTCGCGGCGGGCGGTCTCGCACTCGCGCTCCTGGCGGCCTCCGGCGCGAGCGCCTACGCGACGTGGAACCCGAAGTCGCTGCTGGAGCCGAGGTTCTCCGGGCTGCTGGCCAGCGCGCCGAACGTGGTGGGCAACGCGCGCAGCATCGTCACCGAGTTCGACGTCTACCAGCGGGAGCTGGCACGCCTGGTCACCAACGTCACCAAGCTCTACGACGCCGCCTCCACCCTCCCCGCCTACCAGCCGGACCCCAGCACCATCCGCGTGCTGCACGTCTCCGACATCCACCTCAACCCGGCCGCGTGGCACATCATCAAGTCGCTGGTCGAGCAGTACGACATCGACGTGATCATCGACTCGGGCGACACCATGGATCACGGCACCACGGCCGAGAACGGCTTCCTGGACCCGGTCGAGGACCTCGGCGCGCCGTACGTGTGGGTGCGCGGCAACCACGACTCGCTCACCACCCAGGAGTACATCGAGGAGCTGGACAACACCCACGTCCTGGACGACGGGGAGCCGGTGACCGTGGGCGGCCTGCGGATCGCGGGCATCGGCGACCCGCAGTTCACCCCGGACCGCTCGGTGGTCGCCAAGGGCGACCCGGCCGAGCGCGTCGCGGGCCGGAGACTGGCCGCCTCGCTGCGCAGGAGCGAGGCGGCGGGCGAGCCGGTACACATCGCCGCCGCGCACAACCCGATCGCGGCCCAGCAGACGGACGGCGACGTGCCCCTGGTGCTGTCCGGCCACATACACCGGCGGGAGACGCGGGTGATGGAGGAGGGCACCCGGCTGATGATCGAGGGCTCCACGGGCGGCGGCGGACTGCGGGCCGTGGAGGGCGACGAGCCGGAGAGGGTGATGGCCTCGGTGCTCTACCTGGACCAGGACACCAAGCGGCTCCAGGCCTGGGACCAGATCACCCTGGGGGGCCTGGGCCTGACGACGGCCGAGGTCAGCCGCCATCTGCCGGAGGACGTGGAGCCGGGCGCCTCCCCTTCCCCGTCCGGCTCGCCGTCCGAGTCCCCCTCCGGCTCCCCGGAGCCCTCCCCGTCCGGGTCACCGTCACCCTCCCGGTCCCCGTCGCCGCAGCCCTCCGGTTAGCCCGTACCGGCGCCACCAGAAATCCGTTTTGGCGATCCGCGCCGGCATCCCATATGCTTCTCACGTCCCCGACGCGCTGGGAAGCGCCCAGGTGGGCCATCAGCCCTCATCGTCTAGTGGCCCAGGACGCCGCCCTTTCAAGGCGGTAGCACGGGTTCGAATCCCGTTGGGGGCACGCACAACCTGTGCGAGACTAGTGCTCGTACATCGCTTGGTCCTGTGGAGCAGTTTGGAGTGCTCGCCACCCTGTCAAGGTGGAGGCCGCGGGTTCAAATCCCGTCAGGACCGCTGCGGCTGGGTAGCTCAGTTGGTACGAGCGTCCGCCTGAAAAGCGGAAGGTCGCCGGTTCGACCCCGGCCCCAGCCACCGCGGCCCACCAGGGCAGAAACCCCCGTCGAGATCATCGGCGGGGGTCTCGCGTTGGCGTACTGACGGCAGTACGACGGCAGTGGGGCTCGTAGCCGCTCACTCGAACAGCCTGCTGAGCCGCGTCAGCGCCTTCCTCTTCTCCTCCACCGAGGCGTGGGCGTACACCCCGAGCGTGACTTGCGGATCGCCTCCACCTACCTCCGGTGGGACGAGGAGCAGGGCACCGCGCTCACGCAGCCCAGGACCGGCCCGCGGGGAATCTACGGGCGGCTCGAAGAACTGGGGCACGTCATGACCCGCGTGCGCGACGAGATCAGCGCCCGCATACCGCACACGAACTAACCTCGATCTTTCGTGAGGGTCCGCCGACGGCGTCGGCGGACC
>NZ_JAJFAU010000009.1:6198-21056 GCF_022614595.1 Streptomyces sp. CNQ085
TTAGCTACTCGGGGGTACTCGTCAAAGCCCATACCACGCAAGACGCCAGGTTGACCTAACCCTTCTTTGGAGCGAGTTTTGCGATGTACTGATGCGAGATGCCAAGCATTGAGCCTGCATCTCTGACCGTAGCCTTCGCGGTCAGGATTCGCGCAGCAGCCGCCAAAGCTTCAGCAGCAGCCTTGCCGGCCAACTCAGCCTCTTTTCTGGCCTCTTCAGCTGCGATGATGGCTTTGGCCATATCTGGATCGGCTGGCCGCATCACAACCTTGAACGAGTCATCAGGCACCTCCAATAGCATCGCTACCACGTCGACGGCCATCTTTCGCGCTTCGTTCCACGTGCGCCCCTGAGTAATACCTACCAGCCCCTCAGGTAGGTCGTTGACCGTAACCACCCAGTACGCCCCGTCTTGGGTTGCAGTCGCATGGTAAGTACTGGTTTCGGTCACCTCTCCTTTCCCCTTCCTTTCTTTTCCTTCTTCTGTGCGCTTTGCCGAAGTCGTGAGACCCTGATCGGGTGGGGGGCCGACCTGGACTCGGCCCCCCGGTCGATCACGCTCCTTCCGCCGCCTTGATCAAAGCCCTGGCGGTTCCTTCGGCGATCTCCCTGTGTCGCGGGACAGGAAGAGAAACACCCCGAAGGGTGTAAATCTCGTGTTTTGCCCCCTGCCGTGCGAGTACGAGATCAGCGTCCTTGCTCGCGGCGATCTGCCGCAGTTCCTTTATCAAGGTGCTTTTGCGCACCATCTATGTCTACCATGAGCGACGGAGCTTGTCTACAGGAGGCGACAGACGCTGGGTGTGATCACGTATGCGGCGGTGTCCCATCCCGCACGACCAACTCGCCTGAAAAGCGGAAGGTCGATGGAACCGCTGTAGGCGTGCGTCAGGGAAATCGCCCCGGCCGGCCCCGGTCAGGAGCCGCCGTCCCGGCCGCCCGGGTGGCGGTGGCGACGGAGCCAGAAGACGGCGCAGGAGGCGACCGCCCAGGCGACCAGCACCAGGTAGGGCTGTGCGTGCGGATACCCCGGGAAGTACACGGCCGTGTGCTGGGCGTTGACGGAGGCCCCCGGCGGGAGCCAGCGGCCGATGGTGCCCAGCGGTGAGGGCAGCAGAGGCCAGGAGACCGCTCCTCCGGAGGAGGGGTTGCCGATGAGGACCATCAGGCCCCAGGTGGGGAGCATCGCCCAGCGGCCGATCAGGGCCTGGAACATGGTGAAGACCATGCCCGAGGCGAACATGGTCAGGGCGAGGATCATCCAGGAGTGGACGAAGGGGAAGTCGACCGCGTCCAGCAGCCAGTCCACGGCCGCGGCGATGGCGAAGCCGCCGAGCAGCGAGTAGGCGGCCGTGAAGGCGATCCGTTCGGAGGGGTTCAGAGCCTTTGCGTGGACGCTCATCTGGATGGCCCCGATGAAGCCGGTGACCACCGCCGCGAGGGTGACGTAGAAGAGGGCCAGGCCGCGCGGGTCGCCCGGGTCCAGCGGTTTGGCATCCCGTACCTCCACCCGCAGCCCGGTCTCCTCGCCCACCGACCGGGCGGCCTCGGTCAGCAGTTCGGCGACGGAGGCGCCCGAGGCGCTGGAGACCTCCAGCACGGGCCTCTCCCGGCCGGGGTCGGCGGGAACGCGCAGCACGGCGAAGACCTTCTGCGACTCCAGGGCCTCGTCGGCCGCCGCGGCGGTGGGGTACTCGCGCGGTTCCAGGGAGGAGCGCAGATCCTCGCTCACGGCGTCGGCGAAGGCCTCCACGCGGTCCCGCCAGGCATCGGCGTCCCCGGTGGCGCCGACGACAGCCACGGGGACGCGGCGCGGGGTGGGATCGGCCATGGCGTAGGTGTACGAGCCGGCGAAGAGCCCGGCCGCGGCGGCGATGAGCAGCGACAGCACGGTGGCGGGCAGGAAGGGCGAATCCCTGAAGCTCCGCCACGGCCCGGCGCCACCCCCTGCCCGGCGGCCCCCTCCGTTTCCCTTCCCGGCGCGGGCATCATGAGAGCCGTGCGCGGTGCGCGAGCCGTCAGGACCTCCGGGACCGCCAGGGCCGTCGGGGAGGGGGTGGCGCCGGTCGTTCATGCGCTCACACTAGACAGTCATTCCACCCATAACGCCGCACGCCGGTCACGAGGAGCGGTGAATTGATTCGCCCGGCACTCGGTGCGGGTGCGATCCTGGAGTCCGTATGTCCACTGTGTCTGATCCCAGCCTCCCCGCCGTCCTGGAGCGACTGCCCGAGCTGATGCTGCGCGACCAGCAGCGACTCGGCCGCCGCCTGGAGGGCACCCGCCGCATCCGCAAGCCGGAGGCGCGGCGTGCCGTGCTCGCGGAGATCGCCGCCGAGGTCGAGCAGGCCGAGCTGCGCGTGGCCGCCCGGCGGGACGCCGTCCCCGCCATCGACTACCCCGACCAGCTCCCCGTCAGCCAGAAGAAGGACGAGATCCTCCGGGCGATCCGGGACAACCAGGTCGTGATCGTCGCGGGCGAGACCGGTTCCGGCAAGACCACCCAGATCCCCAAGATCTGCCTGGAGCTCGGGCGCGGGGTGAAGGGGCTGATCGGGCACACCCAGCCGCGCCGGATCGCGGCCCGCACGGTGGCCGAGCGCGTCGCCGAGGAGCTGCGCACTCCGCTGGGCGAGGCGGTGGGCTGGAAGGTCCGCTTCACCGACCAGGTGGGCGAGGACACCCTGGTCAAGCTGATGACGGACGGCATCCTGCTGGCCGAGATCCAGACCGACCGCGAGCTGCGCCGGTACGACACGATCATCATCGACGAGGCGCACGAGCGCAGCCTCAACATCGACTTCCTGCTGGGCTACCTCGCCCGGCTGCTGCCCCGCCGCCCGGACCTCAAGGTCGTCATCACCTCCGCGACGATCGACCCCGAGCGCTTCTCCCGCCACTTCGGCGACGCCCCGATCGTGGAGGTGTCCGGCCGCACGTACCCGGTGGAGGTCCGCTACCGGCCGCTGCTGGAGGAAGAGGGCGACAACCCCGACCGGGACCAGGTCACCGCGGTCTGCGACGCGGTCGACGAGCTCCAGGCCGAGGGACCGGGCGACATCCTGGTCTTCCTCTCCGGCGAGCGGGAGATCCGCGACACCGCCGACGCGCTCAACAGGAAGAACCTGCGCTCGACCGAAGTGCTGCCGCTGTACGCGCGGCTGTCGCACGCCGAACAGCACCGGGTCTTCCAGCGGCACACCGGGCGGCGCATCGTGCTGGCCACCAACGTCGCCGAGACCTCGCTGACCGTCCCCGGCATCAAGTACGTCATCGACACCGGCACCGCCCGCATCTCCCGCTACAGCCACCGCACCAAGGTCCAGCGGCTGCCGATCGAGCCGGTCTCGCAGGCCAGCGCCAACCAGCGCAAGGGCCGCTGCGGCCGCACCTCGGACGGCATCTGCGTCCGGCTGTACTCCGAGGAGGACTTCCTCTCCCGGCCGGAGTTCACCGACCCGGAGATCCTGCGCACCAACCTGGCCTCCGTCATCCTCCAGATGACCGCCGCGGGGCTCGGCGACATCGAGCGCTTCCCCTTCATCGATCCTCCGGACCACCGCAGTATCAAGGCCGGTGTGCAGCTGCTGGAGGAGCTGGGCGCGCTCGACCCGAATCAGAAGGATCCGCGCAGGCGCCTGACGGAGACGGGCCGGAAGCTGGCGCAGTTCCCCGTCGACCCGCGGCTGGCGCGGATGGTGCTGGAGGCCGACCGCAACGGCTGCGTCCGCGAGGTCATGGTGATCGCCGCGGCGCTGTCCATCCAGGACCCGCGCGAGCGCCCCGCCGACAAGCAGCAGCAGGCCGACCAGCGGCACGCCCGGTTCCTGGGCCCCTCCTCCCCGAAGGCGGGCGGGGAGGAGGAGAACAGCGACTTCCTCGCCCTGCTCAACCTGTGGCGCTACGTGCGCGAGCGGCAGAAGGAACTGTCCTCCTCGGCCTTCCGCCGGATGTGCAGGTCCGAGTTCCTCAACTACCTGCGCATACGCGAGTGGCAGGACATCTACGCCCAGCTCCGCCAGGTCGCCAAGTCCATGGGCGTCCACATGAACGACCAGGACGCGGACGCCGACCGCGTCCACCAGTCGCTGCTGGCGGGCCTGCTGTCGCACATCGGGCTCAAGGAGGTCAGGGAGAACGGGAAGGGCTCCCCGGGCGAGCGCGGGAGAGAGGGCGCGAAGGGCAACGAGTACCTGGGCGCGCGCGGCGCGAAGTTCGCCGTCTTCCCCGGCTCCTCGCTGTTCAGGAAGCCGCCGCGCTGGATCATGTCGGCCGAGCTGGTGGAGACCTCACGGCTGTGGGCGCGGGTCAACGCGAAGATCGACCCGGACTGGATCGAGCCGCTCGCCGGCCACCTGGTCAAGCGCACCTACAGCGAACCGCACTGGGAGCAGAAGCAGGCGGCGGTGATGGCCTACGAGAAGGTGACGCTGTACGGCGTGCCCGTCGTGGCCCGGCGCAAGGTGAACTACGGGCGCGTCGACCCGGAGACCTGCCGCGAGCTGTTCATCCGCAACGCCCTCGTGGAGGGCGACTGGCGCACCCACCACCGGTTCTTCCACGACAACCGCAGGCTGCTGGGCGAGGTGGAGGAGCTGGAGCACCGGGCCCGCCGCCGCGACATCCTCGTCGACGACGAGACGCTGTTCGACTTCTACGACCAACGCGTCCCCGAACACGTCGTCTCCGGCGCGCACTTCGACTCCTGGTGGAAGCGCAAACGCCAGGAGGAGCCGGACCTGCTCAACTTCGAGAAGTCCATGCTCGTCAACGAGCGGGCCGGGCAGGTCACCAAGGACGACTATCCCGACTCCTGGCACCAGGACAGGCTGCGTTTCCGGGTGACGTACCAGTTCGAGCCGGGCGCGGACGCCGACGGCGTCACCGTCCACATCCCCCTCCAGGTGCTCAACCAGGTCTCCTCCGAGGGCTTCGACTGGCAGATCCCGGGCCTGCGCGCGGACCTGGTCACCGAGCTGATCCGCTCGCTGCCCAAGCCGGTCCGCCGCAACTACGTCCCCGCGCCCGACTTCGCGCGCCGCTTCCTGGACACCGTCACCGGGCAGGACGGCGGCATCCCGCGGGACACGCTGAACGAGCCGCTGACGGCCGTGCTGGCGCGGGGGCTGACACGGATGACGGGAGTGCGGGTGACTCCGGACGACTTCGACCCGTCCAGGGTCCCCGACCACCTGAAGGTCACCTTCCGGGTGGTGGACGAGCGCCGCCGCAAGGTCTCCGGCGACGCCGAGAGCAAGGACCTGGAGGAGCTCAGGGAGACCCTGCGCCCGCGCACCCGGGCCGCGCTGTCCAAGGCGTTCGACTCCGCCCGGGAGAAGGGCGGCGACGGCGCCGGCGGCGGTCTGGAGCAGCGCACCGGACTGACCTCCTGGACCGTCGGCGCCCTGCCGCGCACCTTCGAGACGCGGCGGGCCGGCCAGCCGGTCAGGGCGTACCCGGCGCTGGTGGACGACGGCGGGTCGGTGTCCGTGAAGCTCTTCGACACCGAGGACGAGCAGCGCGAGACGATGTGGCGCGGCACGCGCCGCCTGATCCTGCTCAACCTCCCCTCCAGCCCGGCCAAGTTCGCCCAGTCCAGGCTGACCAACCAGGACAGGCTCGCCCTGGCCGCCTCCCCGCACGGCGGGGTCCAGGCGCTGTTCGACGACTGCGTGTCGGCCGCCGCGGACCGGCTGATCGCGGCGCACGGCGGGCCGGCCTGGGACGAGGAGGGCTTCCGCAAGCTCTTCGACGCCGTGCGCGCCGACATCACCGACGCGACGGTGGTGACGGTGCGGCAGGTGCGCGAGGTGCTCGCCGCCTGGCAGTCGTGCGAACGGCGGATGAAGTCGCCGCCACTGTCGGGCAGTCCGACGCTCGCGCCGAACCTCGCGGATGTGCGGCAGCAGCTGACGGAGCTGGTCGGCCCGGGCTTCGTGACCGCCCACGGCGCCCGGCGCCTGCCGGACCTGCTGCGCTATCTGACGGCCGTGGACCGCCGCCTGCAGCAGCTTCCCACGGGCGCCGACCGGGACCGCGCCCGGATGGCGAAGGTGAAGGAGATGCGGGAGGAGTACGAGTGGCTGCTGGAGCGGTTCCCGCCGGGACGGCCGGTGCCGCGGGAGGTCCGGGAGATCCGCTGGATGCTCGAGGAGCTGCGGGTCAGCTACTTCGCGCACGCCCTGGGCACGGCGTACCCGGTCTCGGACAAGCGCATCATGAAGGCGGTGGACGCGGCGGCGCCGTAGTGAGACGCCGCGTCCCGGCGGGGGCGGCGGGGGACCGGCAGCAGGGGCGGCACTGTGGGTGAGTTCGCCTTGTGCCCCTGAGCTGCTGTAGAGTTCTTCTCGCAGCTCGGACCGCACCCGGCGCTGCGGCTTCCAGGTCCTGTGGAGCAGTTTGGAGTGCTCGCCACCCTGTCAAGGTGGAGGCCGCGGGTTCAAATCCCGTCAGGACCGCACCGGATGGCCCGGATCCACGAGGATCCGGGCCATCGGTCTTTCCGCGCGCCTTCGGGTGGCCCCCGGTGCGCAGACCGTCTTGACGGCTCCTCAGGCCGCGGGTACCTCTGCTACAGGGAGGTGGGCGCGATGCCGACGACTCCGAGGAAGTATCCGCGGCACGAGACACGGGCCCTGCTGCGGGCCCATCTGTCCGCCGCGACACGTTACGGCCACGCCACCCGGCACTGCCCGGTCTGCCACCGGCTGCAGCGGCTGGCGATGGAGCCGACCGGCGAGACCTCCGGCGGGCCGCCCGCGGTCTCCCCCTCCCTCCCGCCCCCGGAACCGCCCGTGCCACCGGTCCGGTCCGTGCCGCGCACACGCCCCGGGGAGGGCCCTGAGCCGCCCGTGGAGGACCGGCCCGGCCCCGGCGGCACCTGATTCCGGTACCGGCGGCCCCTCCGCCCGCACAGTGCTCGCAGGGCTCGCAGGGCGCCGTCTCCGGGGCCGGGGCGGCCCTGCGGCGGCCGGCCGCGCACCGGCGCCCGGCACGGGGCCCGATTGCGGGGCGTCTACGCTTATTTCCCATTACCGTACGGTAGTTGGGGCGGGCAAGACCTGTGTGGTGTGACGGGAGTCACCGAATCGGTTGACCAGAGAAGGGAATTTAACCACTTCCTACATCAGGCATATTTAATATGTGCAATTTCACTACACTCGAGCGCCCCTCCCAACGCCTCCGCGCGCCCCCTCACGAGATCTCCCGGCACTCTCGGCCGGCCCGGCGAACCGGGTGTCGGGAAGGCGTTGTTGACGGCTGGACGCACGGCAGGGCGCGTGACCGTGAAGGGAGCGCGAAGGGGTACGCAAAGATCGCGCTGGGCCCGGCGGAGACCAGCGCGATCGACGTTCGGGCCGCGTGGGGGACACCGGCCCGAAAGGTGGTGCCGAGTCGGGCGGCGAAGCGGGATGGGGATCCCGTTCACGCCCGATTCGTGGGGTTGTTCAGCCCTCGCTGCGCTGCTGCGGGATACCCGCGAGCAGGGCGCGCACCTCCGCCTCGCGATAGCGGCGGTGCCCTCCGAGCGTGCGGATGGACGTGAGCTTGCCTGCCTTGGCCCAGCGCGTGACCGTCTTCGGGTCCACACGGAACATCGTGGCAACCTCAGCCGGGGTCAGCAGCGGCTCGGCATCAGGGGTGCGAGCGGTCATGAGCGGCCTCCTCGGGAGAACCGAACCATCACGGTTCTTTCCTCTAAATTCTGCACCTTGACCCGCGTTGCCCGAAATGGCGGACGCGGGCCGAGTCGGTTATAGGACGAACGGCTTGTCCTCGGCACTACAACTACACCATCTGTCCAGCCACGTCGGCCAAACCGACGGAATTGCCCTCTCAGGTGTCCAACCTCGACGGAAGCCGATGGACCGTGCCATAACGGACAGTCACCCCGTCGTGACGATCGGTTACAACGTGAGTGGATCTCTCCATCCCCCTGGAGAGGAGCGCAATACCGATGGATCCGACCTCAGTTGGACGAATGGAGCCCCTCCGGACTCCTTGTCCTATTTTGACACGAGAGATGCCCTTCAGGGCAAGGCCCAGGTAAGTGCGGTCGGTCACCTTGGGGCGGCTTTGCGGCGGCTTCGGGGCGGCTTCGGGGCGAAGGCCGGCAACGGGCCCGAACGCTCCGGTTCACGGCACGCGGGACGCCCGGTGGCCCGAACCGCCCGCGCGGTACGCCTCAACTGGCCAGCCCGCGGTGCCGTACCGCCCGCCAGCGCTCGGTCAGCCGATCGTAGACCGCGCTCGCGCGCTCGCCGTCGCCCTCCCGCAGCGCCGCCAGCCCCTCCGCGGTGTCGGCCGCGGAGTGGTCCGAGGCCAGTTGCTCCTCCGGGAGGGTATACACCAGTCCGCCGTAGTCCAGCTCCACCATCGACCGCGGGTGGAACTCCTCCAGCCAGCGCCCCACGTCCACCAGCCCGTCGATCAGCGGACTGTCCTCCAGCTCCTCGCGCAGCACCTTCAGCGCACGCGCCACCCGCCGCCGCGCCTGCACCATCGGCGTGCGGTAGCGCAGGACGAGCCCCTCCCCCGCGCCGCCGGCGTCCGCCTTCCCGCCGTACTCGCGCTCCTCGTCCGCGAAGAGCACGAACCAGCGCACCGGCACGTGCCAGGTCGCCGAGCGGATCCACGGCCTGGCGTCCGGGTTCCGCTCCCGCCAGCGGTCGTAGTCCGCCGCGGCCTCGCGCCGCACCACCGGCGGCACCGCCGCGTCCAGCACCGGGGCGGGCAGCTCGTCGCCGAGCCCGGCCAGCGCCTGCCAGCCCCGCAGCCTGGTTCCCCACGGGCAGACGCACAGCACCCCGTCCACCTCGGCCACGAAGGCGTCCGCACTCTCGCGTACCGGCACCACCACGGGCGGTACCGGCAGCAGGTCCGCCAGCGACCGGCGCAGCTCGTCCTGCGCGCCGGGCAGGCGCCCGCGGCGGGCGTAGCGGGCCCAGTGGGAGCGCTCCGGCTCGGGGAAGGCGGCCAGCGGCTCGTAGACCCGCAGGTAGGACGTGTACGGAACGGCCACCGGAGTAGTGAGGGCCAAGGGATTCTTCCTCCCGGAGCAGCGGGCCGAGGGGCGGACGACGGCAGTTCAATACCCTGATCGTGGCACCGCAACTGCACACCCGTACTCCTGGGGGGCCTCAGGCCGTACCCTCATGCCAACCGGCCCGCCCCGCACCCCGCCGCCACAAGCGGGGGATGCTGGAAGGGCACCCTTCCGCGACATACAGGAGTCACCACCGTGACTGACGTACGTCCCGCCGTCAGCGTCGACGGGCACCGAGACGGACCAGACGGACCAGAGAGCGCCGTGAGCGCGCGGTACGACACCGGTTCGGTCCTGCACACCCTGTTCCACTCCGAGCAGGGCGGCCATGAGCAGGTCGTCCTCTGCCAGGACCGTGAGACCGGCCTGAAGGCGGTCATCGCCATCCACTCCACGGCCCTGGGCCCGGCTCTGGGGGGCACCCGCTTCCACGCCTACGCCTCCGAGGAGAATCCGGAGGAGGCCGCGGTGAGGGACGCCCTCAACCTCGCCCGCGGCATGTCGTACAAGAACGCGCTCGCCGGGCTGGACCACGGCGGCGGCAAGGCCGTGATCATCGGTGACCCCGGCCAGCACAAGACCGAGGCCCTGCTGGAGGCCTACGGCCGCTTCGTCGCCTCCCTCGGCGGCCGCTACGTCACCGCCTGCGACGTCGGCACCTACGTCCAGGACATGGACGTGGTCTCGCGCACCTGCCGCTGGACGACCGGCCGCTCCCCGGAGAACGGCGGCGCCGGCGACTCCTCCGTGCTCACCGCCTTCGGCGTCTACCAGGGCATGCGCGCCAGCGCGAAGCACCTGTGGGGCGATGCCCCGCTGCGCGGCCGGAAGGTCGGCATCGCGGGCGTCGGCAAGGTCGGCCGTCACCTGGTGGGCCATCTGCTCGAGGAGGGCGCCGAGGTCCTGGTCACGGATGTGCGCCCCGAGGCGGTCGAGCAGATCACGGCCGCGCACCCGGAGGTGGTGGCCGTCGCCGACACCGACGCGCTGATCCGCACCGAGGGTCTGGACGTGTACGCGCCCTGCGCGCTCGGCGGTGCCCTGAACGACGAGACCGTCGCCGTGCTGACCGCGAGGGTGGTCTGCGGCGCGGCCAACAACCAGCTCGCCCACCCGGGTGTCGAGAAGGACCTCGCCGGCCGGGGCATCCTCTACGCACCCGACTACGTGGTGAACTCCGGCGGCGTGATCCAGGTCGCGGACGAGCTCTGCGGCTTCGACTTCGCACGCGCGAAGGCGAAGGCCGAGAAGATCCACGACACCACGCTGGCGATCTTCGAGCGCGCCGCGGCCGACGGCGTGCCGCCGGCGGCGGCGGCCGACCGCATCGCCGAGCAGCGGATGGCCGAGGCCCGCAGGGCCGGCGCCGAACTCTGACCCGGCGTACACCCAAGCATCACTCGTGGTGACGGGTGGTGGGGGAGGCGTCCCTCACCACCCCTGCGCGGGTGACCGGGCGGACAGAAGGTAAAATCGTCACTGACCAGCGGAGAAATGGTCACCAGGCAGGGCGGGCACCGGCCGTGTCGTGCGGGCGGCGTACCGTACGGCCACGGAAGCAGGTACCGTTGAAGCTCCACGGACGGTCTCTCGATCGAATCGAGGGTCCGCTCCGCATCGTGAACGCGTGTCAAGACTCTGGGGCCGTTGAGCCCCGTCGTTGAGGGGGTCGAGCCATGGGGCGCGGCCGGGCCAAGGCCAAGCAGACGAAGGTCGCCCGCCAGCTGAAGTACAACAGCGGTGGGACTGATCTCGCACGCCTGGCTGAGGAGCTGGGCGCATCGACATCGAGTCAGCCGCCGAACGGCGAGCGGTTCGAGGACGATGAGCTGGACGACCCGTACGCACGGTACGCGGATCTGTACAACGACGATGACGAGGACGCGGAGGGCGACGACCACCCGGTCGACTCCCGCGGGTCCTCCTCACCGTCGAATCACCGGCGCCGCGCCTGAGGACGTCGTCGTCCACTGAACAAAGCGATCTCATACCGATAGCGGTCATCACCCGGTCCGGCCACCGCCGGACCGGGTTTTGATCCTGTTCGCCCCCGTCACTCAGCCCGCGTAGTCCCCGGTGAGGGCCACGGCCTCGGCGCGGTCACCGCGCTCGAAGACCTCGCCGGCGACCCAGGCGTCCACCCCGCGCTCGCCCAGCAGGGACAGCGTCGCGCCGACCGACTCCGGCGGGACGACGGCGGCCATGCCGACACCCATGTTGAGGGTCTTCTCCAGCTCCGCGCGCTCGACCCCGCCCAGCTCGCCCACCGTCCGGAAGACCGCCGCCGGGCTCCAGGTGGAGCGGTCCACGGTGGCGTGCAGTCCGTCGGGCACGACACGCGCGAGGTTGCCGGCCAGTCCGCCGCCGGTGATGTGCGAGAAGGCGTGCACCTCGGTGGCCCTCGCCAGTGCCAGGCAGTCCAGCGAGTAGATCTTGGTGGGCTCCAGCAGCTCCTCGCCCAGTGTCCGGCCGAAGTCCTCGACATGGCGGTCCAGCGACCAGCCCGCCCGGTCGAAGAACACGTGCCGCACCAGCGAGTACCCGTTGGAGTGAAGGCCGGAGGCGCTCATCGCGACGACCGCGTCGCCCGGACGGATGCGGTCCGCGCCCAGGATTCCGTCGGCCTCCACGACGCCCGTGCCCGCGCCGGCCACGTCGTACTCGTCCGGGCCCATCAGCCCCGGGTGCTCGGCCGTCTCGCCGCCGACCAGGGCGCAGCCCGCCAGGACGCAGCCCTCGGCGATGCCCTTGACGATGGAGGCGACCCGCTCGGGGACGACCTTGCCCACGCTGATGTAGTCGGTCATGAACAGCGGCTCGGCGCCGCAGACCACCAGGTCGTCCACGACCATCGCCACCAGGTCGTGGCCGATGGTGTCGTGGACGCCCATCCGCTGCGCGACGGCGACCTTGGTGCCCACGCCGTCGGTGGCCGAGGCCAGCAGCGGGCGCCGGTAGTCCTTGAGCGCGGAGGCGTCGAAGAGGCCGGCGAAGCCGCCGAGCGCACCGACGCTCTCGGGTCGGCGGGCCCTGCCCACCCACTCCTTCATCAGCGTGACGGCGCGGTCGCCCGCCTCGATGTCCACTCCGGCGGCGGCGTAGCTGGCACCCCGGCCGGCCGGGGTCTGGTTCGTGGAGGTCATGGTCTTCCTCTGGGACGGTCGGCGGCCCGGCGGCTCACCGGGACGGTCGGCGGCTCGCCGGAACGGCCGCCGGGCCGGCGGAGGTCAGGGCCTGCGCAGCGCGTCGGCCGCGCCGGGGCCCGCGAACAGACTCCGCACCCCGTCGGGGTCGGCACCGGATGCCTCGGCGGTCCCGGACTCCAGCAGGTGCTTGCCCAGCAGCCCGGGGTCCGGCAGTTCCATCGGGTACTCGCCGTCGAAGCAGGCCCGGCACAGATCCGGCTTGGCGATGGTGGTCGCCTCGACCATTCCCTCCAGCGAGATGTATGCCAGGGAGTCCGCCCCCAGTGAGGTGCCGATCTCCTCGACCGACAGGCCGTTGGCGATCAGCTCGGCACGGGTGGCGAAGTCGATGCCGAAGAAGCACGGCCACTTGATGGGCGGCGAGCTGATCCGCACGTGCACCTCGGCCGCGCCCGCCTCGCGCAGCATCCGCACCAGGGCACGCTGGGTGTTGCCGCGGACGATCGAGTCGTCGACGACCACCAGGCGCTTGCCGCGGATGACCTCCCTGAGGGGGTTGAGCTTGAGGCGGATGCCGAGCTGGCGGATGGTCTGCGAGGGCTGGATGAACGTCCGGCCCACGTAGGAGTTCTTGACCAGGCCGCTGCCGTACGGGATGCCGCTGGCCTCGGCGTAGCCGACCGCGGCCGGGGTGCCGGACTCCGGGGTCGCTATGACCAGATCCGCGTCGGCCGGGGCCTCGGCGGCCAGCCGGCGGCCCATCTCCACACGGGAGAGGTAGACGTTGCGCCCCGCGATGTCGGTGTCGGGGCGCGCGAGGTAGACGTACTCGAAGACGCAGCCCTTCGGCTTCGCTTCCGCGAAGCGCTGGGCGCGCAGCCCGTCCTCGTCGATGGCGACCATCTCGCCGGGCTCGATCTCCCGGATGAAGGAGGCGCCGACGATGTCCAGGGCCGCGGTCTCGGAGGCCACCACCCAGCCGCGCTCCAGCCGGCCGAGAACCAGCGGGCGTATGCCCTGCGGGTCGCGGGCGGCGTAGAGGGTGTGCTCGTCCATGAAGACCAGGCTGAACGCGCCCTTGACCTTCGGCAGGACGGCGGGGGCGGCCTGCTCGACGGTGAGCGGCTTGCCGTCCTCGTCGACCTGGCCCGCCAGCAGGGCGGTGACCAGGTCGGTGTCGTTGGTGGCGGCGACCTGGGTGGGCCGGCCGCCCGTGCTGGGCAGCTCGGCGACCAGCTCGGCGAGCTCGGCGGTGTTGACCAGGTTGCCGTTGTGGCCCAGCGCGATCGAGCCCCGGGCGGTGGCCCGGAAGGTGGGCTGGGCGTTCTCCCACACCGAGGCGCCGGTGGTCGAGTAGCGCGCGTGGCCGACCGCGATGTGACCCCTGAGGGAGCCGAGGGAGGTTTCGTCGAAGACCTGGGAGACCAGACCCATGTCCTTGAAGACGAGGATCTGGGAGCCGTTGCTCACCGCGATGCCCGCGGACTCCTGTCCCCGGTGCTGCAGCGCGTACAGCCCGAAATAGGTGAGCTTGGCGACCTCTTCCCCCGGGGCCCAGACTCCGAAGACGCCGCAGGCGTCCTGGGGGCCCTTCTCTCCGGGGAGCAGGTCGTGGTTGAGTCGTCCGTCACCACGTGGCACGCCACCGAGTCTAGGACAGGTCCCGCGGTGCTCAGTACCCGGGACCGCCGCGGGCCGCGCGGGCCGGCCGCCTTTCACCGCAGGTCATCACTCCAGCACAGGGAGGTGGTCGCGCAGATCGGCGCGCTCGCCGCTCGCTGTGAGATGCGCCGCATCCAGCTCCTTGAGCCAGTCGGTGCGGCCGGTCGCCAGCCGGATCCAGGTCAGCGGATCGGTCTCCACGACGTTCGGCGGGGTGCCGCGGGTGTGCCGCGGACCCGCCACGCACTGGACGACCGCGAAGGGCGGGATCCGCACCTCCACCGAGGCGCCGGGCGCCTTGGCGGCCAGCGCGTCCGCCAGCAGCCGCACGGTCGTCGCCAGGGCCTGGCGGACCGGCGGGACGCGCACGCCGGTGGCCCGGGTGAGGTCGTCGCTGTGCACCACCAGCTCCAGCAGGCGGGTCACGGTGAAGTCCAGCGCCCGCATCGCGCCGGAGGAGTGCGGCAGCAGTACGTCCGCGCGCACGGCCTGCTCCAGCACCGGCTCCAGCTCCTCGACGGCGTCGTCCACCGCGCGGGCCGCGTCGTCGTACGCCCGCGCGTGCCTGCGGGTCGCCTCGTCGAGCTCGCGGGCGGCGCCGGCCACGGACACCACCCAGGCGTTCAGGTCCGTCTGCGGCGCGGCGGCCCGGGGCGGGGGCTCGGCGAGCAGCCGGGGCACCGCCTCGATCTGCGCGGCGATGTGGAGCACCAGATGGCGCACGTCCCAGCCGGGCAGCCCGGAGGGCCGGGCCAGCCGGTCGGGGGTGAGGCCGTGCACGGCGCTACGCACGGCCTCCACCTGCCCGATGAGCCCGGCCCGCACCAGGGCCGGGTCGTACGTCCTGGGCTTGCGCTTCACCGGAGGCATGGCGTCAGAGTAGAACGCCGCGTGGCCGGAACAGACGGTTACCCACCAGTCGGGACGCCGGTCCGGTCCGGTGGTGAACCCGCCGGCACCCGGTGACAGCCGTGCCCCGCCGCCCGGGGCACGGGCGGCGGGGC
>NZ_JAJFAU010000009.1:21066-29497 GCF_022614595.1 Streptomyces sp. CNQ085
GTGAAGCTGGGTCCGCTGGACGGCGGCCGGGTCGCTGACCTGCGCCCCTACCTGGACCTGGTGCCCGACCCGCGTGGGCGGCGGGGCACGGGCGGCCGTGGTGCGGCCGCCGTCGCGGGCGTCAGGCGAGCAGCGCCGGGATGGCCGCCTCGTGGACCTCGCGCAGCTCGGCCAGGGAGAGGGAGAACTGCCCCTGGACCTCGATGGCGTCGCCGTCCACCACGCCGATGCGGGTGGCGGGCAGGCCGCGGGCGCCGCACATGTCGGTGAAGCGCAGCTCCTCGCTGCGCGGCACCGAGACGATCGCGCGGCCGGCCGACTCGGAGAACAGCAGGACGAACGGGTCCAGCCCGTCGGGGACGACCAGCCGGGCCCCCCTGCCCCCCCTGAGGCAGGACTCGGTCAGCGCCTGGACCAGCCCGCCGTCGCTCAGGTCGTGCGCGGCGTCGACCATGCCGTCGCGGGAGGCGGAGATCAGGATCTCGGCGAGCAGCCGCTCGCGTTCCAGGTCCACCTTCGGCGGCAGCCCGCCCAGGTGGTCGTGGATCACCTGGGACCAGGCCGAGCCGCCCAGCTCCTCGCGGGTGTCGCCGAGGAGGTAGAGCATCTGCCCCTCCTCCGCGAACGCCATCGGGGTGCGGCGGTCGACGTCGTCGATCACTCCGAGCACACCGACCACCGGGGTGGGGTGGATGGCGGTGTCGCCCGTCTGGTTGTAGAGGGAGACGTTGCCGCCGGTCACCGGGGTGCCCAGCGTCTGGCAGGCGTCGGCCAGGCCTCGGCAGGCCTCGGCGAACTGCCACATCGCGCCCGGGTCCTCCGGCGAGCCGAAGTTCAGGCAGTCGGTGACCGCCAGCGGCTTCGCGCCGGTGGCGGCGACGTTGCGGTAGGACTCGGCCAGCGCGAGCTGCGCGCCGGTGTACGGGTCGAGCTTGGCGTAGCGGCCGTTGCCGTCGGTGGCGACGGCGACGCCCAGGCCGGTCTCCTCGTCAACGCGGATCATGCCGCTGTCCTCGGGCTGGGCCAGGACGGTGTTGCCGAGCACGTAGCGGTCGTACTGGTCGGTGATCCACGCCTTGGATGCCTGGTTCGGCGAGCCGACCAGCCTCAGGACCTGCTCGCGCAGCTCGTCCCCGTCCTTGGGCCGGGGCAGGGCGTTCGCGTCGTCGGCCTGGAGGGCGTCCTGCCACTCGGGGCGGGCGTAGGGGCGGTTGTAGACCGGGCCCTCGTGGGCGACGGTGCGCGGGGGCACGTCCACGATCTGCTCGCCGTGCCAGTAGATCTCCAGCCGGTCGCCGTCGGTGACCTCGCCGATGACGGTGGCGATGACATCCCACTTCTCGCAGATCTCGAGGAAGCGGCCGACCTTGTCCGGCTCGACGACGGCGCACATGCGCTCCTGCGACTCGCTCATGAGGATCTCCTCGGGCGAGAGCGTGGAGTCGCGCAGCGGGACGGTGTCCAGCTCGACGCGCATGCCGCCGGAGCCGGCCGAGGCCAGCTCGGAGGTGGCGCAGGACAGGCCGGCGCCGCCGAGGTCCTGGATACCGACGACCAGGTCCTCCTTGAAGACCTCCAGGGTGCACTCGATGAGGAGCTTCTCCTGGAAGGGGTCGCCGACCTGGACGGCCGGACGCTTGGCCGGGCCCGTCTCGTCGAAGGTCTCGGAGGCGAGCACGGAGACGCCGCCGATGCCGTCGCCGCCAGTGCGGGCGCCGTAGAGGATGACCTTGTTGCCGGTGCCCGACGCCTTGGCCAGGTGGATGTCCTCGTGTCGCATCACACCCACGCACAGGGCGTTGACCAGCGGATTGCCCTGGTAGCAGGAGTCGAAGACGACCTCGCCGCCGATGTTGGGCAGACCCAGGCAGTTGCCGTAGCCGCCGATGCCGGCGACGACGCCGGGCAGCACGCGCCGGGTGTCGGGGTGGTCGGCGGCACCGAAGCGCAGCGGATCCATCACGGCGACCGGGCGCGCGCCCATGGCCAGGATGTCGCGGACGATGCCGCCGATGCCGGTGGCCGCGCCCTGGTAGGGCTCGATGTAGGAGGGGTGGTTGTGCGACTCCACCTTGAAGGTGACGGCGTAGCCCTGGCCGATGTCCACGACGCCGGCGTTCTCGCCGATGCCCACCAGCATGGCGTCGGACTCCGGGGCCTTCTCACCGAACTGCTTCAGGTGGACCTTGCTGGACTTGTAGGAGCAGTGCTCGGACCACATCACGGAGTACATGGCCAGCTCGGCGCCGGTCGGGCGGCGGCCGAGGATCTCCCGGATGCGGTCGTACTCGTCGTTCTTGAGGCCGAGCTCGGCCCAGGGCTGCTCGACGTCCGGGGTGTCGCTCGCGTACTTGACGGTGTCGAGGGTCATGCCGCGCCCTTTCGATGAGCTTCTCCGCCCGCACGACGCAGAGGTGCGGGCATCGGGGCCGTCCGCGGCCGAGTGGTCGTGCGTACGTCGCTCATGCGGTGACCAGATTCTTGAGGACCGAGCTGAAGAATCCCAGCCCGTCGGTGGTGGGCCCGGTCAGGGCCTCGACGGCGTGCTCGGGGTGGGGCATGAGGCCGACGACGTTGCCTGCCTCGTTGCTGATGCCCGCGATGTCGCGGCGGGAGCCGTTGGGGTTGACGTCCAGGTAGCGGAAGACGACCCGGCCTGTCGCCTCCAGCTCGTCCAGGGTGCGCTCGTCGGCGACGTAGCCGCCCTCGCCGTTCTTGAGCGGGACGGTGATCTCCTGGCCCTCCGCGTAGTCGGACGTCCAGGCCGTGTCCGCGTTCTCCACGCGCAGCCGCTGGTCGCGGCAGACGAAGTGGAGGTGGTTGTTGCGGGTGAGGGCGCCGGGCAGCAGGTGCGACTCGCACAGCACCTGGAAGCCGTTGCAGATGCCGAGCACCGGCAGACCGGCGCGGGCCTGGTCGACGACCGTGTCCATCACCGGCGAGAAGCGGGCGATGGCGCCGCAGCGCAGGTAGTCGCCGTAGGAAAAGCCGCCGGGGAGGACGACGGCGTCCACCTGGCGCAGGCTCCTGTCGCGGTGCCACAGGGCGACCGGCTCGGCGCCGGCGAGGCTGATGGCACGCCGGGCGTCCACGTCGTCGAGGGAGCCGGGGAAGGTGACGACTCCGATGCGGGTCGTCATGCGGGGGTCACCTCTTCGCGCTCCTCGACGCGCACGGTGAAGTCCTCGATCACGGTGTTGGCGAGGAAGGTCTCGGCGAGCTGGTGAATACGGGCGAGGGCGTCGTCGTCGACCGGACCCTCCACCTCGAGCTCGAAGCGCTTGCCCTGGCGGATGTCCGAGACGCCCTCGTAGCCCAGCCGGGGCAGCGCACGCTGAACCGCCTGGCCCTGGGGGTCGAGGATCTCCGGCTTGAGCATGACGTCGACTACGACGCGAGCCACAGGTACTCCCGGTGGGTGTTGGTGCTGGAGACTGCCGCTTCAGCGTACCCGGCGGAAAATTCTACTCGCGTAGACAAGGGCCACTCCGGTCACGGTCGGGTATCGGCACCCCGGGAAACGCCGGGAAGCACTGCCGAAATCGGCGCCGGAAAAGTAAAGTCGCGTTCGCGGCATGACAAGCGGACGAGAATTCAACCGCTTCACCAGACAATGCCCGCCGCTGTACAAAGGAAAGGGCATTGACACCGATCGCCGGGGACCCTGATATGACCGCATGTCAGGAAGTGGTTTCGAAGTGTTTCCGCATGCGATCCCTCCGAAAGGACCGATATCCGTGGCACAGCGCGTGGTGGTCTCACTCTCCGACGACATCGACGGCGGGGAAGCGTCGGAAACGGTCGCCTTCGGCCTCGACGGCAGGTCGTACGAGATCGATCTCAACCGCGAGAACGCGAAGAAACTGCGCATGGGCCTCGCTCCCTATGTGCGGGCCGGCCGCAAGCGCGCCAGGTCCGGGAAGACGTTCCAGCACACCTCCGTCGCGCCGGACCCGTCCGCGGTACGGGCCTGGGCCCGGTCGCACGGCTTCGAGGTGCCGCCGCGCGGACGCATCCCCAAGAGGGTCTACGAGGCATTCGACGAGGCGCACGGAACCGCTCCCGGCGCCGCCTCCGGGGAGTCGCGCTGAGCTCGCCTCCGGGCCGACTTGCCAGGCACCCCGGGTGATCGGCTAGAGTCTGGAGCACGCCGCCGGGAGCGGCCGGAAACGGCCGAGGCCAAGGTGGTCGTGCGGGTGTAGCTCAGTAGTAGAGCGCCCTCTTTCCAAGAGGGAGGCGCAGTGTGCGATTCCTGTCACCCGCTCCAATCACTCCACCGGACCTCCGGGATCGGGTAGAGTGAAGGCGCGTCGACCGGTGAGAGCCGGAAGGTCGCATGCGGACGTAGCTCAGTTGGTAGAGCGCAACCTTGCCAAGGTTGAGGTCGCGAGTTCGAGCCTCGTCGTCCGCTCAGGGGAAAGACCCCGGTCCTCCAGGGCCGGGGTCTTTTTCATGTGCAACGTCATATCCCCTCATCTCCCCGCGCCCACCGGCCGGTTGACATTTGTCACGCGCGCTCGTGACGGCCCGCACTGCCTCCCGCCCCGGTCCCGCGCGACCCTGGTGGCATGGAGATCGGAGAACAGGTAATCGAGGTGAGCGGGCTGCGGCGGCGCTACGGCCCGGCGAAGGGGGACGGCGGCTTCGATGCCGTACGGGGGATCTCGTTCTCCGTGGCGCGCGGCGAGCTGTTCGCGCTGCTGGGGACGAACGGGGCGGGCAAGACCTCCACTGTCGAGGTGATGGAGGGGATGGCCGAGCCCAGCGGCGGCCGGGTGCGCGTACTCGGGCACGATCCGTACCGCGAGCGCGCCCGGGTGCGGTCGCGGATCGGGGTGATGCTCCAGGAGGGCGGCTTCCCCTCCGACCTGACCGTCGCCGAGACCGCGCGGATGTGGGCCGGCTGCACCAGCGGGGCCCGTCCGGTCCCGGAGGCGCTGGAGATGGTGGGACTGGCCCGGCGCGCGGACGTACGGGTCAAACAGCTCTCCGGCGGCGAGCGGCGGCGGCTGGACCTGGCCATGGCCCTGCTCGGCCGTCCCGAGGTGCTCTTCCTGGACGAGCCGACGACCGGGCTGGATGCCGAGGGCCGGCGGGAGACCTGGCGCCTGGTGCGGGAGCTGCGGGAGGGCGGTACGACCGTGGTGCTGACCACGCACTACCTGGAGGAGGCCGAGGAGCTGGCCGACCGGCTGGCGATCATGCGGGCGGGGCGGATCGTCGTCTCCGGCACACCCGCCGAGGTCACCGCCTCGCGCCCGTCCCGGATCCGCTTCAACCTGCCCGAGGAGGTGCCCGCCGCCCGGCTCCCGCTGTCCCTGAAGGCCGCCGAGCACGGGCGGGGAGTGGAGATCCGCACCAACCGGCTGCAGGAGTCGCTGACCGAACTCCTGCTGTGGGCGCGGCAGGAGGGGGTGGCGCTGGCGGGCCTGGACGCCCGCTCGGCCTCCCTGGAGGAGGCGTTCCTGGAGATCGCCCACGGGGACGGCCCGGACGCGGCGGATGACAACGGCACGGCACGAGTGGCGGAGGCGGGAGCACGATGAGCGCGACGGACACCGGGGGCAGGACGGGCGGCGGGGGCGGGGCCGCGGCCTCCCTGGGCAGGCTGCGGTCGCTGGCCCGGGCGGAGCTGACGCTGCTCGTCCGCAACCGCACCGCCATGTTCACCGCCCTGCTGATGCCGTTGCTCATGGTGCTGTTCATGCGCTCCACGGTCGAGCAGGCGCCGCTGGAGGGCACCGGGCTGAGCGTCACCGACCTGGTGATGACCAGCGGCATCCCGATGGTGCTGATCCTCGTCGTCTATCTGAACCTCATCCCCGCCTACGTCTCCCGCCGCGAGGAGCTGGTCCTCAAGCGGCTGCGGACCGGGGAGCTGCGGGACTGGGAGATCCTGGCCGGCGCGGCGCTGCCGGTGGTCACCGTGGCGCTGGCGCAGTGCGCCGTGCTGGTCGCGGCGGGCGCGGCCCTGCTGGAGATGGCACCGCCGGAGCGGCCGGACCTGCTGGTGGTGGGCGTGCTGCTGGGCGCCGCCCTGATGGTGCTGACGGCCGCCGCGACGGCCGTGATCACCCGGACGACGGAGAGCGCGCAGATCACCGCGCTGCCGCTGCTGATGGTCTCGCTGGTCGGCTCGGGGCTGTTCGTACCCCTGGAGGTCATGCCGGCACAGGTGGCAGACGTCCTGCGGCTGCTGCCGATGACCCCGGTGGTGGACCTGGTGCGGTACGGCTGGCTCGGCGGCGGTGAGCCGGGCGAGGTGCTGCGGGCGCTGGGGACCGCCGTGGCCTGGGCGCTGGTTTCGGTGTTCGCCGTACGGCGGTGGTTCCGCTGGGAACCCCGTAACTGAGGTGCGAGGAGCGGGCATGGCGGTGGTGGTGGCCGAGGGAGGCGCGCTGGGCTGGGTGGACCGGATACGGCGGTCCAGCGGGCCGGTCCGCTTCCACCAGTACACCCGCTTCACGCTCTACAGCTTCGCGGTGTCCGAGGCGGTGCTGCTGGCCTTCTGGTGCGTGGCGCAGCGCGGCGGCGCCCCCCTCCGGGCCGCCGTCCCGCTGATCGTGCTGTTCGCGGCGCACTCCGTGTGCCATCTGCTGCTGTGCCGGGCCGGACTGCGGTACTACCTGGGCTCGGCCGAACGGCCGGGCGGTCTGACGGCGGTGTACGTCGGGCTCACCGTCCTCGGAGTCGCCGTCCTCCACGCCTCGGTCGGGGCCGGGGTGCTGGATCCGGGGGCGGTGGGAGCCAGCACCTGGCTGCTGATGTTCCTGTCCGGACCGGTGCTGCTCACCCTGTCGGTACGGCGGAGCATTCTGGTGACGACGCTGGTCATCGCGGGCTCGGCGATGTCCGTCATGGCGCTGGACGTGCCGGCGGACCAGGTGGGGTACCACGTGGGCGCCGCCGTCTTCGGCGCCGTCCTCTTCGGTTTCAGCTACCGCTGCTCGGGCTGGATGATGCGGGTCGTCAGCGAGCTGGAGGCCGCGAGGGAGACCCAGGCACGGCTGGCGGTGGCCGAGGAGCGGCTGCGGTTCGGCCGGGACCTGCACGACGTGCTGGGCCGCAACCTGTCGGTGATCGCCCTCAAGAGCGAACTGGCCGTGCAGCTCGCGCAGCGCGGCTCGCTCTCCGCCGTGGACCAGATGACCGAGGTGCAGCGGATCGCGCGGGAGTCGCAGCGGGAGATGCGCGAGGTCGTGCGCGGTTACCGGGAGGCCGATCTGCACACCGAACTCGTCGGCGCGCGCGGGGTGCTGAGGGCGGCCGGGATCGACTGCCGGATCGAGGACAGCGGCAGCGGGGAGCTGGCCGAACCGGTGCAGTCGGCCCTGGGCTGGGTGGTCCGCGAGGGGACCACCAACGTGCTGCGGCACGCCGACGCCGGGCGGTGCGCGATCCTGCTGCGGGCCGCCGGGTCGGTCGCCGAGCTGGTCATGGAGAACGACGGTGCGGCGGGGGACGGAGCCGCCACGGAGGGCGGCTCCGGGCTGAACGGGCTCCGCGAACGGCTGGTCGCGCTCGGCGGCACACTGACCGGTGAGCGCCGCGGCGACGGCACCTTCCGGCTGACGGCCCGAATCCCGACGCGGCCGGACCGGGAAGGCGGCGGGGACGTACGCGGGGACGTACGCGGGGAAGGAGAACGGTGAGCGATCACGAGCGGGACGGCGGCACGGACGGCGGCGGGCGCCGCGTGCGGGTACTGCTGGCCGACGACGAGCATCTGATCCGGGGCGCGCTGGCCGCCCTGCTGGCGCTGGAGGACGACCTGCTGGTGGTGGCCGAGGCCGCGTCCGGCCCCGAGGCGCTGGCGATGGCCCGCGCCCACCGGCCCGACGTGGCGGTGCTGGACCTCCAGATGCCGGGCAAGGACGGTGTGGCGGTCGCCACGGAGCTGCGTGCCGGACTCCCCGCCTGCGCCACCATGATCGTGACCGGGCACGGCCGCCCCGGACATCTGAAGCGAGCCCTGGCCGCGGGGGTGCGGGGCTTCGTGCCCAAGACGGTCTCGGCGCAGCGGCTGGCCGAGATCATCCGCACGGTGCACGCCGGCAACCGCTATGTGGATCCGGAGCTGGCCGCCGACGCGATCAGCGCCGGGGACTCCCCGCTGACCGCCCGGGAGGCCGAACTCCTGGAGCTGGCGGCGGACGGGGCGCCGGTCGCGGAGATCGCCGAGCGGGCCGCGCTGGCGCCGGGAACGGTCCGCAACTACCTGTCGTCGGCCGCCGCGAAGCTGTCGGCGGAGAACCGGCACGCGGCCGTGCGCATCGCACGCGGGCGGGGTTGGCTATAGTGGGGGCGCACCGAACGGAGCAGGCGGACGTAGCTCAGTTGGTAGAGCACCACCTTGCCAAGGTGGATGTCGCGAGTTCGAGTCTCGTCGTCCGCTCGGCGGGAAGGCCCCGGTCCCTCAGGACCGGGGCCT
>NZ_JAJFAU010000009.1:29507-60787 GCF_022614595.1 Streptomyces sp. CNQ085
GGTCATGTGCTCTCCACCGAGCTGCCGCCGGGTGCCCCGGCCGACTGGACGGGCCGCACGCGCGGTCAGCTCCAGCGGGTGCCCGTCAGCAGCTCGTACGCCTCGATGTAGCGGGCGCGGGTGCGCTCGACAACCTCGGCGGGCAGCTCGGGCGGGGGGACCTCGCCGCCGCGGTCCCAGCCGGCGGCCGGGGAGGTCAGCCAGTCGCGGACGATCTGCTTGTCGAACGAGGGCTGGGAGCGGCCCGGCTCCCACGCGTCGACGGGCCAGAAGCGCGAGGAGTCCGGCGTCAGCACCTCGTCGGCGAGCACCAGCCGTTCCTCACCGCCCTCCTCCACGGCCCGCCCGAACTCGAACTTGGTGTCGGCCAGGATGATGCCCCGCTCCCTGGCGATGTCGCGGCCCCGGGAGTAGACGGCCAGGGTGAGCTGGCGCAGCTCGGCGGCGGTCTCGGCGCCGGCCCGGCGGGCGACCTCCTCGTAGGGGACGTTCTCGTCGTGCTCGCCGACCTCCGCCTTGGTGGCCGGGGTGAAGATGGGGGCGGGCAGCTCGGAGCCGTCCTCCAGGCCCTCGGGCAGGGCGAGGCCACAGACGGTGCGGGCCTGGCGGTACTCGACCAGGCCCGAACCGGTGAGGTAGCCGCGGGCCACGCACTCGACCGGGACCATGCGCAGGGAGCGGCAGACCACGGTGCGGCCCGCCCAGTCGGCCGGGGCACCCGGCGGCAGCTCGGTGGAGAGCACATGACCCGGTACCAGGTCGGCGAGCTGGTCGAACCACCACAGGGAGAGCTGGGTGAGGACGCGGCCCTTGTCGGGGATCTCCGTCGGCAGCACCCAGTCGTAGGCGGACACCCGGTCGCTGGCGACCATCACCAGATCCCCCGCCTCGTTCCGGTACAGGTCCCGCACCTTGCCTGTGTGCACGTGCACCAGACCCGGCACCTGTACGGGTTCGGGCTTCTCCACGAATCCGGTCACGGCTCCTCCTGTGGCTCGGTCCAGAAGTTCCGATTCTCCCGTACCGCCGCCCTCCCCACCGGCCGGGGTCGGACGGACGGGTGGGCTCGTACCGCGCGAACGGCCCCGCCCGGAAGGGCCGGAGGGGGCCGTGGGCGCTCAGGGGTGTTTGCAGATGTGGTCCAGGAGGTTGGCCGTGGCCCGCTGGATGCGGGAGTCGGTGTGGCCGGGGCGGTCCAGGGCCGGGGACCAGGCGAAGGTGCCCGAGGCGAAGACCAGGGCGCCGCCGGGCGCCTCGTACAGGGAGGTCTCCTGGTGGCGGCGGGCGCCGGAGGCGTCCCGGTAGGGAGAGTGGGCGAGCAGGATGCGGCCGGTGTGCGGGGGCAGGGCGGTGCGCGGGAAGTAGCGGTCGGCCTCGCCCGTCACCAGACCGGGCAGTTCCTCGCCCTCCGCCGCCCCGGTGGCCTCCCACAGCCAGTGGGAGGCGTTCCGTACGACCATCGGGTGCGGCCGGGGCACCTGGCCCGCGTACTGGATGCCCAGCACCCGCTGTTCGGGGTCGCCCTGGTCGCGCCAGCGCCGCGAGCGGCCCGGGCCGCGCCGCTTACGGCAGATCATCAGCCGGTCGGGGGTTCCGGAGGGCGAGGGGCCCAGCTCGACCTGCCAGTACATGGTGTTGGCCGAGAGGAAGACCAGCGAGGTGCCGTCGTCACGGGCCTTCTCCACGGCCCGGCGCATGGGCTCCGACCAGTACTCGTCGTGGCCGGCGAAGACCAGACCGCGGTAGCGGGAGGGATCGACGCGGCCCGCGTGCAGATCGCGGGTGTCGGCATAGGCCAGGTCGTAGCCGTAGCGCTCGGCCCAGCGGATGAAGTCGTAGGCGTGGCCCACGTGCAGGGGCAGGCCCGCGCCCGCGTACGGCCGGTCGAAGGAGATGGTCACGGCCGCCTCCTCCTCCCCCAGCAGCCGCCCCTCACCGTCCCAGGCGTGGTAGAGGCTGGCGCCGGTGCGGCCGTCCTCGGGGAAGAGGTTGTACGCCTGCCAGGTGACGTCGGGGAGGACCAGCAGCAGGTCGCCGGGGCGCTCGTCGCGGACGGTGAAGGGGATGTGGGAGCGGTGGCCGTCGGCGGTGGTCAGCACGGCCACGTGGGCGCCGGTGCTCCAGTAGTCCGGGATCTGGAGCCGCCAGGAGAGCCACCAGTGGTGGCAGGAGACGGTGCGGTCGGCGGTCAGCGGCGCCGGCTGGACGATGCCGGACAGCCGGGGGCTGGTGGTGATCTTGGTGGCGCCCTCGCCGGCGTAGTGGCCGATGCGGTAGATGTCCACACCGAAGGGCTGGGGCGGGTTGACCGTGATCCGGAAGTCGATGGACCCACCGGGCGAGACCGCGCTCTCGGAGGTGAAGCCCTTGATCTGGCAGTGCACGTCGTCGGCGGCGCACGGGCCGCCGCCCGCAGTGGAGGGGGCGCGTGCGCCGTCCAGGCTGCTGTGGTCGATGTACCAGGGGACGACGTGGCCGGTGTCGTCGAAGTAGTGCTCGCCGCACCGCAGCCAGGGCAGTGGTCCCTGCCCGAACGGATCGGTGACCGCGTGTGCGAGAGCCCCCGACTCCCAGCGCCGGATCTGCTCCGTGCCCACCTGCCTCTCCCCTCCCTGTGCCCGTCCCGCGATGCCGGGCACCAGCACATCACATAAAGCGAACGTCCTGTCACCCTTTGTCGCACAACAGCCGGGGCCGGGGGCCGAATCCGTCTCGAACGGACTCGAACGGAGAGGCGAGGGAGGCAGGAGCCGGGGCCGCTCCCGGCCCACCCGGGCGGCTCGGGCCAGGCGGCTCAGACCAGACGGATGGGCTTGTCGGGCCGTACGCCGACGGCCGCCAGCCAGTCGCGCAGCGGCCGGGGGTCGCCGTCCTCGGCGAGGGCGAGGACGGGACGGACCAGGTCCGCGCGGCGTTCGCCGTCGACGAACAGGGCGGGGCCGTCCAGCCAGTCGAGCCCGGGGGCCGCCCCGGCGGTGTCCACGGCCGCGCAGCACACGGCGGCCGTGACGTGCTCGGCCAGCAGCTCGCGTCCGGAGCGCGGCGGCTGTAGGGGGAAGCCGCCGCCGGGCGGGAGGAGCGCGCCGTCCCCGCCGGGCACGGGCAGGGGTATCGAGCCGGCCTCGCGGGCGGCCCCGGCCCGGGCGGCCTCCTCACGGGCGAGGTCGGCCCCGATCCGGGCGGCGAGCGCGTCGGCGCCACCGGCCGGGACATCCGGGGCCGCCACACCGGCCAGCCGGTCGATCAGCTCGGCCAGCGTCGGGGTCTTCTCGGCCCGCAGCGCCGCGAAGAGGCGGGCGGCCCCGGAGCGCCAGATGCGGTCCACGACCTCTTCCGGGTACTCCTGCCAGTCCACCGGGGCCCAGTCGGGGCCGGGCTCGGCCGGACCGCCGTGGAAGAGGCGCGCGGCCAGCAGGGAGACCTGACGGTCCACCTCACCGGGCTCCTCCAGCAGGTCGCAGGCGGGGCGCTCGCCCAGCCGGGTGGCGAAGCCCTCGGCCAGCCGGTCGCGCCGGGACAGCTCGGTGAGAGCGGAGACCACTCCGGCGTCCAGCCGGGCGGGCCAGCGCCCCGTGCGCCAGGCGGGCAGCGCGACCCTGGTCAGCAGCCGGTCCCAGCCGGCGTACGCCAGGCCCACCTGTTCCTGGGCGACGACCCGCAGGCCGTAGTCGACCGTCTGGGCCCGCACCGCGGCCGCGGCCGCGACCATGCGTTCCATCTCCGCGGCGTGGGAGGCCCCGGCACGCAGCAGCAGCCGGGAGACCCAGCCGGCGAAGTCGTACGCGAGCCGTCTGGGCGCCGGACCGCGGGCCGCGACGGCGACCGCCGCGGCGGCGTCCAGCCCGCGGACGAAGCGCCGGGCGGCGGCGATGTCCGGGTGGGCGGACGGGCCCGTCCCGGCCACGATCGGGGCGAGCAGCGCCCGCAGCTCGGCCACCCGCATCCACCACAGGAAGGGGGAGCCGACGACGAGCACGGGGGCGCCCGCGCCGCGCTTCCCCGCGCCGGGGCGCGGCAGACGCCGGCCGCGGGCGGTGTGCGCCCGGTCCTCCAGCCAGCTGTCGCAGTCCGGCGTCAGGGCTATCGCCGAGGGCTCGGGGACGTCCAGCCGGTCGGCGAGATCACGTATCAGCCGGTACAGGTCGGGGGCGGCCGACTCGTCGATCTGCACGGTGGGACTGACCGCCGGGCGCGCCCGGGCGATCACCGCGGCCACGCCCGCGGCCGCGGCGATCACCGGTACGGCGACCGCCGCGGCCGTCCAGCGCAGCGCGTCCCAGCCGTCGCCGCGGAGGTGGCCGGTGGCCCCTCCTGCCAGCAGGACGACCGCCGCGGCGGCGGGTAGCAGCGCGGCGCCCAGCGCGGCGCCGCGCACCCTCAGGACCGCCAGTGCGTGATCGCGCGCCGAACGCGCGCCCGTCTCCGGTACCGCCATGAGCCGCTCACCCCCTCGCCGTTCCCCCGCGCCTGCCGTCACTCCCCCACTGTGGCACCGGCGACCGACATCGCAATGTGCGGTGGGCCACTTGCCGGAGCCGTCCGCGGGAACCCTAGTCGGCGCCCGGGTGGCCGTCAGCCGGATGAGAAAGCGGTCACTCGATGGAATGGCTTTGGGTAAAGCTGGGTGCGGAAATCCCCTCGCCGGAGTGCCCTGCCGAAACCCGGCCGGGCGCCGGCTCAGACCTGCCCGGCCGCCTCCCCGGTCACCTGTCCGGCCCCGGCCGCCGCGGCGGCGATGTCGCCGCGGTGGTGCGAACCCGCCAGCCGGATGCGGGACACCGCCCGGTAGGCGTGCTCACGTGCCTCGGCGAGCCCGGCTCCGGTGGCCGTGACGGACAGGACCCGGCCACCCGCGCTGACCACGCGCCCCTCCTCGTCCAGCCGGGTACCGGCGTGGAGGACGTAGGCGGTGGGGGCGTCCTTCCCGGCGACCTCCTCCAGGCCCTCGATGACATCCCCCGTACGGGGAGACACGGGGTAGCCCTCGGAGGCGACGACGACGGTGACGGCCGCGTCGTCGCTCCAGAGCAGCGGCGGGAACTCGGCCAGGGCGCCGGTGGCCGCCGCGTACAGCAGCCCGGACAGCGGGGTCCTCAGACGGGCCAGGACGACCTGGGTCTCCGGATCGCCGAATCGCGCGTTGAACTCCACCACGCGCACCCCGCGCGAGGTGATGGCCAGGCCCGCGTAGAGCAGCCCGGAGAAGGGGGTGCCGCGGCGGCGCATCTCGTCCACGGTGGGCTGCAGGACGGTGACCAGCACCTCGTCGGCCAGCTTGGGGTCGGCCCAGGGCAGCGGCGAGTAGGCGCCCATGCCGCCGGTGTTGGGGCCCTCGTCCCCGTCGTGGGCGCGCTTGAAGTCCTGGGCGGGCCGCAGCGGTACGACGCACTCGCCGTCGGTCACGGCGAACAGCGAGACCTCGGGGCCGTCCAGGTACTCCTCGACCACCACCCGCCCGCAGCCGCGGGCGTGGGCGCGGGCGGCCTCCAGGTCGGGGGTGACGACGACGCCCTTGCCCGCCGCCAGCCCGTCGTCCTTGACGACGTACGGAGGCCCGAAGGCGTCCAGCGCACGGTCGGTCTCCTCGTCGGTGGTGCACACGTAGGAGCGGGCCGTGGGGACCCCGGCGGCCGCCATGACCTCCTTGGCGAACGCCTTGGAGCCCTCCAGCCGGGCCGCCTCGGCCGACGGGCCGAAGACGGCGATGCCGCGCTCGCGCACGGCGTCGGCCACCCCGGCCACCAGCGGGGCCTCCGGCCCCACCACGACGAGATCGGCCTCCAGGCCTGCGGCCAGTGCGGCCACGGCCGGGCCGTCGAGCGCGTCGACGGAGTGCAGGGTCGCCACCTGGGCGATTCCGGCGTTGCCGGGCGCGCAGTGCAGCGAGGTGACGTCGGGGTCGAGGGATAGGGAGCGGCACAGGGCGTGTTCGCGGGCGCCGCCGCCGATGACGAGGACCTTCACGCCCTGCACCCTATCCGTCCCTTCCCGGGCCCCGGCGGGTCCGCCCGGCAGGCGGACAGCGGGGCCCGCGCGGTGTCGTGCGCGGTGTCGTGCGTGGTGTCGTGCGTGGTCAGGGGCGCGAGATGGCAGCCGAAACGCTCTTCTCACTCCATCGGGTGAGAAGAGCGGGGCCTGCATACCCAATCGGGATGCACGTATGGGCGGAAATACCGCGAAGGCCGAGAGACCTCCCACTTTTGGGGGTAGGAAGGGGCACCGAGCGGTCCGAGGGAGGTCCGTCCGCGAGTGGATCCGAGCGAGGGCTTTGTTGGGAGTGGCGGGTGAGTCAGCCGGAGATGCGCCCCGGAACGGGCGGCGGTACGGGGCGGGGCGGGCACGGGGATCTGCTCGGGCGGCCGTTCCCGCTGGGGGACTGGGGCGAGCCCGCCGAGCGTCTGGACGAGCTGTACCAGTGGGTGGAGAGCGGGGCGCTGGAGGTCGTGGAGTGGTATCTGGCCGACCGGGTGCGCAGGCGCCGGTGGGCCAGGGCGCTGCGGGCGGGGACCGCCGCCGGGCTGGCGGCCGGGGGCGGCCTGCCGCTGCTGGAGCTGGCCGGCGGGGTGCGCGGTGCGGCCCTGTGGGCGTTCCCGGCGCTGCTGCTGGCGGCCGTGTGCGCGGGGTGCGACCGCTGGTTCGGGCTGACCTCGGGCTGGATGCGCGGCATCGCCACGGCGCAGGCGGTCCAGCGGCGGCTGGAGACGCTGCAGTACGACTGGGCTTCGGAGAGCGTGCGCGAGGTGCTCGGGCCCACCGAGGGCACGGCCGGTGAGGCCGCCGAGCGGTGCCTGGGGGTGCTGCGGCGCTTCTGGGAGGATGTGACCGAGCTGGTGAGGGGCGAGACCGCCGCCTGGATGGTGGAGTTCCGCTCCGGTCCGGCGCCGCTGCACACCCAGTCGCTGACCTCCTCCGCCTGGAGTACGCGCCCGGCGCAGTCCGCCGCGCAGCCGGCCCGCTTCTCGATGCCGCCGGGAGTCCGGCCGAGCATGCCGCGACAGCGACCTCCGGAGGGGCCGCGCTGACGGCTGCCGACGACGGCCGGTACAGCGGCGGTCGGAGAGCCCGGCCGGGAAGTCAGCCGAAGAGGATCATGGAGCCCTGCGCCAGGCTCCGGGTGGCCGCGGCGTGCAGTCCCAGCCAGACGTGGCGCTCCCGTGCGAACGGCCCGGCGTCGTACGCCGGGATGGCGGCCGGTTCGTCCAGTTCTGTGGGACGGGCCGGGGGTGCCGGGGCCGGGGGAGGGTTGGCCGGGTCGATGCCCAGGTACGGGGCGACCGCCTCGAGTTCGCGCAGCAGTCCGTGGCTGGAGCCCAGCGGGCCACCACCGGCGAGGAGTTCGTCGTCGAAGAGCGGATGGGCGAAGTCGACCGGGACGTACGCGCCGGCGTGGTCGTAGTGCCACACCAGGTGCGACTGCTGGGCCGTCGGGGCGAACATCTCCAGCAACTGCTCGTAGTCGCCGCCGAGCGCGTCGACCGGGGTGACCTCCAGGCCGCAGAGCTGGAGGAGGTGGGCGCGGCGCAGGAAGTGCAGCGCGTCGTAGTCGAAGCCGGCGACCGGCGCCACATCGCCCGACAGCCCCGGCATGTAGCCGTGGACGGGGATCGGCTGCTGTCCGGCGGCGATCAGCGCCCTGTCGTACGACGCGAGTTCCTCGGCGAAGGGATTGTCGGGGCTGTGGCACAGCACGTCGACGAGCGGCACCAGCCAGAGGTCACAGGCCAACGGGTACTCCAATGCGACAGGCGGTGGACGGCGGGCGCGGGCGGTACGGAATCCGGGCGCAACAGAGTAGTCGCTCACTCCAGTTTCCCGACGAGGGCGAGGCAGAGCTCGTCGCAGGCCGCGACGAGGCGCCCGGCCGCCGTGTCGTCCCCGTGCGCGACCGCCTCGGCCAGCTCACGGTAGCCGGTCCACAGCACGTTCCGCAGGCCGGGCCGCTCGCGCAGATGCGGTACGGCGAAGACCCAGCACCGCACGCGCAGCCGGTCCAGGAACTCGGTTATGTAGGGATTGCCCCTCAGCTCGCCCAGCTCCCGCCAGAAGCGCAGGTCGTAGCCGATGAGCACGTCCAGGTCCCCGGCGTGCACGGCCCGCTCGGCCGCCTCGGCACGGCGGCGCACCGAGGCCAGCCGCTCGTCGCCGGGGGCGGGCCGGTCCGGTCCGGCGGATCCGCGGAAGACGCCCTCGGCGACCAGGGCGCGCGCCTGGACCATGGCCCGGTAGTCGGCGGATGTGAAGACGTGGACGCGGAAACCCCGGTGCTGCTCCACGTCCAGCAGGCCCTGCGCGGACAGGTCGACGAGCGCCTCGCGCACCGGGGTGGCGGAGACGCCGTACTGCTCGGCTATCTCCTTGACCGTGAAGCCCCGGCCGGCCGGGAGCCGCCCGGCGAGCACCTCGTCGCGCAGCGCGTCCGCGATCTGCGCGCGCAGTGTGCTGCGCTGGATCACGGGCGCCTCCTCACGGCTCGGGCCGTCCGGGCGTCGGTGCCGTCTCGCACCCGCCCCCCTTTCCAGGGGTCAGCGTAGCGCCTGCCCTTTGACAGCATTCAGTCAAACTGACAGTATATTGTCATATACGACCGGGTGGGCAGTTCTGAGGAGGAGCCGTGGAACGCGGGACCGTGCACGTCGCCGTCTACGACACCTTCGCCGACTGGGAGGCCTCCTACGCCGCCACCGCCCTGACCGGCGCCGGACACCATGTGGTGTACGTGGGCGAGAGCGGCGAGCCCGTGATCAGCATGGGCGGCATGCAGGTGTCGCCCGGTCTGTCGATCGCCGATCTGCGGCCCGAGGACAGCGCGCTGCTGATCCTGCCGGGGGCGGACGCCTGGGAGACGGTGATTCCGCCCTTCGCCGCGGCGGCCCGCGCCTTCCTGGACGCCGAAGTGCCCGTCGCCGCCATCTGCGGGGCCGTGACCGGGCTGGCGAAGGAGGGGCTGCTCGACGACCGCCCCCACACCGGCGCCGCCGCCGAGGTGCTGGCCGCCACCGGCTACCGGGGCGGCGGCCACTACCGCGAGACGGACGCCTGCGCCGACGGGGACCTGATCACCGCCGGGCCCACCGAGCCGGTGGCGTTCGCCCGCGAGATCCTGGCCCGGCTGGAAGTGTACCCGCCCGAGGTGCTGGACGCCTGGTTCCGGCTGTTCCGCCACTCCGACGCGAGCGCCCACGGGGTGCTGGCGGCCCACGAGGGCGCGAGCGGGGCGGCGTGAGCGCCCCCGGGCTGCTGTCGGGGACGGCGCTGGCGGTCTTCCGGCTGAACGGGCGGTTCCTGTCCGCCGCCGAGCGGCTGGCCCGGCCAGCCGGGCTGACCGCCGCCTGGTGGCAAGTGCTCGGCGCGGTACTGCGCGAGCCGCTGCCGGTGGCGGGCGTAGCCCGCGCCATGGGCGTCACCCGGCAGAGCGTGCAGCGTGTGGCGGACCTGCTGGTGGAACGCGGCCTGGCGGTGTACGAGCCCAACCCCGCGCACCGCCGGGCCAAGCTGCTCGCCCCCACCGGGGAGGGTCGTGCGGCGGTGGACCGGCTCACCCCGGGTCACGCGGAGTTCGCCGCGCGGCTGACCGAGGCGCTGGGGGGCGAGGATGCCTTCGCCGAGGTGTACGACGCGCTGGAGCGGCTGTCGAAGGCGCTGGACGGCCTGGAGGCGCGGAGCGGCGGCGACGAGGGCGGCGGCCCCGGCCGGGGGTGAGCGAGCGGGCGTGCGGGGCGTGCGGAAACACACCCCCCGCACGCCCCGGGGAGGCCCGGTCAGAGGAACGAGTTGATCTGGATCGTCTCGTCCCGGCCCGGGCCGACGCCGATGGCGGAGATCGGCGCGCCCGACATCTCCTCCAGCGCCTTCACGTAGGACTGCGCGTTCTTCGGCAGGTCGGAGAACTCCTTGGCCCCCGAGAGGTCCTCGGACCAGCCCGGCAGCATCTCGTAGACCGGCTCGGCGTGGTGGAAGTCGGTCTGGCTGTAGGGCAGCTCGTCGACCCGCCGGCCGTCGATCTCGTAGGCGACGCAGACAGGGATGCTCTCCCAGCCGGTGAGCACGTCCAGCTTGGTGAGGAAGAAGTCGGTGAGCCCGTTGACACGGGTGGCGTACCGGGCGATCACCGCGTCGAACCAGCCGCAGCGCCGGTCGCGGCCGGTGGTGACGCCGCGCTCGCCGCCGATGGTGCGCAGCTTCTCGCCGTCCTCGTCGAACAGCTCCGTCGGGAACGGCCCGGCGCCCACGCGCGTGGTGTACGCCTTGAGGATGCCGATGACCCGGTCGATCCTCGTCGGGCCCACCCCCGCCCCGGTGCAGGCGCCGCCGGCGGTCGGGTTGGAGGAGGTCACGAAGGGGTAGGTGCCGTGGTCCACGTCCAGCAGCGTGCCCTGACCGCCCTCGAAGAGGACGACCTTGTCCTCGTCGAGCGCGTCGTTGAGCAGCAGAGTGGTGTCGCGGACGTAGCCGCGCAGCGCGTCCGCGTAGCCGAGCAGCTCCTCGACCACCTGCTCCACGGCGATGGCCCGGCGGTTGTAGAGCTTGGCGAGGACCTGGTTCTTCTGGTCGAGGGCCGCCTCGACCTTCTGCGTCAGGATCGACTCGTCGAAGAGGTCCTGGACGCGGATGCCCACGCGGTTGATCTTGTCCGCGTACGTCGGGCCGATACCGCGGCCGGTGGTGCCGATCTTGCGCTTGCCCAGGAAGCGCTCGGTCACCTTGTCCATCGTGGTGTGGTAAGGCGTGATCAGGTGTGCGTTGCCGCTGATCAGCAGCTTGGAAGTGTCCACGCCGCGCTCTTCGAGCCCGCTCAGCTCGGAGAGCAGGACCGCCGGGTCCACCACGACACCGTTTCCGATCACCGGGACGCAGCCCGGGGAGAGGATGCCGGAGGGGAGCAGGTGGAGCGCGTACTTCTGGTCGCCGACGACGACCGTGTGGCCGGCGTTGTTGCCGCCCTGATAGCGCACCACGTAGTCCACCGAGCCACCGAGCAGGTCGGTGGCCTTCCCCTTGCCTTCATCACCCCACTGAGCGCCGAGCAGCACGAGTGCGGGCACAGGCGTACACCCCTTCCGGCCGGGGCATGTCCAACGTGCGTGTCGGCCGTGAACCGAACGCGCCGACAAGAGCCGTCGGACCGGTGCCCCGAATCGACGAAACCCCTGGCCGCAACAGCGACAGGGGCTCTTGCACCGAGAGATTACCGGACTCCTCCGACGGGAGGCGAACGCGACGACCCCCGGCCGCACCCCCGCCGATCCCGCCGTCCGTACCCATCACAGCCAATTCCCGTCCGCGGCCGCCGATTCCGGCCGCCCCCGTGGCCGCAGGCGGCCGGGACAACCGAAGGAAGGACCGAGGTGCCGGTTCCGCATCCGCTGCTCGTGCTCGTCGACCCCCTCGCCCGCCGCACGGACGGCGAGTCCGTACGGATCGCCAGGGACGTGCTGGCCGCGGGCTCTCCCGGAGTGAAGGTGTGCCTGCCGGACGGCCCCGAGGAGGCCGCGCGGGCGCTGGCCCGCCGGGGCCGCCGGCGCCCGGTGGTGATAGGGGACGACCGGGCGCTGCTGCGTGCGGTACGGCTGCTGCACCTGGAGCGCGGGCTGGCGCACTGCGCGCTGTCGGTGGTGCCGGTGGGACGGCCGGGGTCGGTGGCGCTGGCCGGGACACTGGGAGTGCCGCTGGACGCGGTGCGGGCGGCGCGGACGGTGCTGGAAGGCCGGGAGAGGCGCTTCGACCTGCTGACAGACGACAGCGGCGGAGTGGTGCTGGGGGACTTGCGCATCCCGCCACTGCTCGGGGACCGGGAACCGCGCGACGGGGCGGGCGGTCCGGCGCGCGGGCCGCTGGGCCGCTGCCGCTCCCTGGTGCGCACCCTGGCCCGGCCCGCGCCCGGCCCGGGGGCGGCGCGGCTGCGCGTCGAGGCCGACGGTGTGCTGCTGACCGACCTCGACAACCCGGTGGAGCGGGTCTCGCTCACGCCGGGCGGCGGTCTGGTGGACGTGGTCGTGCGCCGGCGGGCGCAGGACGGTCCGGTGCGGGCGCGGGCCCGTACGGTCACGGTCTCGGGGCCGCACTTCCGCTACCGCGCCGACGCGGTGGTCTCCGGCCCCGTCCTCACCCGCACCTGGACGGCGCACCCCTCGGCGCTGCGCCTGACCGTACCGCCAGCCGGCCCCTCGGACACTTCTCCGGCCGCTCCCCCGGCCGTGCCGCCCCAACGGCCCTCGCCCGCCTGAGGCCCGGGGCGGGGCCTCACGGGGGAGTGGATCCGCCGCCGTGCGCGGCCTCGCGGTGGGCGTGCCAGCGGTCCAGCATCATGGCCAGCTCCCGCCGCATGAAGTCGAAGAACTCCGCCGTCTCGGCTATGCGGCGGCCCGCCGGGGTGTCGGGGCCGACGGCCTTGAGGCCCTGGTCGAAGGTGGCGTCCCAGCGCCCGAGCAGCGCGTCGCGGTCGGTCATCGCCTCGTACCAGATGTCCGCGTGCACCCGGTAGCGCTCCCGGCGCGAGCCCGGTTCCCGTTCGCGGGTGACCAGATGGACCTGGGAGAGGTAGCGGATGGCGCCGGAGACGGCCGCCGGGCTGATCCGCAGGCGCTCGGAGAGTTCGGCGGAGCCGAGGGTGCCGGAGTCCTCGGTCAGCAGGCAGGCGAAGACCCGCGAGGCCATGCGCTGCATGCCCGCCTCGGTCAGCTCGGCGGCGAAGCGCTCCACGAACTCGGCGACCTCGGGGCCGTAGGACCGCGTGCGCGGGCCGGCGGCCCGCTCCGCCCGCTCCGCCCGCTCGGTCCGCTCGTTCGGCTCGTTCGGCTCATTCGGCTCATTCGGCTGTTCACTCACCACCACGGACCCCATCCTTCCAGGTCACCGGCCCCTGACCCATCTCATCCATTTACTACCTTCACAAATTTCTGAAATTAAAGTATCTTCGCAAACATGACCAAGGCAACCGCAGCCATCTCGGTCTCCGGTCTCGTGAAGACCTTCGGCCGCACCCGTGCGCTCGACGGACTCGACCTGCACGTCGAGACCGGCGAGGTCCACGGCTTCCTCGGGCCCAACGGGTCGGGGAAATCCACCACCATCCGCGTTCTGCTGGGTCTGCTGCGCGCCGACTCCGGCACCGCCCGGCTGCTGGGAGGCGATCCCTGGCGGGACGCCGTCGGGCTCCACCGCCGCGTGGCCTACGTGCCCGGCGACGTGACCCTGTGGCGCAACCTCTCCGGGGGAGAGGTCATCGACCTCTACGGACGGCTGCGCGGCGGGCTCGACGCCCGGCGCCGCGACGAGTTGCTGGAGCGCTTCGAACTCGACCCCACCAAGAAGGGCCGCACCTACTCCAAGGGCAACCGGCAGAAGGTCGCCCTCGTCGCCGCCTTCGCCTCCGACGTGGAGCTGCTGATCCTGGACGAACCGACCTCCGGGCTCGACCCGCTGATGGAGGGCGTCTTCCGGGACTGCGTCGCCGAGGAGCGCGACCAGGGGCGGACGGTACTGCTGTCCAGCCACATCCTCGGCGAGGTCGAGGCGCTGTGCGACCGGGTCAGCATCATCCGCCGCGGCGTCACCGTCGAGAGCGGATCGCTCGCCGACCTGCGGCATCTGACCCGTACCTCCGTCGGCGCGGAGCTCGCGGGCGAGCCGGACGGGCTGTCCGGCCTGCCCGGCGTCCACGACCTGTCCGTCCGGGGCCACCGGGTGCGGCTCCAGGTGGACACCGACAAGCTGGACGGCGTGCTGCGGCGGCTCGCGGAGACCGGCGTGCGGAGCCTCACCTGCACCCCGCCCACCCTGGAGGAGCTCTTCCTGCGGCACTACCGGGAGGACGGGGCCGGCGCGGCCGGCGGCGACCGCGGCGGCACCGTCGCGACGGCCGACGGCGAGGAGGTCGTGGCGTCATGACCACTGTCGCCCGGCCCGCGGCGGCCGCCCGCCGCGACGGATCCCGCCGCGACCTGGCCGGCACCGGCACGCTGCTGCGGCTCGCGCTGCGCCGCGACCGTGTGCTGATCCCGGTGTGGGTCCTGCTGCTGACCGTGCTCGCCGTGCAGAACGCCACGGCCATCGAGCAGTTCTACCCCACCGCCGCCGAACGCGCCGAACTGGTCGCCTCGATGAACGCCAACGCCTCGATGCGCGCGGTGTACGGCCCGGCCTTCAGCAGTTCCCCGGGCGGTCTGGCCGTCTGGGAGATGCTCACCATCGGCAGCGTACTCATCGCCATCATGAGCATGATCATCGTGGTGCGGCACACCCGCGAGGAGGAGGAGACCGGCCGCCAGGAGCTTGTCTCCGCCGCGATGGTGGGCCGCCGCGCCCCGCTCACCTCCGCCCTGCTGGCCGCGGCGATCGCGAACGCCGCCGTCGCCGTCCTCGTCACCCTCGGCCTGGCCGGTACCGGGCTGCCCGCGGGCGGATCGCTGACCACCGGGCTCGCCCTGGGCGGCACCGGGCTGGTCTTCGCCGCGGTCGCCGCCCTGGCCGCCCAGCTCACCGAGAGCGCCCGGCTCGCCAAGGGGCTGACCGGTGCCGTGCTGGGCGCGGTCTTCGTCCTGCGGGCCGCCGGGGACTCCGGCACCGCCGACGGCTCCTCACCCCTGGCCTGGACCTCCCCACTGGCCTGGGCGCGCAACGCACGGCCGTTCGCCGACGAGCGGCCCTGGGTCCTGCTGCTGTCGCTGGGCCTGGCCGCGGCGCTGACGGCCGCCGCGTACGAGCTGGCCGGGCGGCGCGACATCGGCGCGAGCTTCCTGGCCACCCGGCCCGGACCGGCCACCGGCCGGATCAACGGCCCCTACGGACTGGCCCGGCGGCTCCAGCGCGGCTCGCTGCTGGGCTGGGGCACCGGGCTGGTGCTCGCGGGGCTGATCTTCGGCGCCATGGCCGAGGGGGCGGCCGATCTGCTCGGTGACAACGAGCAGAGCCGCGAGATCATCGAGCGGATGGGCGGCGCGTCGGGCATCACCGACGCCTTCCTCGCCGCCATGGCCGGGCTGTTCGGCATGATCACCGCGATCTACGCGGTGGGCGCGGTCCTGCGGATGCGCGGCGAGGAGACCTCCGAGCGCGCCGAGCCGGTCCTGGCCGGTGCGGTGCCCCGGCTGCGCTGGGCGGCAGGCCACCTGCTCTTCGCCTTCGCCGGCTCGGCCGTACTGCTCGCCGCCTGCGGTCTGGCCATGGGAGCGGGCTACGGACTGGCGGCCGGGGAGCCCGGCGCGGTGTGGCGGGTGACCGGTGCGGTCCTCGCGCAGGCACCGGCGGTGTGGGCGCTGGCCGCGGTGGCGGTGCTGCTCCTGGGCGCCGTGCCCGGAGCGGCCGCGGCGGCGTGGGGGCTGGTCGGCGGCGCGCTCGTCATCGGCTGGCTCGGCCCAGCCCTCGACCTGCCCGGGGCGGTCATGAACCTCACGCCGTTCACGCATCTGCCCAAGCTGCCGGGCGGGGACCCGGCCGCGGCGCCGTACCTGTGGACGCTGCTGGCCGCGGCGGCGCTGACGGCGGTGGGGCTCGCCGCGTTCCGCCGCCGCGACATCGGCTGACACCGGTCGGCCCAGGACGACATCGGCCGAGCGCCGCGGGGCACCGGACGGGACGGGCCGGGCGGGGCTCGTTCCGCCGTACGGGGCAGGCACGTCATCCCCCCGCACCATCCGGGGATGCGGGGCGGTGGGGACGCTGCTCGCATGGGGGCGACGCGCATCCGAACGCAGTGGAGGCCACCGCCATGCACTTCCACCGTCCCCGCACCCCTGCCCGGTGTCGCCGCGCACACCGCACACTGGCCACCGGTACGGCCGCCGCCCTGGCGCTGGCGGCGGCCCCCGCCTCCGCGTACACCGCCGGAGAAGGGGGCGGTGAGCCGGGCGCCGTCCAGGAACTCGTCCTCACCCCCGCCCTCGCGGGCGGAAGCGGCAGCGGGGCCGTCGGCGTACGCGCCGTGTGCGAGGCGGGCGGCTCGGGCGGCGTGGTCTCCTCGCCCGCCTTCGAGCGGACCGTCACACTCGAACGCGCCGACGGCCGTCCCGCCCGGGAGAGACA
Organism: Streptomyces sp. CNQ085; assembly: GCF_022614595.1. Taxonomy (GTDB): domain Bacteria; phylum Actinomycetota; class Actinomycetes; order Streptomycetales; family Streptomycetaceae; genus Streptomyces. The sequence goes on from NZ_JAJFAU010000009.1 coordinate 45,528, forward strand.
CGCCACCGCCGCCCTGCGGGACGGGCTGGCCGTCGGCGGCAGCTACCCCGTGGTCGCGGTCTGCGGCACCGGGGAACTGCTGTCCGCCTCTTTCACGCACACCGGCGTCACGGCGGAACCCGGTGCCCAATCGTCCGCGGCCGCGGTCTTCGGCGGTGCGGCCGCCCTGGCGGGGCTGGCGGCCGGCGCGGTGCTCCTGCGCCACCGCGCCGGGGCCCTGTCCGCGGCACGCCGACTGCGCCGGACCGGTGGACGGCGCAGCCGACGGGCGGCGGAGTGACGAGCGGGTCGGTGACGAGCGGGTCAGCGGGCGGCCTTGACCCGGTCCTCCTGGAGTGAGGTCAGCCGCAGGACGACCAGGATCGCCAGCACCGTGGTGGGCACGGCCAGGAAGTCGGCGAGGACCATGAGGGCCGCGCTGCCCTGTGCCTGGCCGACGGTCCCGGCGTCGTACCACGGCTCGTAGTTGACGAATCCGATGATCATGCTGATCAGCCACATCGTCCACCAGCCGTTGAGCAGGCCGCGGTTGCTGCTCCGGCACGGTCCGTACCAGGTGGTCCGGGACGAGGTGAGGTCGCTGTGGTCGCAGATGTCGTTGATGATCTGCTTGGGCATGAAGAACCAGACCACCGGCACCAGCCAGGAGCCGATCGCCCACCCCTGGTGGTAGCGGATCTGCCCGGGGGCGAACGCCTCCGCGTTGGCCCGGATCCGCCAGAACCACACCAGCCACAGCACGACCACCGGCAGCTGGAACAGCGCGGAGAGGCCCGCCATCGCCTCGGTGGTGCTCCGCAGCGAGCCGTAGTCGAGGGCCGCGTACGCCAGGTGGCTCCCCTCGTGGAGATCGTCCAGCTCCCCGTAGACCTGGATGTCCAGCACGAACTGCACCAGCGTGCACAGCAGCAGTGCGCTCAGTCCGGCACTCAGCACGAGGGACAGCGTGCGCGCCGAGCGCGCGGCACCGGGGCGCACGCCACCGGACGCCGGGTAGGAGGCGGTGACCGGGGGCGGGGGCGTGGAGTGCCACTGCCGGGGCGCCTGCGGCGGGCCGGCCGGGCCCGACGGGTACATGGGCCGGGGCGGCACGGCCGGCGGGACGGGCGTCGCGTACCCCTGGGCGGTGCCCGGCACGGCTCCCGGCGTGAGCCCCATGTGCGGCACCTGCCTGCCCGGTGCGACGGGTGGCGCGGGCGGCCCCGAGGACACCGAGGACGCACGCCCGGGCGGTGCGAGGGCGCTCGCCGCCGCGTCCGGGTCCTCGCTGTCCAGCAGCCGCACCGCGTGGCGGCCGAGCTGGGCCAGCACCTCGCCCGGCAGCCAGGTCCCGCCGGACGGCGTGCGGGCCACCACGCGGCCGGCCAGGGCGTCGAGCGCGGGCCGGCCGGCCGGATCCTTGACCAGGCAGTCCGCCATCAGCTCGCGCAGCGGTTTGGGAATCCCGGTCAGATCGGGCTCCTCCTCGGCGATGCGGAACAGCAGGGCGTGGAAGCCGCTGTCGGCCGTGCCGAACGGCATCCGCCCGGTCGCCGCGTAGGCGAGCACCGCGCCGAGGCAGAACACGTCACCGGCCGGGGTGACCCGCTCGCCGCGTACCTGCTCGGGCGACATGAAGCCCGGCGAGCCGATGACGACGCCGGTCTGGGTCAGCCCGCTCCCGGTCACCGAGTCCAGGGCGCGGGCGATGCCGAAGTCGATCACCTTCGGCCCGTCAATGGTGACCAGCACGTTCGACGGTTTCAGGTCGCGGTGCACCAGCCCCGCGCCGTGGATCGCGCGCAACGCCTCGATCAGCCCGGCGGCCAGCACGTACACCGACTGCTCGGGCAGCGGACCGTAGTCCTCGTCCACCACCTCCTGCAGCGACGGCCCGGCGATGTAGCCGGTGGCCACCCAGGGGGTCGCCGCCTCGGTGTCGGCGTCCAGTACCGGAGCCGTCCACTGGCCGCCGACCCGCCGTGCGGCGTTGACCTCCTTGGCGAAGCGTTCGCGGAAGGAGGACTGGCGGGCCAGCTCCTCCTGGACGACCTTCACCGCGACCGTACGGCCGCGTTCGGAACGTGCCAGGTAGACCCGGCCCATACCGCCCGCGCCCAGTCTGCCCAGCAACCTGTACGCGCCGATCCAGCGCGGGTCACCGTCCCCCAGTGGTTCCATCGCGCGCGGCTCCTCCCCGTTCACCTCGTCCGTCGAGGATAGAGGTGCGGACGCACGACGGTGACGACGGCAACCGATCCGTGACCGGCTCCCCGCCGCCGGGGCCGGAGCGGCCCCGGACACGTCAGCCTCCGGGGGACGGTCCCCGAGACCACCGTCATGGCGAAGGGGACCGCCGCCCCCGCCAGGGCCAGACGCGGCAGTCGGCGGGCCGGACCGCGCAGGGCGGCGGGGGCAGCAGCCGGAACGCGAAGGCTCCGGCCAGCAGTTCCACGCGCGGGTCGTACAGGGCGTCACGGGCCGTCCGCGGCTCGGTGGGCCGCCGGGAGCCGCCGGCGGTCTTCGCCGCCGTCCTCGTCGTGTCGGTCACGGTGACGCCCCCAGGGACCGCGGGCGTCCCGGTCGTCCGCCCGCGGTCCCATCCTTCCGGGTCCGTCTCAGGTACCGCACGCCCGGTTGCCGGGCGCCCGTCCGGCGTACCGCGCCAGTTCCTCCGCCAGCAGCGCGAAGGCCGCCGTGCCCGGAGTGACGGGCGCGTAGTGGCCGGTGCCGGGCAGTTCGACGAGCCGGACGGCGGAACGGCCGGCGGCGTAGCGGCGGGACAGCTCGACAGGCACGTCCGCGTCCTCTGCGCCGTGCAGCAGCACCACGGGGGCCGCCCCCGGGTCCGGCGGCGGCAGCAGTGCCGGGTCGGCCTCGGGCAGCCGGGCGGCGAGGTGCTCCTCGCCGCCCAGCAGCTCGGCCACCGCGCCGCCGCTCAGACCCAGTTCGTGGGCGCGGGCGAGGTCGGCCACCGGGGCCGCTGCCACCACCGGGCACCGCGCCAGGCCCCGGGAGGCCGCCCACAGCGCGAGGTGGCCGCCCGCCGAGTGCCCGGCCAGCGCCCGCGGCTCCCCCACTCCACGCAGGTGGTCCAGGGCGGCACGGATGTCCTCGAAGGTACCCGGCCGGCCGCCGCCCCCGCCGACGCGCCGGTACTCCACCAGCGCCACCCGCAGCCCGTACCCGCCGGCCAGCGCGGCGGCAAGCGGGGACAGGTGGACGCGGTCGTACGCCTCCCGCCAGAAACCGCCGTGCAGAACGGCCACCAGGGGCCCGCCGGACGGGCCGTACAGGTCGATCACCTGCGAGGGGTGGGTGCCGTAGCGCTCGGTGGCGGACGGCGCCACCGGGGCCAGGCCCAGCAGCGCCGCCTCCTCCGCCTCGCACACGGACGCCGTCTCAGGCATCGTGCTTCGCCAGCACCCCGCCGAGGACGCGGGCGGCCAGCTCGGCGTCGGCGAAGGACGTGTACAGCGGGGTGAAGCCGAAGCGCAGCACGTCCGGGCGGCGGAAGTCGCCCACCACGCCGCGCGCGACCAGCTCCGCCATCACCGCCTCGGCGTCCGCGCAGCGCAGCGCGATCTGGCTGCCGCGCCGGGCGTGCTCGGCCGGGGTCACCGACTCCACACGCCCCTCGGGCACGTACGCCTCCGCACAGCGCAGGAAGAAGTCCGTCAGGGCCAGGCTCTTGGCACGCACGGCCGCCACATCCACCCCGTCCCAGACCTTCAGCGCCTCCTCCAGCGCCAGCATGGACAGGATGTCCGGCGTCCCGACCCGGCCGCGCGGCGCGCCGTCGGCGGGCTCGTACTCGTGGCTCATGCCGAACGGGTCGGCGTGCGAGTTCCAGCCGGGCAGCGGGGAGTCGAAGCGCGGCTGGAGACCGCTGCGGACGTAGAGGTACGCCGGGGCGCCGGGCCCGCCGTTGAGGTACTTGTAGGTGCAGCCGACGGCCAGGTCCACGCCGTGTTCGTCCAGTCCGACCGGGAGGGCGCCGGCGCTGTGGCACAGGTCCCACACCGTGTACGCCCCCGCCTCGCGGGCGGCGGCGGTGACGCCGGGCAGGTCGTGGAGCTCGCCGGTGCGGTAGTCGACGTGGTTGACCAGCACGGCGGCGGTGCGCGGGCCCACCGAGCCGAGGATGCCCCCGGCCGGGATCGCGCGGACCGCGGCGCCGGTCAGCCGGGCGGCGGAGGCGGCGATGTAGCCGTCGGTGGGGAAGGTGGTGGCGTCCACCAGGAGGTCGGTGCGGGCCGGGTTGTCCTCGCGGGCCATCCGGATCGCGGCGACCACAGCCTTGAGAACGTTGACGCTGGTGGAGTCGCCCGCCACGATCTGGCCGGGCGCGGCGCCGACGATCGGGGAGATCAGGTCGCCGACCCGCTCGGGCGCGGTCCACCAGCCGGACTCGGTCCAGGAGCGGATCCGCAGCCGCCCCCACTCGCGCTCCACCACGTCGGCGACGCGGGCCGGCACCGAGCGGGGCAGCGCGCCCAGGGAGTTGCCGTCGAGGTAGACGACTCGCTCGCCCCTCTCGTCCTCCAGAACGAAGGCGTCGCGCCGGCCGGCCAGGGCGTCGGCGGCGTCGAGCCTGGCCGCCTCCTCGCGCAGGGCGGCGTTTCCCACGGCGTTCCCAGGGACGTTCTCGGTTGCGTCAGACATAACTGCGGGCCGTCCAGAGCTCGGGGAAGACGTTCTTGCGGGCGCGCTTCTCCAGCCAGGCGACACCCGCGGAGCCGCCGGTGCCCTGCTTGGAACCCATCGCACGGCGGGTGGCCACCAGATGGTCGTTGCGCCAGCGCCAGACCTGCTCGGCCACCTCGGTCAGCGCCTCGCCCAGGCGCAGTGGCTCGCTGCCGGGGTCGCCGGAGTAGATCCGCGCCCAGACCCGCTCGACCGCCGGGTGCGGCTCGTACCGCTGCGAGACGTCCCGGCCAGTGACCTCCTCGGGGATGTCCTCGCCGCGGCGGGCGAGATGGCGCAGCACCTCGTCGTACAGGCTCGGCTCATGCAGGGCCTTCTCCAGCTCGTCGTGGACGCGCGGCGCACCGCGGTGCGGGACGAGCATGGACGCCGACTTCTCCCCGAGCATGAACTCCATGCGCCGGTACATCGCGGACTGGAAGCCGGAACCCTCGCCGAGGGCTCCGCGGTAGGCGTTGAACTGCGCCGGTGTGAGGTGGGCCAGTGGCTCCCAGGAGGCGTTGAGCGAGAGCATCTCGTACACCGAGCGCTTGAGCGCCTCCCGCGCGGTGCGCGGGTCGTCCGCGCGCAGTGCCTGGGAGGCGACCGTCCACTCGTGGACGATGACGGTGAACCACAGCTCCATCACCTGTGTGGTCACCAGGAAGGACATCTCTCCGGGGTCCTCGGAGAGGGGGTGCTGGAGGTGGGTGAGGACGTCCGCCTTGACGTAGTCCTCGTAGGGGGTGGTGCCCGCGAAATCGAGGTTCGGGTTCTCCGAACCGTTCTCGGCTCCGGCTCCGGCGCCGGTCCCCGCCCCGGACTGTGCTCCGGCCTGCTGTGAGGTCTCCGGCTGCTCTGGTTGCTCTGGTGGCATGGCTGTTTCTCTGCTCTCCTCGCGCGCTCGCCCGGGGTCGCCGGGCCTTCTCCGCAGATCATCGGTTCGGGGCCCGGCGACGGCAAGGGCCGGTCGGGAGAGCCGTCAGGAAAGCGTCGCCGCCGCGGTGGGCGAACTCTCCTTCAGGAAGGTGGTGCAGCGCTCGTACTCCTCCTGCTCGCCGATGGCCTGGGCGGCGCGGGCGAGGGCATGCAGGGCGCGCAGGAAACCGCGGTTCGGCTCGTGCTCGAACGGGATCGGGCCGTGCCCCTTCCAGCCGCTGCGGCGCAGGGAGTCCAGGCCGCGGTGGTAGCCGGTGCGGGCGTACGCGTACGACTCGACCGTGCGTCCGGCCGTGAAGGCGTCGTCCGCGAGCTGCGCCCAGGCCAGGGAGGAGGTCGGGTGCTTCGCCGCGACCTCGGCGGGCGAGGTGCCCGAGGCGAGCAGCTCGCGCGGCTCGGGATCGTCGGGAAGGTGGGTCGGGGGCGGTCCCCCGAGCAGGTTCTCGTGAATGGCCATGGCCCCAGTCTGCACGCTCGCCGCCGGTGTGCGGAGAGCGGCGTGCGGAGGGGCGGGGAGCCGTATGCGGCGAGCCCGGTATCCGGCGACGGGTGCCGGATACCGGGCTCACGTCCGTCCGCGTCACCGCCCGGGCCTGGGCGGCCGGGCAGGGGAGGTACGGGGTGCGGGTGCTACTTCATGCGGGTGCCGGTGGAGCGCAGGTCGGCGCACGCCTTGGCGACGCGCTCGGCCATGCTCCTCTCGGCTGACTTGCCCCAGCTGCGCGGGTCGTAGGTCTTCTTGTCGCCGACCTCACCGTCCACCTTCAGCACACCGTCGTAGTTGCGGAACATGTGGTCCGCGATGGGACGGGTGAACGCGTACTGGGTGTCGGTGTCGAGGTTCATCTTCACCACGCCGTTGTCCAGCGCGGTGGCGATCTCCTGCTCGGTGGAGCCGGAGCCGCCGTGGAAAACGAAGTCGAACGGGCTCTGCTTGCCGAACCTGGCGGCCACGCCCTCCTGGAGGTCCTTCAGCAGTTCGGGGCGGAGCACGACGTTGCCCGGCTTGTAGACGCCGTGGACGTTACCGAAGGAGGCTGCCAGCAGGTAGCGGCCCTTCTCACCCAGGCCCAGGGCCTCGGCGGTGCGGATGGCGTCATCGACCGTGGTGTACAGCTCGTCGTTGATCTCGTGGCTGACCCCGTCCTCCTCGCCGCCGGTCGGGGTGATCTCGACCTCGAGGATGATCTTCGCGGCAGCAGCGACGGCCAGCAGTTCCTGGGCGATCTCCAGGTTGTCGGCCAGGGTCTCGGCCGAGCCGTCCCACATGTGGGACTGGAACAGCGGGCTCATTCCCGCCTCGACGCGCTTGCGGGAGAGTTCCAGCAGCGGGCGTACGTATCCGTCCAGCTTGCCCTTGGGGCAGTGGTCGGTGTGCAGCGCGATGTTGACCGGGTACTTCTCGGCGACGATGTGCGCGAACTCGGCCAGTGCGACCGCACCGGTCACCATGTCCTTGTTGTACTGGCCGCCCAGGAACTCTGCGCCACCAGTGGAGATCTGGATGATGCCGTCGCTCTCCGCCTCGGCGAAACCGCGCAGCGCGGCGTGCAGCGTCTGCGTCGAGGTCACGTTGATGGCGGGGTAGGCGAACCTGCCTGCCTTCGCCCTGTCGAGCATCTCGTTGTAGACCTCGGGGGTTGCGATGGGCATCTGTCCGCTCCTTGATGGTGTGCGAAGCTCTACGGCTCTGGTGTGGTCAACGGATCGACGTCATCGTCGTCCCCATCCTCCCAGACGTGTGAGATTGCTCCACCTCCGCGTCCGGGGGGCGGGACGGGGACCCGGGAGACGCCCCGCACCGCCGACCGGGCCACAGAAGGTCACCGTTTCACGTGAAACGGTGACCCTCACGGATCCCTCCGGTCACTCTGCGAGGTTTACGCAAGGCCGGAGCCGCCGCCGGAGCCGGGCCGGTTCGGGCGGCGGGCGGCGGGCGGCGGGCGGCGGGCGGCGGGCGAAGCAGGGTCAGGACAGGTCCAGGTCCTCCAGCCCGTACGCCTGGTGGTACGGCAGCCCCGCCTCCCCGATCGCCGGGGCAGCGCCGCGCTCGACGATGACCGCCACGCCCACGACCTCCGCACCGGCCTCCCGCAGCGCCTCGACCGCCGTGAGGACCGAGCCGCCCGTGGTGGAGGTGTCCTCGACCGCCAGCACCCGGCGGCCCGCCACGTCCGGTCCCTCGATCCGGCGCTGGAGGCCATGGGCCTTGCCTGCCTTGCGGACGACGAACGCGTCCAGCTTCCGGCCGCGTGCGGCCGCGGCGTGCAGCATCGCGGTGGCCACCGGGTCGGCGCCGAGGGTCAGGCCGCCCACCGCGTCGTACTCGATGTCGGCGGTCAGATCGAGCAGCACCTGCCCGACCAGCGGAGCCGCCTCGGCGTCCAGGGTGATCCGGCGGAGGTCGACGTAGTAGTCGGCCTCCTTGCCGGAGGAGAGGGTCACCCTGCCGTGGACCACGGCCTTGTCCTTGATCTGCTGCAGAAGCTTCTCGCGCGCGTCGCTCATGCCGATGACCCTAAGCCAGCCCCGCGCGCCGGTCCTGCCCCGGCCCTACGCCGGCCTGCGCCACGACCAGACCGTGGAGACCTCCAGCGGGTCGATGGGCGTGACCAGACGCGGATGGGAGTTGAGCCCGTCGGGCGGGCCGGTCTGCGGCTCCACGCAGACCGCCTCGGGCTGCTCGTCGTAGACGACCACCCACTCGGCGCGGCTGGTGACTCGCAACTCCAGCTCGCCCGGCCAGGTCAGCGTCACGTCCACCCCCTCCGGCATGCCGAAGCAGTCGTCCCAGGGGCCCGGTCGCGGCTCGGTGCGGCGGCCGGTGGGGATGTGGTCCTCACCGCGCTCCTCCTGCCAGGCGGGGGCGAAGTCCAGCTCCACGTCCTGCCCGCCCCGCCCGAGATTGCGCAGGAACCAGGGGTGCCAGCCGGCCTGTGCCGGGAAGGAGTCCCCGGCCGTCTCCACACCCAGGGTGAGGGTGAGGCCGCCGCCGTCCTCGGCCAGCTCCATCATCTGGGTCACCCGGCCCGGCCAGGGCCAGGGGTCGGTGAGGTCGCGGTGGAAGGACGCGGTCCGCCTGTCGCTGCGGATGGTACGCCAGGGGACGGCGCGCACGGTGCCGTGGATGGCGTGCTCCCCGGCGGTCACGGGGAGCTGGTACCGCTCGCCGCCGTTGAGGAACCGCCCCTGCCGGGTCCGTCCGCACCAGGGCACCATCACGAACGCGCCGTACCGCTCGCCCTGCCTCAGCACTTCCGTGCCGTCGATGCGCAGGGAGGAGATCCGGCAGCCGCGCGCCGGGTCGACGGTCACCTCGGTGCCACCGGCTCGCAGACGGACTCCGCTGTCTGTGTCTTGGGCGTCATGGAGAGTCACATCCATGACCTTAACCGCGACAGCCTGCGGTAACCGCGATCTTCAGCGCCGTCGCCGCAGCACGCGGCCCACCACGACCGCCGAGGCCACCGCCAGCGCCGCCGCCGGGGCGGCCCAGCGCAGCACCGCCGCGGCCGGGGAGACCTCCTCCGGCGGCGGCACGGGAGCGTAGCGGCCGCGCGGCGGGGCGTGGTCGACCTCCTCGGCACTGCGTCCGATCATCGTCCGGCGGGCGTGGGCCGCCTCGGCGGCGGACCGCGACTCCTCGTCCAGTTCGTCGACGAGGTCGTCACCCAGGCCGCCGTCGAGCACCTCATCACCGAGCGACGCGTCACCGAAGCCGTCCTCGCTCGACGGGCCGGGCGAGGACGGCGGAACCTCGGTGTCGAAAACCCCCCGGGTCCGGTTCCCTTCGTCCGGAGCGTCCGGGGCACCGGGCTCCTCTGGTTCCCCCGCTCCCTCGGTGTCTCCGGCGCCCCCGCCGTTCCTGCCGCTTCCGCTGTTCCTGGCGTCCGCCGAATCAGGCGTCTCGGGCGCGGGGATGCCCGGGATCACGGGCTCGTTGTCATCGGGCTCGCCGATCCCGCCGGGCGTGGCGACGGTACCGGCGGCGTCCACCGGGAAGACCGGATCGGCCGCCATGCCGGCGGCCAGTTCACCGCCGAAACGGTCCAGCAGCCGACGACCGGCGGCGTACCGCTGCTTCTCCTCGAAGCCCGTGATCCGACCCCCGCCGCGCAGCTCCCCGGTGCAGACCAGCACGGTGCCCTCGCCGTCGTCGGCCGGGCGCGGCACGATCGCCAGATCCAGCTCCACCGAGCCGTCGCCCCGGGCCTCGGCGCCCTCGCCACGGACCGTGCAGGCACCGTCCCCGTCGCACGTCAGGCGCAGGCTGCCGCGGTACGTGATGCTGGAGCCGCCGATCCGCACCCGCAGCCGCCCCCGGACGACCGCGCCGTCCCCGGGGCCGGACATCTGTGAGGTTTCGGCCTCCGGGGTTCCGGATTCCAGGGCCTCGGGCTGGAGCCCCGGCACACAGCGCACGACGCGCTCCGGCTCGGCGAGCGCCGCCCGCACGGCCGCGGCAGTGAACGGAACGTACACCTCATGCTCCATGGGGCGGAGCCTACCCAGTACCTCCCCCGCCAGTGCCCGCTCCGTACGCACATCGGCACGCCGCGCCCCTCTGCCGCCGCGCCCGCGCGTCCGGCCTTCTCCCCAACCCGCCCCGGTCCCGCCTCAGTCCTGGTAGCGGGGACGCGTCAGGGTGGAGGGCCGCAGACCGACGATACGATTCTGCTCCGCACGAGCCGTGGCGCGGCGCAGATCCGCCTCCTCGAAGGCGCGCGGGGCCGGACCGCCCGGTCCGAGGGCGAGCGGCGGCGGGGCGCCGTGTGCCGCCAGCACGAAGCCCCAGTCCCCGGACCGACCGCCCGGGGCCACACCGCCGCGCCGCCGCGAGCGGTCCAGGCCGGCGGCGAGGCCGGACAGCCGCCCGTCCACCACGTAGGGGGCGGTGCGCAGACCCACGGCCCGCAGTGTGGTCTCCACCGTCCAGTACGTGCGGGGGCGTTCCCCGGCCGGCCCCGCGTGCACCGCCAGCCGCCCCCGCTCCGACAGCGCCCGCGCGGCCAGACCGAAGAACTCCTGCGAGTACAGCCGGGAGCTGTCCGAGATGCCGGGGTCGGGCAGATCGGAGACGATCACGTCGTACGGCGGCCGGCCGGAGTCCGGCCAGGAGCGCAGCCACTCGAAGGCGTCCCCCGTCTCCACCCGCACCCGCGGATCGTCCAGCGAGCGGCGGTTGAGGCGGCCGAGCACCTGATCGTCGCGGGCCAGTTCCACGACGCCGGGGTCGAGCTCCACCACCGTCGCCGACTCCACCCTCCGGTGACGCAGCACCTCGCGCAGGGCCAGTCCGTCGCCGCCGCCCAGGACCAGCACCCTGCCGCGCGGGCCGGCCGCCAGCACGGGGTGGACCAGCGCCTCGTGGTAGCGCCGCTCGTCCCCGTCGCACACCCGCAGCCGGCCGTCGAGGAATATCCCGAAACCGGCCGGCTCGCTCCCGCCGGCGTGCCGGACACCCTCGGTGAGGACGATCTCCTGGACGGCGGTGTTCCGCACCGTCCGCACCTCGCCGCCGTACACCGCCCGGCGCGCGGCCTTCTCGAAGGAGTCGACGACGGCGACACCGGTGATCAGCAGCGCCACCACCAGTGCGTTGACGGTCAGCAGGACCCGGCGCGAGCGGGGTGACAGGTCGCCGCGGAACAGCCACAGCACCAGGACGCCGCCCGCGACGGCGTTCACCGTCCCGACCGCCAGGGCCCCCGGGAGCCCGCCCGTCAGCGGAAGGAGCAGAAAGGGGAAGGCGAGGCCGCCGACGAGGGCGCCCACGTAGTCCGCGGCGAACAGGTCGGCGACCGCTCCGCCCGCGTCCTGCGCCCGGATCCGCTGGATGAGGGTCATCAGCAGTGGCATCTCGGCGCCGATGAGCACCCCGATGACCAGCGAGAAGCCGATAATCACCGTCATCGAGCCGCCGACCCAGGCGAAGTAGGCGTACAGCGCCATCGCCGAGCCTCCACCGACCAGTGCCAGCAGTGCCTCGACGATGCCGAACCCGGCCGCGGCGCGGGTGCGCAGCCGTTTGGCGAGCAGCGAGCCCAGGCCCATGGCGAAGACCATCACCGACAGCACGACGGAGGTGTGCGTGACGGAGTCGCCCGCCAGATAGGAGCCGAGGGCGACGAGTTCGAGCTCGTAGACGAGACCGCAGGCGGCGCAGACGAAGACCGCGGCGAGGACGAGGAACCGTCCGACCCCGGCCGGTACGGGCAGCCGCACCGGCTCATGGATCGGCGCCTGCGGCATGGACTGGGTCGGGGCCAGCGGCGGCTCCTCCTCCGGCGGCGCGGGCCCCGGCGCTCCCGCCGGTACGGAAGCGGACGTTTCGATCATGTCGGGAACGCTACGGGACGTTTCCCGCGAGTCCTGTCACCCACACAGGTGCAATGACTCGCACGGATGTACGTACCGACACTCCCGCCCCCGCGCGCGGCGCCCGCGCCCGGCACGGCGAGGGCGCATGACACACCGTAGGGGGCGCGCATGGCACACCCCCGTGCGCGCTCCGTACGGGCCGGACCGGGCTCACACACCCGCCCGTTCCGGCTCCCTGACGCGCACCCCCACTCTGGTGTGGGTCACCACGAGCCGCCGCTCCTGCGGGTAGGCGTGCCAGGTACGCCAGTGCGTCTGGTCGCCGCGACGGTGGACCAGCAGTGCGGTGAAGGCGTTCGGACTGCCGGGGAAGATACCGGCCAGCCCGTGCGGGTGGTCCGCGACGAGTGCGAGCAACTCCTGCGCCCGGCCCGTGAAGGAACCGCCCGAGAGCGTCTCGACACGTGCCGCGAAGGCGTACTCCCAGTCGTCCGTCCGTTTCGACACCCCCAGCGGCAGCGGTGTCCTGCTGCCGGGGATGCACGCCACGGTCTCCGAGCAGAAGATGCCGCCCTCGTCCGCGAGCAGCACCTGGTGTGAAGCGCCGAGCAGTCTCAGCTGGACCGTCGTTCCATGGAACTCGATGTCCAGCTTCGCCAGGGCGGGCATGGGGTCGCGCCCGAGCGCCCAGGCAAGGTCACCGGCGCGGGTGTCGGTGTACGAGGTCTTGAGATCGGTGAGCATGGGTCGGCTCCGCAACGCAAGCGAGGGCGGGCCGGCTCAGCCCCCTGGAACATGGCCCCGAAGAGGGACAGGGATGCTGCCTGCCGCCGGCTCGCGCCCACGTGAAGTCCGGGTACATCAGTCACGGAATCACGGAATGTGCGTCTCCTACAGGCTTTTTACTCACCTTCGCCTGTTTCCCATACCAGCGGGGGCTTAGCAGGTCAGATGTTCTCCCCACCGAACTGCAACCGCCGTACGGGTGAATAGCGTCAACCGCCTCCACCACCGCACCCACCACCGTGCGAACTGCCGACGGCGCCGAGCCACGCCCCCGGCTCCCGTCCGCCGGTGCTCCGCCGGGTGCTGCGGCTCCCTCCCGTGACCTTGCCGACCGCCACCGCGGCCAGGGCCAGGACCAGGGCCAGGACCAGGACCAGGACCAGGACCAGGACCAGGACCAGGACCAGGACCAGGCAGATGATGACGGAAGCCGTCACGGCGTCCCCCTCGTGTCCCCCGTGCCCGTACATCCCCCGTGCGGGTCCGAGGTCACGATCCCCCCGGGCCGCCCGCGTCAGTGCCGAGTTGAGGAAGTCCAGGGCTTCGGGCCGCTCAGTCCCCGCCCCCTCCGCCGCCTCCGCCGCCCGAGTCACCCGAGCCCCCGTCCGAACCGCCGTCCCCCCACCAGCCGGTGTCACCGCCGCCGGACGAACCGCCCTGGCGGCGCCCGGCCGCCCGGCGCCCGCTCAGCAGGGCCGGAACGACCGACGCCAGGACCAGCAGCACCATGAGAACGGCGAGACCGCCGGCCAACCACCCCACCACGACACCCCTCTCCCGCGCCCCGACCTGAGCCGCCGTCACCACCTCCGCGGCAAAGCACGGGCGGAAGGAGTTGAGGAAGCCGGGTGCCGGGCGGAGGATGACCGCCATGACCTCCACCGGACGACCACTACTCAACCGCCGCCTGGCCGGGTTCGGCACGACGGTCTTCGCCGAGATGTCGGCGCTGGCCGTCCGGACCGGATCGATCAACCTGGGCCAGGGCTTTCCCGACACCGACGGGCCCGAACAGGTCCGCGAGGCCGCCGTCCGCGCCCTGCGCGAGGGCCGAGGCAACCAGTACCCGCCCGGCCCCGGCGTTCCCGAGCTGCGCACCGCGATCGCCGGCCACCAGCGGCGCTTTTACGGCCTGGAGTACGACCCCGACACCGAGGTCCTGGTCACCGCCGGGGCCACCGAGGCGATCGCCGCCGCCCTGCTGGCCCTGCTGGAGCCGGGCGACGAGGTGATCGCGCTGGAGCCGTACTACGACTCCTACGCGGCCTGCGTCGCCATGGCCGGCGGCACCCGCGTCCCCGTCACCCTGCGGCCCTCGTCGGGACCCGGACCGGCGTACCGCCTGGACCTGGACGAGCTGCGCGACGCCGTCACCGGCCGTACCCGGCTGATCCTGCTGAACACCCCGCACAACCCCACCGGCACCGTCCTCACCCGCGAGGAGCTGACGGCGATCGCCGCTCTGGCGGTGGAGCGGGATCTGCTGGTGGTCACCGACGAGGTCTACGAGCACCTGGTCTTCGACGGCGAGCACATCCCCATCGCCTCTCTGCCGGGGATGCGCGAGCGCACCGTCTCCGTCTCCTCCGCCGGCAAGACCTTCTCCTTCACCGGCTGGAAGGTCGGCTGGGTGACGGGCACACCGGCGCTGGTCTCGGCGGTGCGCTCGGCCAAGCAGTACCTGACGTACGTCAGCGCGGGCCCCTTCCAGTACGCGATCGCCGAGGCGCTCGCCCTGCCGGACCCGTACTACACCGGGCTGCGCGAGGACCTGCGCGCCAAGCGGGACCTGCTCACGGACGGCCTGGCCCGGGCGGGCTTCAAGGTCTTCCGCCCCGCCGGCACGTACTTCGTCACCACCGACATCCGCCCCCTGGGCGAGAACGACGGTGTGGCCTTCTGCCGCGCCCTGCCCGGGCGCTGCGGCGTCGTCGCCGTGCCCAACGCGGTCTTCCACGACCACGCGGAGCAGGGCGCGCACTTCGTCCGCTTCGCGTTCTGCAAACGCGAGGAGGTGCTGCGGGAGGCGGTGGGGCGCCTGGGCGCGCTGGGCCCGGGCGCGGCCCCGGACCACCACCCCGTCCGGCTGTACAGGACCTGACAGCGGGCGCTTGGGGCCGCGCCCTGCCACTGCGCGGCCCTGCTGTGTTGCGGGGGCGCGTTCTCCGGATTCACGAGGGGGCGGGCAAGGTCCGCGCCGCGGATGCGGGCAAGCCGCCGACCGCACGCCCGGACTCGATCTCGCAGGACGTGTTCCCACTGTCCACGGTCTGCCGCTGGGAGGACGGTACGGAGGTCGACATCGTGCCGCCGTTCGTCAATCCCGTGGTGCTCGCCCTGACGGCGGGGGCCGTCGTCTGTCTGGTGTACGCCGTGCGCACGGCGCGCGGGTACGGGACCGCGTACGGACGCGGGTGCCCCGGCCCGTCATCGGTGCGGTGGTGGTCTGGGGAGCGATCCCGTTCGTGGTGGTCACCCTCTACGCCGCGCTCACCCAGGTGCCCAGGGAACTGGAGGAGGCCGCGCAGCTCGACGGCGCCGGAGTGATC
>NZ_JAJFAU010000081.1 GCF_022614595.1 Streptomyces sp. CNQ085
CTCCCCCACCGCGGCGCGGCGGGAGCGTCCGGGTGACGGAGCGGGCCGCTGACCTGCGGAGAGACGTCGGTGCTTTCACCCGCGCGCGGCAGTGCGACGGCAGGCGCGGCCGTCGTGGTGGGCCTGCTGGTGGTGGCCGCGACCGGCCGTGACGGGGGCCGCACCCCGGGCGTCGCCGGCGCCGGCCTGAACGTCACCCAGACACAGGTGTGGGTGGGACTGGCCGTGCTGCTCGCCGTCATCGCGGCCGTCGCCCACCGTCTGCGCCCCGCGCCCCGTGCCGGCGGGGCGGCGGCACGCGACGGGGAGGAGGCGTCCTGAGGGAGACGGTGCGAGGGGGGCGGGAGAAGCCGTGTCAGCCGGCGCCGCCGTGCCGGGCTCCCGGGGCTTCATCCGGGCCCGGCGCGGCCTCCCCGGGCAGGAAGGTGATGTGGGGCCTGCCGGTGCGGGGGTGGAGGACCACCTCGCCCGCCACCCCGTACACCTCGGCCAGCAGCCGGGGGGTGAGGACCTCGGCGGGCGGACCCGAGGCGTTGACCTCGCCGTTCCTGAGGACGTAGAGGCGGTCGCAGTAGTACGCGGCCAGGTTGAGGTCGTGCAGGGCGACCAGCACGGTGGCCGGGAGGCGGCGCAGCAGGCCCAGGACCTCGAGCTGGTGGCGGACGTCCAGGTGGTTGGTCGGCTCGTCCAGGACGAGCAGGGCGGGCTGCTGGGCCAGGGCGCGGGCGATGAGCACCCGCTGGCGTTCCCCGCCGGAGAGACGGCCGAAGGGGCGGCCGGCCAGATCGCCGGCACCCACCGCGGTGAGCGCCGACTCGACCAGGGAGGCGTCCTCGGGAGTGTCGCCGTCGAGCAGCCGCTTGTGCGGGGTGCGGCCCATGGCGACGACCTCGCGAACGGCGAGGTCGAAGTCGGCCGTTGGCTCCTGCACCACCGCGGCCGCGGTACGGGCCAGCCGCCGCACCGGCAGCGACCAGAGGTCCTCACCGTCGACGCGGACCCGGCCGGCATCGGGGCGCAGGACACGGTAGACGGCGCGCAGCAGGCTGGACTTGCCGCTGCCGTTGGGCCCCACGAGCCCGATGGTCTCGCCCGGACGGGCGGTCAGGGAGACGTCCCGCACCAGGTGCCGGGCCCCCGCGGTGAGTGTGACGCCGTCGACGTGCAGGTCGGTCGCGGTCATGCCACTCCCCGGTCGGTGTCCCGCCGGGCGTCCCGGCGCATCAGCCACAGGAAGAAGGGCCCGCCGCACAGGGCGGTGAGGACACCGACCGGGATCTCCGTCGGCGCGGCGATCGTCCGCGCGAAGATGTCCGCCCAGATGAGGAAGACCGCACCGCCGAGGGCCGCCGTCGGCAGCACCCGGCGGTGGTCGCCGCCGACGAACAGGCGCACGATGTGCGGCATCATCAGACCGACGAAGCCGATCGGCCCGGCCGCCGCGACCAGCATCCCCGTGACGAGGGAGAGCAGTACGAACAGTCGGGCGCGGAACCGGGCCACGTCCAGCCCCATCGTGGTGGCCGCCTCCTCACCGGCCAGCAGCAGGTTCAGGTTGCGGGCCTGTACGACGAGTACGGTGGTGCCCAGGAGCATGGCCGCGCCGGGCAGCCACAGAGTGCCCCAGCCGACACCGCCGAGGCCGCCGAGGGTCCAGGCCAGGACCGCGCGGGCCTCGTTGCCCCGGTCGGTGGTGAGCAGCAGGAGGTTCAGCACCGCGGTGAGCACCGCCGCGATCGCCACTCCGGACAGGACGAGCCGCGAGGAGGTGATGCGTCCGCCGGTGCGGGCGGTGGTGTAGACGAGCAGCAGCGCGCCGAGCGCGCCCGCGAAGGCGGCGGCCGACAGCGACACCGGTCCCAGCCAGGTCACCCCGAACACGATCACGGCGACGGCGCCGAGGGACGCCCCCGAGGACACCCCCAGCAGATAGGGCTCGGCGAGCGGATTGCGGACCAGGGCCTGCAGCGCGGTGCCGATCACCGCGAGCCCGGCACCGGTCACCGCACCGAGCAGCACGCGCGGCGCCCGCACGTCCAGCACGATGGTCTCCCGCGCCCGGGACCAGTCGGGGACCTGCCAGTCGGCTCCCAGCGCGTGCGTCACGATGCCCCACACCTGGCCGGGCGGCACATGCACCGAACCGATGGCCAGACCGGCAGTGGCCGAGACCACCAGCAGGGCGACGAGGACGAGCAGGGCGGTGGCGGGGGTTCCCCGGTCCGCCCGCCTCCCGCCGTACGAGGGACGCCGCACGGCCGCGTCGGCGGGCGCGCTCGCGGCCGGGGCCGTCACCGGAAGTTCTCGGGGTGCAGACCGCGGGCCAGGTCCTCCACGGCGTAGGCCGAGCGGATGCCGACCAGGGTGGCGGTCAGCGGCAGCACGACGAACCGCTCGTTCCTGATGGCGGGCACATCGGCGAGGGAGGGCCGGGAGAGCAGGAACTCCTTCTTCCGCTCGACGCTGCCGGCGCCGGCGTAGTCGTAGACGGCGATGACCTCCGGCTTGCGCTCGACGACCTGCTCCCAGGAGACGTCGCCGAAGACGTCGTCGAGGTCGGCGAAGACGTTCTCGCCCCCGGCCAGCCGGATCAGCTCGGTGCTCAGGCTCTTGCCGCCCGCGGTGAGGGCGGCCTTGTCGCCGCTGTCGTAGACGAAGACGGGCACCCGGGGTTCCTCCTCGACGGCCGCGGCGGCCTCGTCGACCCGCCCCCTCAGATCGGAGACCAGCTTCTCCGCCCGGTCGGAGACGCCGAAGATCTCGCCGACGGTGCGGATCTCGGCGTAGGTGTCCTCCATCGTCACCCGCTTCTTCCCGCAGTACTCGCGATTGAGGTGGGTGTTGATGCCGGCGTCGGCGAACGCCTTACGGGAACGGCCCTCGTTCTCGGCGAAGGCGCTGCCGTAGCCGCCGTAGACGAAGTCCGGCTCGGCGTCGAGGACCATCTCGAACGAGGGCTCCCTCTCCGCCAGCTCGGGGATGGACTCGTAGTCCTCCCTCAGCTCGGGCAGAGGAGCGGAGTCGGGGAAGGCGGTGCCCACCATGCGGTCCTTCAGACCGAGGGCGAGCATCAGCTCCGCCGGATGCTGGTGGATGGTGACCACCCGCGACGGCGGCCTGTCGTACGTCGTTTCCGCACCGCAGTTGTCGACGGTGACGGGGAAGCCCTCGGCCGGCGCCGACGCTGCCTCGCGGCCCCGTGAGGCGTCACCGGAGGAGCCGCAGCCCGCGGCCAGCAGGACCGCCGACAGGGCCGCGGCTGCGGTGCGCGGGACGCGGCGCCGCCGGGCGGGCAACCGGCGTTCGGGTGAGGGAAAACGGGTGTGCGCAGGGGTGGACATGTGAAGCCTCCTGGGGAGTCCGCGCTCCTCGGAACGGGCCCGCGACAGACCAGTGTCCTGACTCCCGGATCGACGCTTCCCCCCTGCCTTCCCACGCGGCGCGCGGTGGCGTACTCAAGGGGTGCACTCCCCGGTCACAGTGGCGGGACCGTGCCGGATTCGCACCGGCTTCCTGTCTCCCGTCGCGGTGATGACCAGCTGATCCTACGTTCATCCGAGACGGGAGTGGAAGGGCGTACGGCACCGGCCGCGCGCTTCCTTCGTGTCACCCCTCGCGGACCGCTCGCAGGACCAGCCGCTCGGCGTCCTCGTCGTAGGGGCGGCCGTCGAAGCCGCCGAAGACCTCCACACGGCCGAACCCCGCCTCCTGGGCCATCCGCCGCAGCTCCACGGCGCTGTAGACGAACCACACCAGTGTGGCCCGCGTCACCCGCTCACCCCGGACCAGCACCCAGTCGCTGCGCAGCCGCGCCCAGTCGTCCAGCACCGTGTCGGTCTGCACCAGCAGGTCCTCCCCGCGCCGCACCACCTTGGGCGGGGTGACCCTGCGGGCCAGCAGCTCCTTGCCCGCGAGATCCAGCACGAGGGTGCCGCCGGGCGCCAGGCAGGCGTGCATGGTGGCGAGGACCCGGGCGTTGTCGGCGGGGTCCTCGAAGTACCCGAACGACGTGAACATGTTGAGGACGACGTCGAAGGCGCCCGGCGCCTCGTACTCACGCGCGTCCGCCCGCACGTAGATCGCCGGGGCTCCGGCCTCGGCCGACCGCTCGCGTGCCCGCTCCAGCATCGCCGGGCTGATGTCCACCCCGGTCACCTCGTGGCCGCGGCGGGCGAGCGGCACGGTGAACACCCCCGGCCCGCAGCACAGGTCCAGCACCCTCGACCGGGGCGCGAAGGACAGCAGGGGAGAGGTGTCCAGCAGCTCCTCGGCCTGCTCGTAGCGCTGCCCGGAGAAGAGGAAGTCGTGGAACTCGGTCCAGAAACCGTCGTCCTGGAACCCGCCCGTCCGTGCCATGCGGTCTCAGTGCTCCTTCGTCGCCTCGGGGGTGGGACGCCGGGCCGTGCGGCGGCGCAGCGTCAGCAGTACAGGGGGGAGCAGCGGGCACTGCGCGGTGGCCCGTCGAGCGCCCCCAACATGGCCCGCCCGCACTCCCGCCGCGTGCCCAGGCCCAGGCGTCTGTTCGGGCGCCCGAGCAGTCACCGGACGCCCGTCGGCGGTCCGGGCAGCGGTTCGGTGAGCACCCGCAGGGTGTTGGCGGCGGCCACGGCCCGGTGCGTGGCCAGTTCGGCCGTCTCCGCCTCGGCGTAGACGATGCCCGCGTATCCGCGGCTGTCGGTCAGATGCTCGACGGGATCGCCGATCCGCTTGACCGGATACCAGGCGGGCTTCCCCGGCATGTCCGCCAGCCGGTCCAGCCCGGCGACTCCGGTGAACACACCGGGCTCGGCCGGGTAGCCCAGGACGAAGGCCACGGCCGGACCGCCGGGCAGGTCCGTGTCCATCAGACGGGGACGGCGGCCCAGCGCCGCCTCGGCCACCGCCTCGTAGACGTTGACGCCGAGCGCCCGGCACAGACCCTCGCCCACCAGCGCGCCCCCGATCCGGGGATTGATCTCCACCACCTCCGGACCGTCGGCGGTCAGCGCGAACTCCACGTGCGCGAAGCGGTCGGTGTACCCGACGGCGGCGAGCACCTCGCCGGTCCACCTCTCCAGCGATACCCGCAGGGCCTTCGGGAAGGCGACGGGGAAGGCGGTGATCTCCTCGCGGAAGTGGGGCTCGGCCGACATGAGCCTGCTGGAGACGCCCAGCAGCCGGGTGCGGCCCGCCCAGGTGAGGGTCTCGGCGCTGTACACCGGGCCGCTGAAGTAGGGCTCGGCGAACAGCCGCCCCTTCAGGGGCCGTTGCGCGGCCCGGCGCAGGACCGGGTCGAGCTCGCGCTCGTCCCGGACCAGCCAGACGTTCTGGCTCCCGGTGCCGGCCGTGTCCTTGAGGACCGCCGGCAGGCCGACCTCCTTCAGCAGCGGCCCGCGCAGCTTTGCGCCCGGCCCGGCCGCCTCGGCGGCCCGCCCGCGTGTGAGGCCGGCCTCGTGCAGCCGGTTGCGCACGGCCGCCTTGTCCCGGGTCAGCCGCAGGACGGCCCCGTCGAGGCCGGGCAGTGAGAAACGCGCGGTGAGCTCCGCCCCGACCAGGGTCCAGGTGTCGGTGGAACTGATCAGACCGCGCAGCTCCGGGGTGCGGTCCAGCACGTCGGCGACCCGCTCCACGTCGAAGGTGTCGGTCTCCACGACATCGAGGGAGTCCGTCGGCAGCCGCTCCAGCTCGTAGGCGTAGTAGGAGGGGTCGCGGGTCAGCAGCAGCAGCCGCTCGCCGAGCGCACCGGCCGCGCGCACCAGGTGCCCGAGGCCGAAGGTCAGCGACTCCAGACAGGCCACGGTCATGCCGCGCGCCCCTTCCAGCGGTCGGGGCGGGCTGTGCGCCGCCAGGCCATCCTCGACCAGGGCATGGTCATCTCCTCCGGGGCGCCGACCTCGGCGGGCTTCAGCGCGGCGGGGTCCAGGGCCTCCTCGTGCCGGGCGAAGACCCGCTCCACGTAGCGGTTGCCGGTGTCGGCGCCGATCACCAGGTGCACCCGGCCGGGATGGCGGCGGGCCTCGTACATCGCGGCCAGGTAGCCGGCGCCGGTGGACAGCCCGGCGAAGACGGCGTGGTCGCGCAGCAGGGCGACCGCGCCGGACATGGCGTGGGTGAAGTCCAGCCAGTGCACGGTGTCGTAGAGGTGGTGGCGGACGTTGTCGAAGACGATCGACGACCCGATGCCCGCGATGATCGCCTCGGGGTCGTGGTGGTCCTGGCTGCCGAAGGTGACGCTGCCGAAGGGCTGGACGCCGACCAGCCGCACCGAGGGGTCCGCCGTCCGGAGCCTCTCCACGATGCCGCCCGTCGAGGCGCCGGAGCCCACCCCGCCGACGACGGTCAGCCCGGCCGAGGGGAACGCCTCCGCTATGCGGTCGGCGACCTCGTGGTAGCCGAGGTAGTGGACCTCGTCGTGGTACTGGCGCATCCAGTGGCAGCCGGGGCGCTCGGCGAGTACCTCGCGCACCCTCCGCACCCGGAGCTCCTGGTCGAGCCTGAGGTTCCGCGACGGCCTGACCTGTTCGACGGTGGCGCCGAGGACCTCCAGCTGGGCGAGCGTGGTCGTGTCCACGGTGGTGGACGCCACGATGTGGCACCGCATGCCGTACCGGTGGCAGGCGAGCGCCAGCGCGTACGCGTAGATGCCGCTGGAGCTGTCGACCAGGGTCTGCCCCGGCCGGACCGTGCCCCGCTCCAGCAGGTGCCGGACGGCGGCGAGGGCCGAGTAGACCTTCATCGACTCGAACCGGAGCAGGATCGTTTCTTCGGTGAGCCGGACCAGGTCCGGGACCTTCAGGGCGTCGGTGATGTGGGGGTGGATCACCCGTAGCCTCCTTGGGCGAATGAGCACTGGTGGCCGAGCGAGTGGAAGAAAGCCGACAGTTCGGACCTGGTGTCGGCGTCCGGGCGGCGGGTGAAGAGGTATCCGGCCAGGCAGCCGGTGTGGGCGACGAAGACGCCGTCGGCCCCGAACCGCTCGCGGCGGGCGAGCAGATCGCCGAACGCCGCCTTGGGCAGTACCTCCTGGGACAGCGAGGCGCTGACGGTCGCGGCACGGGCGACGGTCGCCGGGTCACCCGAGCCGAAGCCCTTGAGGAGATCGGCCAGGCACCGTTCGTACTCCTCCCCGCGCCACCGGTAGTGCTCCAGCAGCGGGGGCGTGACGGCGGCGGTGTCCACCGAACCGGGCTCGCGGACGAACGCGGTGTGGAAGCCGATGCCCGTGCCCAGCCGCCGGACCACCCGGTGCCGGCCGCTGAGGTACAGCGCGAACTCGTCGAGGAAGACACTGTCGGCCCGCTCGATCGACGCCAGGACGCCGAGCACCACGTCCAGGTCCCAGGGCAGGGAGAAGAGCCGGAACAGGCAGCGCAGCGTCGCCACGATGTCCGCGGTGGAACTGGCCATCCCCACGCCCACCGGCAGGTCGGAGTGCGTGCTCCAGGTCCCCGGCGGCAGGGCGAGGCCGTAGTGCTCCAGGAAGAGCCGGGCCGCGGTCGCCGCCTTCTCGCCGAGCGGCGGCCGCGGCGGGCCGGCCGCGCCCCCCGGAGTGAAGTAAACCCAGGAGTGCCGGTCCACGGGGAAGGACACCAGGGCGATGTCCGGATCGGCGCCCGCCCGCAGCGGCCCCTGGTACAGCTCGCCCAGGGTGCCGTGGCAGACGCCGGACACGGTGCGGCCCGGTCCGCCGGGCCGGGGGCCGGCCCGCCCCGCGGGGACGGCGGAGACCTTCGTGGTCACGAGCGCGTCCTCCTCCCGTAGTCCAGCCCCGGGCACCGGTCGGTGAGGAGGTGCGGCCGCGTGCACGCGGCACGGCCTTCCGTACCGCCGACCCAGTCCTCGAGGTCACCGTGAGCAGCCCGCGCGTCCCGCACGGGCGCAGTGGCAGGTCTTCGGACTCGCGGGCACACCCGCCGCAGAACCGGCGGGCACCTACCGGCCGTCGCTTCCCCGGCCCGTCACGGGCCCAGTGCTGGATGACGGCGGTCGTTCCCACTCACCGCTGCGGGACAGTCCCGGATTCCCACCGGGTTCCCTCTTACGTCATGCCACCGGACGTCCGTGCCGGACGGGAGACGCGAACCGACTGCGCGCATCAGCGTAGGCAAACCCGACTTCCCGCGACAGCACCTGTTACGCGGTTGTCCTGAAGTGATCGGTGTGGGCGGCGCCGTGGACGCACCCCGGACGCGGTGCGGAGCGGACCGGGGGCCCCGGTCCGCCGGGCCGGGGCCGCCGCCGCGACCGGTGAGCGGACCCCGGCCTCCCGCCGCCCCGCGCGGCAGACGAGGGACGAGTACGGGTCAGGGGCCCTGAGGCCGCTGCTGTGGGTCCTCAACAGGATCAGCAACGGGCTGGCCAGGCTGTTCCGGGTCACCCCGCGCGAGGAACTGGCCTCGGTCCACAACCGCGAGCAGCTCACCCACCTCATCGCCGAGTCCCAGCGCCTGGGCCTGATCACCAAGAGCGAATCCGGCTTGTTGACCCGCTCGCTCACCGCACCGCGGGAGCCGGTCGGCGCACTCATGATTCCCGCGGACCGCGTCATCGCCGTCCCCGCCGACGCGGACGCGGACACCATCCTGGCCATCGCCTCCCGACACGACCGCACCCGGCTGCTGGTGCTGGACGGCACCCGGGTCGTCGGCTCGGTCCGCGCCCGAGACGTGCCGGTGGCCCGCATCCGCGGCCGCGCGGCCACCGCCCGCGCCCTGGCCCGCCCGGTTCCGGAACTGGAGCCGCGCGACACCGTCGCGGACGGCATCGAACTGCTCCGGCAGCGCCGCGCGACCCTCGCCGTTCTCCGGGACGAGAGGGGGAGGCCTGTCCGGGATCGGCCGCTCCCGGCATGAGGGAGGCTGCGGGCACCGGAGCGGCCACCACCGCGGGAACCGGGGAGACGGAGAAGAGGTGAGCGCGGGGGGCGGCGCACCCGGGGGAGGGCCTGGCCTTGGAGTTCCCCCGCGGGGGCCAGACCCTCCCGGCGCCCTGCCGCGCAGAGGGACGGCTCCGCGCCCTCAGCGGTGGTAGAGCCCGAATACCGTGCCGTCGGCGAGCTGCCGGCCCTCCACCGCGGCGTGCACGTCGTCGGCGCTCGCGCCGTCCTCGACCGGTGCCGGCCCGGACAGCGCGTAGAGGCGGAAGAAGTACCGGTGGGCGCTGTCGCCGGCCGGAGGGTGCGGCCCGTCCCAGCCCCGCTGTCCGTAGCCGTTGGTCCGGGGCGTGCCGCCACCGGGCGTCTGCCCGGCCCGCACGCCGTCGGACGCGGGGTCGATGCCGGTGACCAGCCAGTGGAGGAAGGTCCCCGTCGGCGCGTCGGGGTCCTCGCACAGCAGGAGGAGTTCCGCCGTCCCGTCCGGCACCCCCGACCAGCTCAGCGGGGGAGAGACGTTGTCGCCCTCCTTCGCGTAGCGGCGCGGGATGAAGGCGTTGTCGCTGAAAGCGGAACTTCGGAGGTCGATGCCGGCCATGCCGCGAGGGATACCCCGTGCGGCGCCGGTGCGCACGGCGCGACGCCCCAGTCACCTGAACGAGCGCGTCCCTTCCGCGCGCTCCGACGCGGGCTTCGCCCGTCGACGGAGCCTGCCCGTGTCCCCCCGTCCCTCCCCGCCAGATGGTGCTCAGGGTGATGCGGAGGGCGGGAAGTGCGGTGCGGGGCCGTGGTCGCGGGACTCGTTTCGGTGTTCATATATCGTCCTCCGATATCGGAGTCCGTGAGGATGCGGCCCTGTGTCGCTGAGGAGTGTGCCCATGAGCAAGCCATCGACCGCCGGCGGTGTCCCGGAGGAGTTGCGGCGGACGCTCGGCGTACCCGATGCCGTCGTGATCGGCCTGGGGTCGATGATCGGCGCCGGGATCTTCGCCGCGCTCGCCCCGGCCGCGCGGGCGGCCGGTTCCGGACTGCTGATCGGTCTGGCCCTGGCGGCCGTGGTCGCCTACTGCAACGCCACCTCCTCCGCGCGGCTCGCGGCCCGCCACCCCGCCTCTGGCGGCACCTACGTGTACGGCCGCGAGCGCCTCGGCGAGTTCTGGGGCTACCTGGCGGGGTGGGCCTTCGTCGTCGGCAAGACGGCCTCCTGCGCGGCGATGGCGCTCACCGTCGGCTCGTACGTGTGGCCGGGGCAGGCGCACGCGGTCGCGGTCGCGGCGGTGGTGGCGCTGACGGCGGTGAACTACGCCGGGGTGCGGAAGTCGGCCTGGCTCACCCGCGCGATCGTGTCCGTGGTCCTGGCGGTGCTCACCGCCGTGGTGGTCGCGGCCCTGACCGCCGGTACGGCGGACGCGGCCCGGCTGGACATCGGCTCGGACGCCACCTTCGCAGGGGTGCTCCAGGCGGCGGGGCTGCTGTTCTTCGCCTTCGCCGGCTACGCGCGCATCGCCACCCTCGGCGAGGAAGTCCGCGACCCCGCCCGCACCATTCCCCGGGCGATCCCGACGGCGCTGGGCATCACCCTCGTGGTCTACGCCCTCGTCGCCGTCTGCGTCCTGATGCTGCTGGGCTCGGACGGGCTGGCCGGGGCGGCGGCGCCGCTGTCGGACGCGGCCCGTGCCGCGGGCGCCGACCGGCTCGTCCCCGTCGTCCGTGTCGGTGCGGCCGTCGCCGCGCTCGGCTCCCTGCTCGCACTGATCCTCGGAGTCTCCCGCACCACTCTGGCGATGGCCCGTGACCGGCACCTGCCGCACGCCCTGGCCGCCGTCCATCCCAGATTCCAGGTCCCGCACCGCGCCGAGCTGCTCGTCGGCGCCGTGGTGGCGGTGGCCGCCGCGACCGGGGACCTGCGAGGCGCGATCGGGTTCTCCTCCTTCGGCGTCCTGGTCTACTACGCCGTCGCCAACGCCTCCGCCTGGACCCTCACCCCCGCCGAGGGCCGCCCGGCCCGGGTCGTTCCGGTCGTCGGGCTGGCCGGCTGCCTCGTCCTGGCCTTCGCGCTGCCCGTGTCGTCGGTGGTCTCCGGTGCCGCGGTCCTGGCCGCCGGTGCCGCCTGGTACGGCGTTCGCCGCCGGTTCGCCGCGCGAAGCTGACCACCCCGCGATCCGTTCGGTCATCCGATCGGGCGGCGCCCCGGGCCGGCCCCGGTGCCGCCCGATCGCGCCGCCGCGGTCCGCCCCTGCGCCCCGGTCCAACGACGCCCGCCTCACCCGTGCCCGGTCCGCAGCCCCGGCCGGGACGGCAGTGCCGCACAGTGATCAGGGCGCGCCGTCGCCCAGGACCTCGCGGGCCAGCTCCGCCAAGGCCCTGCGGTCCTCGGCCAGGGCCTTCCTCCCGGCCTCGGTCGCCTTGTAGAGACGCCGGGTGCGGCCGTCCACCACCCGCTGCTCGGAGGTCAGCAGGCCGTCGGCCTCCAGCCGGTGCAGCGTCGGATACAGCGTGCCGGGGCTGATCCGGTAGCCGTGCGAGGCCAGTTCCCCGGTCATCCACGCGCCGTGGATCTCCTCCTCGGCCGCGTGATGCAGGATGTGCAGCCGCACCGCTCCCCGCTGGAACTCCCGCACCCTTACCCCGCCTCCCCGCCCTCCGGGCAGTGACGAAACCGATATCGGACACCGAGTCTACGACGGGAGCCGCCGTTCACCTCCGCTCCCCGCACGGCTCACCGGCCGGCGAACCAGGCGCGGGGCGCAAGGCCGGGACACCGATCCCCGGAGACAACCGCGATGACGGACACCGGTACGCCGTGGAACAAGTGGGGGAGCGGCCCGAGCGGGCCGTGCTGGTCGCCGCCCAACCGCGGGACGTCGACGGCGCGACGCGAGCGGGACTGGCCGGAGCCTGGCTGCGGAGGGACCCGGGCGCCTATCCGGGGTCTGTCAAACGTTCGGCTCTGTCACCACCGGATGTGAGACAGAGCCGATCCGGGTTCTGTCGACGATCTTGTGATCCGGACGGCTGAGCGGCCCTGCCCACTGTTCGCGATCATGCATCGAGTGTTCCCGTAGCGGGACTGACCACCCCGCACAGCCGCCATACCCCACTGCTGCGTGGGGTGCTGACCCAGATCGGTCTGCCCCTGGCCGGCCGGGCAGGAGCCCGCCTGGCGGCCGCGATCGGCGTCTGTGTGGGCCGGGACACGCTGCTGCGGCTGGTCAGGGCCCTGCCCGAGCCCGATGCCGGCCCCGTGGAAGCGCTGGGCGCGGACGACTTCGCCTTCCGCGGGGGCCGCCATTACGGCACGGTCCTGATCGACATGGCCACCCGCCGTCCGCTGCATCTCTTCGACGGCCGCCTGGCTGCGCGAGCACCCCGAGGTGAAGGTCATCTGCCGAGATCGCTCCAGCGGTTACGGGGAGGGCGCGCGGCTCGGGGCGCCCCAGGCCGAGCAGGTTGCCGACCGCTATCACCTGTGGGCCAACCTCGGCCAGGCGGTCGAGGAGACGGTGAACGCCCATCGCGCCCGCCTGGTCGAGCCGGGGGCGGAGCCGCTGGTGGTCCAGCCACTACGGGAGCTGAAGGTCGTGACCCGGCGGCGGGAGCAGCATGCTGCCGTCCACGAACTGTGGGCGAAGGGGATGTCGAAGGCGGCGATCGGCCGGAAACTCGGGCTGCACCAATGCCGCCCGCCAGGACTGGGACAAGACCGCCAAGGTTTCGAAGCCGGTCTGCACGGCGCCGACCGAGGAGGCCGCCCTGGAGCGGTTCGCCGAGACACGGGGCCGGAAATATCCGACGCTCACCGTTCTCTGCCGCAACGCGAATGCGCGCAGGGTGCGGGTGCACGATCTCCGGCACACCTGCGCCTCACTCCTGCTGGCTCAGGGGGTGGATGCCCGGACCATCATGGAGACGCTGGGGCACAGCACGATCACCATGACGCTGGACACCTACGCGCACGTGATGGACACGACCCTCAGAGCAGCCGCCGAGCGGATGGAGGACGTGTTGGGGCCGGAGGACGGGGGAGAGGGAGACAACGTCGCCCGGCCGCCCGAGTGACCCCGGTTGATGTCAGCCGCTGATGTCAGAGGCCCCCTGGGATGATCCCAGGGGGCCTCTGAGCAGTGTCGGGACGACAGGATTTGAACCTGCGACCCCTTGACCCCCAGTCAAGTGCGCTACCAAGCTGCGCCACGTCCCGATGCCCTCCCGATTCGGGATCTTGTCCCTCACCGTTCGCGCACAGAAACCATACCGCATTTCGGGGAGTGCTCGCTCACTCCCCGGAGGCCCGGGAGGGAAGATCACTTCCGCTCCCCGGGCGGTCTCCGGGCGGCCGTTCCGTCACCCGTCGCGCACGGAGGGCCCGCGCGAGCAGCAGGCCGCCGACGGCGGGGAGCCGGGCCCGAGAAGCCCTGGTGGGAGCCGGGGCGGGTTTGCCGGGGCGCAGGCGGGAAACGCGGTTGCCCTGGTCGTTGGCCCCGAGGACTGGAGTCGCACGTGAGCCGTTCCCGGATTGTGATCGTCGGAGCCGGGTTCGCCGGTTACCAGACCGCCAGGACGCTGTCGCGGAAGCTCCGCGGGGCGGCCGAGATCGTGCTGGTGAATCCGAACGACTACTTCCTGTACCTGCCGCTGCTGCCCGAGGTGTCGGCCGGGCTCCTGGAGGCGCGCCGGGTCTCGGTGTCGCTGGCCGGGACGCTGCCCAGGGTTCGGCTGGTGCTGGGGGAGGTCCACGGCGTGGACCTCGACGGGCGCTCGGTCACCTACACCGATCCCGAGGGGACCGAGAAGCACCTGGGCTACGACCGGCTCGTCCTCACCGTCGGAAGCGTGAACAAACTGCTGCCCATCCCCGGGGTGGCCGAGCACGCGGTCGGGTTCCGGGGCATGCCGGAGGCGCTGTACCTGCGCGACCACATCAGCCGGCAGGTCGCCCTCGCAGCAGGCGCCGAGGATCCGGAGGAGTGCCGGGCCCGCACCACCTTCGTGGTCGTCGGCGCGGGGTACACCGGTACCGAGGTGGCCGCCCACGGCAAGATGTTCACCGATTCCCTGGCCCGTCAGCACGCCCGCGGCGCCGGGGGGATGCGGGCCGACGCCCGGCCCCGCTGGATGCTGCTGGACATCGCGGACCGGGTGCTGCCGGGCCTGGACGAGAAGCTGGCGCGGACCGCCGACCGGGTGCTGCGCAAGCGCGGGGTGGAGGTGCGGACGGGGACCTCGGTGAAGGAGGCCACCGAGGACGGCGTCCTCCTGGACACCGGGGAGTTCGTCCCCACCCGATCGCTGATCTGGTGCGTCGGGGTGCGGCCCGATCCGCTGGTGGAGCAGCTCGGCCTGCAGACCGAGAAGGGGCGGCTGATCGTCGACGAGTACCTGAACGTCCCCGGCCACCCAGAGGTGTTCGCCTGCGGCGACGCCGCGGCGGTGCCGGACCTGGCCAACCCCGGCCAGTACACGGCGATGACCGCCCAGCACGCCCACCGGCAGGGCAAGACGGCCGCGAACAACGTGATGGCCTCCTACGGGGCCGGCACCCGCCGCCCCTACAAGCACAGTGATCTCGGCTTCGTCGTGGACCTGGGCGGGGTGCAGGCCGCGGCCAACCCCTTCGGCGTCCCGCTGTCCGGCCCGGTCGCCAACCTCGTCACCCGCGGCTACCACCTCGCCGCGATGCCGGGCAACCGGATCCGGGTGGCCGCCGACTGGGCGCTGGACGCCGTACTGCGGCGGCAGGCCGTCCAGCTCGGAGTGCTGGACGCCTGGTCGGTGCCGCTGGACACCGCATCGCCCGAGACGGCCCGGCTGCGCGGCTGACGGCTGCCCCTCACAGGGCGTCCGTGTCCGTCTCCCCGTCCGCGCCCGAGTCCGTGTCCGCGGGCCGCCGGGAGACCGGCGGCCCGTAGGGGCCGATCAGCTCGCGGTCCCACCAGGCGCCGGTGGAGCGCAGCTCCCGCCAAGTGGTGAAGCGGTAGCGGTACAGCAGGGCCCGTACGTGGGCGGGCGGGGTGTCGGGGAAGGGGTTGACACGCAGCAGTGACAGGGAGCCGGGGTCGTTCTCCAGCAGTCCGCGCAGCAGCCGGGTGAACCAGGGCGCCGCATAGGAGGGGGAGAGCGCGGCGAACCACATCAGCCAGTCCAGCCTCAGGTGGTACGGCGCGTACGGGCGCGGCAGTCGGCGCACGTCCCCCGGCTTGCCCCTGAAGCCGTACTCCCGCCAGCGTGTGGCATCGGTGATCCGCTCCTCGTCGGTGCCCTCGATCACCACCTCGTGCCGGACGCGTGTCACACTGCCGAAGGCGCCGTAGGTGTTGACCAGGTGGAGCCGGTCGAAGGAGGCGTTCATCCGCTGACGGCGCGAGAGCAGGTTGCGCGTGGGCCGGTAGCTGAGCGCCGCCACCAGAGCGGTCACGGCGATGACGGCGGTACCGAACCACAGGGGTGTGGGGCCGTGAGCGGGGGCGTCGGCGACCGCGGAGGCGTCGACGGCGGAGAAGGCCAGCACGACCGTCAGCCAGTTGAGCCAGGCGAAGTTGCCGGACGCCATCAGCCACAGCTGGGTGACGACCACGGCCAGCCCGGCGGCGCTCGCCACCGGCTGCGGAAGGAACAGCAGGAAGGGGACGGCGAGCTGGGTGACGTGGTTGGCGGCCGCCTCCACCCGGTGCAGCGGGCGCGGCAGCCGGTGGAAGAACCAGCTCAGCGGGCCCGGCATCGGCTGGGTCTCGTGGTGGTACTCAAGACAGGTCAGCCTGCGCCAGCAGGGGTCGCCGCGCCACTTGATCAGCCCCGCGCCGAACTCCACCCGGAACAGCAGCCAGCGCAGCAGGAGCAGGGTGAGCAGCGGCGGGGCGACATCGGCGTTGCCGAGGAAGACGGCCAGGAAGCCGGCCTCCAGCAGCAGCGACTCCCAGCCGAACGCGTACCAGGTCTGGCCGACGTTCACGATCGACAGGTACAGCGCCCACAGCAGCGCCCACACCGCCATGGACGCCGCCAGCGGCACCTGGTCGGCCGCGCCCAGCAGCACCGCCGCCGACAGCGCCGCGCCCAGCCAGGCCGCGGACGCGAAGAGGCGGTCGGAGTAGCGCAGGTGGAACAGGCTGGGCGAGGCGCGGAAGGACACCCGGCGCAGGAAGTCCGGGACCGGGGTCAGGCCGCGCTCGCCGATCAGTGCCCGGAACTGCAGCGCCGCCGAGACGAACGCGACGAGGTAGACGGCGGCCAGGCCCCGCTGGAGGACCAGCCGGCTCAGCCAGTAGTCGGGTGCCGCGAACCATTCCCACTCCATGGCGCAGATGGGTACCACCGGGGCCCGCCGTCATGCGGCGGGCCCCATGGGCGCACGAGTGGGCGCACCGGGCGGGTGTACGTGTGTACGGGCCCGCTCAGCGCTCCAGCACGAGCGCCTGGCCCTGGCCGACGCCGATGCACAGGGCCGCGAGGCCGGCGCGGGCGCCGGTGGCGGCGAGGTGGTGGGCGACGGCGCCGGCCAGGCGGGCGCCGGAGGCGCCCAGCGGGTGGCCGAGGGCGATCGCGCCGCCGTGGGGGTTGACGACGGCGGGGTCCAGGCCGGGCCATTCGGCCAGGCAGCCCAGGACCTGGGCTGCGAAGGCCTCGTTGAGTTCGACCACGTCCAGGTCGGCGAAGGTGCGGCCGGCCCTGTCCAGGGCGTTGTGGACGGCCTGGACGGGGCCGAGGCCGAAGAGGTTGGGTTCGACGGCGGTGGTGGCGGAGGCGCCGATGCGGGCCAGGGGCGGGCGTCCGGTGGCCTCCAGCCCGGCCTCGTCGGTGAGCAGGAGCGCGGCGGCGCCGTCGTTGAGGGGGGAGGAGTTGCCGGCGGTGACGGTGCCGCCGTCCGCGCGGAAGGCGGGCTTGAGCTTGGCCAGCGCGTCCATCGAGGTGGTGTCGCGGATGGACTCGTCGCGGGCCAGGCCGGTGCCGGGGACGGGCACGGTCTGGGCGTCGTGGACGCCCTTCTCCCAGGCGGCGGCGGCCTTGCGGTGGCTGGCCAGCGCGTAGGCGTCCTGGGCCTCGCGGGTGACGGCGTGTTTGTCGGCGACCTGCTCGGCGCCCTCGCCCAGGGAGACGGTCCACTCGGGGGGCATGGCGGGGTTGGTCATGCGCCAGCCCAGGGTGGTGGAGTACATCTGCTGGTGGCCGGCCGGGAAGCCGCGTTCGGGCTTGGGCAGCACCCAGGGGGCCCGGGACATGGATTCGACGCCGCCGGCGATGGCGACGGAGGCGTCGCCGCAGGCGATGGCGCGGGCCGCCTGGAGGACCGCTTCGAGGCCGGAGGCGCACAGCCGGTTGACGGTCACCCCGGGGACGGTGACGGGGAGGCCGGCCAGGAGGGCGGCCATGCGGGCGACGTTGCGGTTCTCCTCGCCGGCGCCGTTGGCGTTGCCGAAGACGACGTCGTCGATGCGGGCGGGGTCGAGGCCGGGGGTGCGATCGACCAGGGCTCGGACGACATGGGCGGCCAGGTCGTCCGGCCGTACTCCGGCCAGTGCCCCGCCGTACCGGCCGATCGGGGTGCGTACCGCATCGACGACATAGACATCACGCAGGAGATCGTTGGCCATGGCAGGGATCCTGGCAGGACCGTACCCGGATGGCCAGAAGCGGTCGGCGGGCATGGTCGATCACACACTCGCCGCTCCGCGGGTGTGGGCACGGGCACCGGCCCGGCACCCGACCGGCGCCTGATGGCCGACTGCGTACGCGCCGTGGACGCCGTGCGCGAGCACCCGGCGGTGGACCCGGGGCGGGTGGTGGTCGCGGGCGGCAGTCAGGGTGGCGGACTGGCCCTGGCGGTGGCCGGGCTGGCGCAGGAGGGAGTGGCGGCAACGCTGGTGGACGTGCCGCTCCTGTGCCACTTCCGGTGCGGCGCCGAACTGGCCGCGGCCGGCCCGTACCCGGAGATCGCCCGCTGCCTCGGCGTGCACCGGCGCCCCGACTCCGGCACCCGGCTCCGCACCGGAGCCGGGGCGCCGGAGCATCGGCGGTCCGTGACCGGTGTGCGGCCGACGGGCGTCAGTCGCGTCCGTTCAGGGTCGCGGTGATCCGCCGGGAGGCCTCGCGTGCCGCCTCCTTCGGATCGGTGCCGCGCAGCACCCGCGTCTGGTACGCCTTGACGGGGTTGTCCGCCTCCAGGCGGCCCCACCGCGGCGAGTTCGGGGTGGCACGCCCGTTGCGGGCGCCCTTCGCCATCGCCGCGGCGCCGGGGTCGTCCTCCAGCACGTCGGCCAGCTCGGTGCTGTTGGGCACCACGCTCATCGTCTGGGCCAGCTTCCGCTGCCACTTCTCGCCGGTCAGCAGTTTGACGAAGGAGTACGCGGCGTCCGGCTCGGCGGCCCGCTCGGGGATGATCAGCACCGAACCGCCGGTGAAGACCGCCCCGGGCTCCCCAGCCTCCCTGCCCGGGATCGGGAAGAAGCCGAGCTTGCCCGCCAGCTCCGGGTTCTCCCCGACGATCAGCTCCGCGGCGCCGGGCACGTCGATGATCTGGGCGATCTCGTTGCCGGCGAAGAACTCGCGCTGTTCCGGCCTGGACTCGTCGGAGTCGACGGGGCCCCGGCCGTAGGACTGGAGCTCCTTGTAGAACTCCATGCCGCGCAGCGCCTCGGGGGTGTCGAGTGCGCCGGCCCACCTGCCGCTGCGCTCGACGGCGAGGTCGCCGCCCTCGTCCCATATGAAGCCCGCCAGCACGTACCAGTTCTGCCCCGGCAGGTAGATGCCCTGCCGTCCGGGCTGGTTGAGCCGGGAGGTGACCTCGATCCACTCCTCGCGGGTGGTGGGCGGCCCCGCGACCCCGGCGTGCTCGAAGAGGTCCTTGCGGTAGATGACGACGCGGTTGGCGGCGTAGAAGGGGACGCCGTACTGGTAGCCGTCGATCTTCCCCGGCTCCTCCAGTCCCGGGACCCAGTGGTCGCCACCGAGGTCGAAGACCTTGATGGTGAGATTGGAGACCCCGCCGGCCTCCACGTACTGGGCGACCTGGGTGTTGCCCACCTCGATCACGTCGGGCGCGTCGCCGGAACCGAGGGCCGCCGTGACCTTCCTGTCGATCCCCGGCCAGTCCTGGACGGTGACCTCCACCTCCACGCCGGGGTTGCGCCGCTCGAAGTCCCGGACGGCGGCGTCGGTGAGCTCCTCGGAGAGGCTGCCTCGCATCAGCCAGACGTCGAGGGTCCGGTCCTGGTTCTGGTCGCCGGAGTCGCCGAGGACGCCGCATCCGCCGAGCAGCAGCGCGGCGGACAGGACGGGTGCGAGGGAGCGGAGGGGGTGACGGACGGGCATGGCTGTCCCCTGGGAAGTTGCCGACGGAACGGGGGTGGGGGTGCGCGTGGGGTCTGCACAGATTTGGCATAGACCAAATGGGGAGTCAAGGTCCAGTCCACAGAAGGTGAAGGCAAACCGGTTCGGGAGGCTTTTCGTGATCATGGAGTGATCGAAGGGTGACCGAAGAGCCACCCGCCGGGGGCGGAGCGGGGTGGCGCGTTCCTGCGGTTTAATTGCATGCTGATTGCAACAACGTGCTGTCGGCAACAGAAGTGGGGATCATGAGACTGCGGGTGATACGGACGGGCGTCGCCATGACGGCCGGCGCGGTGCTGGCCGGGACCGCGGCCTGCTCCGCGCCGGCCGACGGGAAGAGCGGTGCGGACGGCGGTACGGGCGACTCCCTGGTCGTGGGCATCGCCCAGGAACCGGACACCCTCAGTCCTCTGCTCGGCTACGGCAAGGACGGCAACTCCAAGATCTTCGACGGGCTGCTGCGGCACGGCGCCGACATGGAGCTGGAGCCCGCCCTCGCCGCGGAACTCCCCGAGATCGGCGACGGCGGCCGGACGTACACCTACACCCTGCGCGAGGGAGTGACCTTCAGCGACGGCACCCCCTTCGACGCCGAGGACGTGGTCTTCACCTACGAGACCATCCTCGACGAGAAGACCAACAATCCCTCCAGGGGCGAGCTGGACGCCCTCGGCGGTGTCACCGCCGAGGGCGAGGACACCGTCGTCTTCCGCCTGAAGTACCCCTACGCCGCCTTCGCCGAGCGCACTGTGCTGCCCATCGCCTCCAAGGAGGCCGCCGCCGGACAGGACGTCAACACCGGCCCCTACAACACCGAGCCGGTCGGCACCGGGCCCTACGTCCTCACCGGCTGGAGCCGCGGCGAGAAGCTCACCTTCGAGGCCAACCCCGACTACTGGGGCGGCGCGCCGGAGGTGGAGAAGTTCACCATGGCCGTCATCAAGGACGACGACATACGGGCCACCCGGCTGCGCTCCGGCGACCTCGACGCCGCCGTCCTGCCCCCCGCCCTCGCCGAGACCTTCGAAGGAGACGACGGCCGACGCGTGATCCGGGCCAGGAGCGCCGACTTCCGGGCCGTCACCCTTCCCACCGCGGACCCCGTCACCGGTGACCGCGCGGTGCGCCGCGCCCTGGACATCGCGGTGGACCGCGAGGCGATCGTCGACAGCGTGCTCAGCGGTGCCGGCCGGGCCGCGTACGGCCCCGTGCCCACCGACAGCCCCTGGTTCGCCAAGGGCACCGAACGCCGCCACGACCCTGACGAGGCGCGGAAGATCCTGGAGGAGGCGGGCTGGAAGACCGGCGAGGACGGGGTACGCCGCAAGGACGACCGCCGTGCCGCCTTCACCCTCTGGTACCCCTCCGGGGACCGGCTGCGCCAGGAGCACGCCCTGGCATACGCCGCGGACGCCAAGGAGATCGGCATCGACATCACCGTCGAGTCCGGCACCTGGGAGGTCATCGAGCCGCGCATGAAGAACGACGCCGTCCTCTCCGGCGGCGGCAGCCCGGCCGACCCCGACTTCGACCTCTACCCCCTGCTGCACTCCTCCCTGGCGCTGGACGGCTTCAACAACATGGCCGCCTACGACAACCCGGACGTCGACCGGGCCCTTGAGAAGGCGCGCCGCACCAACGACCGCGCCGCCCGCGCCGAGGCGTACGCCACCGTTCAGAGCGAACTGGCCCAGAACCCCGGCTACACCTTCCTCACCCACATCGACCACGTGTACGTGATGGACGACGCCTGGCAGGGCGTCACCACCCAGGTCGAGCCCCACGACCACGGCCTGGGCGCGGGGCCCTGGTGGAACGTCGAGGACTGGCGGCCGAAGAAGTGAAGGCCGCACCGCGCACGGGGCCGCCCTGGGCCCCGATGGCGCGCCTGGCGGGACGGCGGGCGCTGGCCGCCGTCCCCGTCCTGGCCGCCGTGACCCTCGGCGTCTTCGCGCTCGCCGCGGCCTCCCCCTTCGACCCGGTGCGCCAGTATGCCGGGAGCGCCGGGCTGCGCGCTTCCCAGGACACCCTCGACCGACTGCGCGAGAACCTCGCCCTGGACGGCCCGTTCACCGAGCAGTGGTGGAGCTGGCTCACCTCCGCGGCGACCGGGGACCTGGGCCGGTCGGTCTCCCTGCGCCAGCCGGTCGCCCAGGTCGTCGGCGAACGCCTGGGCTGGTCCGTGCTGCTGTGCGCGCTCGCGTTCCTCGTCGCGGTGGTGCTCGGCACGGTGCTCGGCGTCGTCGCCGCGCGCCGCCGGGGCGGATGGCTCGACCGCTGTGTCACCGGCGGCTCCTACGTCCTCCAGGCCGCCCCGCCGTTCTGGCTCGGACTGCTGGCCGTCTGGTTCTTCGCCCTCCAGCTCGGCGTGCTGCCCGCCGGCGGACTCACCGACAGCGGCGAGGACACCGTCACCGCGGGCTCGCTGGCACGCCATCTGACGCTGCCGGTGGCCGTGCTCGCCCTGTCCCAGCTTCCGTGGTTCGCCCTGTACGTACGGCAGGGAGTGGCCGACGCGCTCCACGAGGACCCGGTGCGCGGCGCCCGCGCGCGCGGGCTGCGCGAGCGCACCGTGCTGCTCGGACACGCCCTGCGCTCGGGGCTGCTGCCGGTACTCACGCTCATCGGCACCCGCATACCCGAACTGATCACCGGCGCCCTGCTGGTGGAGACCGTCTTCAGCTGGCCCGGGATCGCCTCGGCCACCGTCCGCGCCGCCACCGCCACCGACTTCCCGCTCCTGGCGGCCGTGACCGTACTGGCCACCGCCGCCGTACTCGCCGGGAACCTGCTGGCCGACCTGCTCTACGTGCTGGCCGATCCCCGGATCGACCCGGAGGAGATGTGACCGCCCCCGCACCGGCCCCCGCCTTCGATCCGGGCCGGTTCGACCTGGTCCACGCCAGGTTCGTGCTGATGCACCTGCGCCGGCGTGACGAACTTCTGCCCCGTCTGGCCTCCTGGGTCAAGCCCGGCGG
>NZ_JAJFAU010000082.1 GCF_022614595.1 Streptomyces sp. CNQ085
GGTCCCCGGCACACCGCGTGTGCCGGGGACCGGCCTTTCCAGGTGCCGTACCGGCGCGCCCGCGCGCCGCTCCCCGCCGGGCACCGCCCCGGGGCGGAGGGGGACCGCCCGTCAGGCGTTGCTGGCCGCCACCCAGCGCTCCAGCGCCGCCCCGGCGGCGCCGGAGTCGATGGAGTGGGCGGCCCGCTCCATGCCCCCGGCGATCTGCTCGGCCAGCGGCGCCCCGGTGGGCTCCAGCGCGGCCAGGGCGGCCGCGGAGTTCAGCAGGACGGCGTCCCGCACCGGTCCCTTCTCCCCCTCCAGCAGCCGCCGGGCCACGTTCGCGTTGTGGGCGGCGTCCGCACCCCGCAGCGCCTCCAGCGGTACCAGGGGGATGCCGACGTCGCGCGGGTCGAAGGTCTCGGTGCGGACCTCGCCGCCCCGGACCACCCACACCGTCGAGGTGCCCGTCACCGTCAGCTCGTCCAGGCCGTCGTCGCCGCGGAAGACCAGCGCGGACGTCCCCCGCTCGGCGAGCACACCCGCCATGATCGGCGCCATCCGGGCGTCGGCGACACCGGTGGCCTGGGCCTTCACCCGGGCCGGGTTGGTCAGGGGGCCGAGGAAGTTGAAGGTGGTCGCGACGCCCAGTTCCTTACGGGCCGCGGCCACGTGGCGCAGCGCGGGGTGGAACCTCACCGCGAAGCAGAAGGTGATGCCGGCCTCGGCCGCGACCGCGGCGACCCGCTCGGGGTCGAGGTCCAGATTGACGCCCAGCTTCTCCAGGACGTCCGAGGAGCCGGAGGCGCTGGAGGCCGCGCGGTTGCCGTGCTTGACGACGCGCGTGCCCGTGCCCGCCACCACGATCGCGGACATCGTCGAGATGTTCACCGTTGCGGCCCGGTCGCCACCGGTCCCGACGATGTCGACGGACGGGCCGGGCACCTCGATCACGTTGGCATGCTCGTACATCGCCCGGACCAGCCCGGTGACCTCGCCGACCGTCTCGCCCTTGGCGCGCAGCGCCACCGCGAACCCGGCGATCTGGGCGTCCGTCGCCTCGCCACGCATGATCTGGTCCATCGCCCAGGCAGTGCTCCCGGCGGGCAGGTCCTGGCCGGCCAGCAGGGCACTCAGCACGTCCGGCCAGGTGCGCGCCGCCACGGTGTCGCCTCCGGTGGTCGTAGCAGCGCTCATGGGGATAACTCCTGGCGTGGTCGGATGCGGGGGCGGCCGGCTCGGCGGCCAGCGGCCAGCCTAGCGGCGCGCCGCGGTGTCCACGGCCGCTGCCCGCACTCCGGACAGCACCGGAACGCCAGAGGCCCCGGCCCTCCCGGAGGAGGACCGGGGCCCGGGGTGTGGCGACACCCGGTACCGGATTCGGCGGCCTCGGCTCAGTGGGCCGTGGCCCTCAGTGGCCGTGGCCGTGGCTGCTGGTGAGCTCCTTGAACTCCTCCGTGGTCGGCTTGGGAACCTGGCTGCCCTCGCCGTAGTAGCCCCGGCTGAGCCGGGCGCGGAGCTTCTGGACGGGGCCGACCTTGCGCCGCACGCCGTTCTCGTCCGTCTCCGGACCGATCTCCAACGGCTTGTACTGCTCGTGCGCGGTGAGCGTGTGCAGCTGCTCCTGCGAGAGCGGCTCGTGCACCTCGACGAACTCACCGTGCGGCAGCCGCTTGATGATGCCGCTCTCGCGGCCGTGCAGCACCTTCTCGCGGTCGCGCCGCTGCAGCCCCAGGCAGATCCGCTTGGTGACGACGAAGACGACCACGGGCAGCGCGAAGAAGCCGATCCGGACGAACCAGGTGATCGCGTTGATCGACAGGTTGAAGTGGGTCGCCCACAGGTCGTTGCCGCCACCGACCAGCAGCAGGAAGTACAGGCTGATCCAGGCCGCGCCGAACGCGGTGCGCGTCGGGGCGTTGCGCGGGCGGTCCAGGATGTGGTGCTCGCGCTTGTCGCCGGTGATCCAGGACTCGATGAACGGGTACACCGCGATCGAGGTCAGGACCAGCGGGAAGATGATCACCAGCGGGATGGCCACGCCCAGGTTGAGGGTGTAGCCGCCGGGCAGCACCATCTCCCACGCGGGCATCGCGCGGATCAGCCCCTCGGAGAAGCCCATGTACCAGTCGGGCTGGGCGTTGGTGGACACCTGGTCCGGCCGGTACGGGCCCAGCACCCAGATCGGGTTGATGGTGAACGTCGCGGCGATGACCGAGATGACGCCGAAGACCAGGAAGAAGAAGCCCCCCGCCTTGGCCATGTAGACCGGCAGCAGCGGCATGCCGACGACGTTCTTCTCGGTCCGTCCGGGACCGGCGAACTGGGTGTGCTTGTGGTAGAAGACCAGGATCAGGTGGGCCACCACCAGGCCCAGCATGATGCCGGGCAGCAGCAGGACGTGGGCCACGAAGAACCGCGGGATGATCTCCGTCCCCGGGAACTCCCCTCCGAAGAGGAAGAAGGCGAGGTACGTGCCGACCACCGGCACGGACAGGACCGCGCCCTCCATGAACCGGACGCCGGTGCCCGAGAGCAGGTCGTCCGGCAGGGAGTAGCCGGTGAAGCCGGTGAACATGCCCAGCACCAGCAGCAGGAAGCCGAACAGCCAGTTGATCTCGCGCGGCTTGCGGAACGCGCCGGTGAAGAAGACGCGCATCATGTGGACGAACATGCCCACCAGGAACATCAGCGCGGCCCAGTGGTGGATCTGCCGCATCAGCAGACCGCCGCGGACGTCGAAGCTGATGTCCAGGGTCGTGGCGTACGCCTGCGACATGTGCACACCCTGCATGGGCACGTAGGAGCCGTGGTACTCCACCTCGGCCATGCTCGGGTTGAAGAACAGCGTCAGGTAGACACCGGTCAGGATGATGATGATGAAGGTGTAGAGGCAGATCTCTCCGAGCATGAAGGACCAGTGGTCCGGAAAGATCTTCCGCATGTTGGCCTTGGCCAGGCTGTAGATACCCAGCCGGCCGTCGGCCCAGTCCGCGACCCGCTCGCCGGCGGGTGCCTTGCCCCGGCGCTTCGGGGCGTCGCCTGCAGTACTCATCCGCGCTCCCAGAAGCTCGGGCCGACGGGCTCCGCGAAGTCGCCCTGCGCCTCGAGGTAGCCGTCTTCGTTGACACTGATCCGCAGCTGCGGCAGGGGGTGGCCGGCCGGGCCGAAGATCACACGGGCGCCGTCGGCCAGGTCGAACGTCGACTGGTGGCACGGGCACAGCACGTGGTGGGTCTGCTGCTCGTACAGGGTGACCGGGCAGCCGACGTGGGTGCAGATCCTGGAGTAGGCCACGATGCCCTCGTGGGACCAGTCCAGCTCCTGCTTGTCCTTGATGTCCTCCGGCTCCAGGCGCACCAGCATCACCGCGGCCTTGGCGATCTCCGACAGGAACTCGTGGGTGCCCTCCTCCAGGCCCTCGGGCTTGGCCATGACCAGGGAGCCGACGGTGATGTCCTCGGGACGCAGCGGCTCGTCGGTGTTCTGGTTGACGAGCAGCTTGCCCGCCTCCCAGGCGGTGTGGCGCAGCTTGTCCTCGGGCAGCGGGCCGAGGTCGCGCAGCAGCACGATGCCGGAGAGCGGCACCACGGCCAGCGCGCCGAACATGGTGTTGCGGATCAGCTTGCGGCGGCCGAGCTGCGACTCCTTGGCGCCCTGGGCGAAGTCGGCGAGGACCTGCGTACGGGTCGGCTCGTCCGCCTCGACCGGGTGGCGCTCGCCGATCAGCTCGTGGTCGGACATCAGCGTGCGGGCCCAGTGGACCGCGCCGGCGCCGATGCAGAACAGGGCGATGCCCAAGGTCATGCCCAGCGAGAAGTTCAGGGCGCTGATCTCACCGAGCGGCCAGATGAAGACGTACTGGTCGATCGGGAAGATCACATAGGAGGCGATGAAGCCGATGGTGGCCAGGATCGAGACCGTGAACAGCAGGGCGACGGTGCGCTCGGAGCGCTTGGCGGCCCGCTCGTCGATGTCCTGGACACGCGGCTCGTGGGGCGGCAGCCCCGGGTCGGCGAACGGGTTCTCCGCCCTGGTCGCCGCCTCGCCATGGGCACTCCCGCGCCCTTCCGGCAGGTTCTCGTCTGGCACGTCGTGGGATCCGGTGTGGCTACTCATGACTTCCTGGCCTTGGCGGTACGTGCCGCGACCCACACGGCGACGCCGATCAGAAGAGCGAGGACGATCGTCCACGCGAACATGCCTTCGGCGACCGGGCCGAAACCGCCCAGCTTGAAGCCGCCGGGGGACTTCTCGTCCTCGCCCTGGACGTCGTTGACGTAGGCGATGATCTCCCTCTTCTCCTCCGGCGGCAGCACCGAGTCGGGGAAGGCGGGCATGTTCTGCGGGCCGGTCAGCATCGCCTCGTAGATGTGCTTGTCGGAGACGCCGTCGAGCGAGGGAGCGTACTTGCCGTTGGTGAGGGCGCCGCCCTCACCGGTGAAGTTGTGGCACTGCGCGCAGTTGGTGCGGAACAGCTCACCGCCCGCGGCGCTGCTCGCACCCGTGGGGTCGTACTCCTCCTCGGTCGGAATGCTCGGACCGGGGCCCAGCGAGGCGACGTACGCGGCGAGCTGGTCGATCTGCGCCTGCGTGTAGACCTGCGGCTTCTTGGGCGCCTGGGCGCCCGGGGACTGGGCCGGCATGCGGCCGGTGCCCACCTGGAAGTCCACGGCGGCGGCGCCGACGCCCACGAGGGTGGGACCGTCACTCGTGCCCTGGCCACCGGTTCCGTGGCAACTGGAGCAGCCGGTGGCGTAGAGCTTTTCGCCCTCCGTGATGGCGAGAGACTGCGAAGCCGAGGTGTCGGCCTTCGCCTCGTCCGCGGGGGCGAACGCGGCGTACAGCCCCCCGGTGGCCGCCAGCGCGAAGAGTAGGACGACGAGCGCCGCCAGCGGATGGCGCCGTCGTGCGGAGAGCTTTTTCACGGATTACCCCGGTGTCAGGATCTTCTGCGTCGATGCTTCTGGCTGTTACTACCTGATCACTTGATCAGGTAGATGGTGGCGAAGAGGCCGATCCAGACGACATCGACGAAGTGCCAGTAATAGGACACCACGATGGCCGCGGTGGCCTGGTGGTGCGTGAAACGCCGTGCCATGTAAGTCCGGCCGAGGACGAACAGGAAGGCGATCAGGCCGCCCGTCACGTGGAGGCCGTGGAAGCCGGTGGTCAGGTAGAACGCCGACCCGTACGGCCCCGAGGAGATCGAGACCCCTTCGTGGACCAGCTCGGCGTACTCGAAGACCTGGCCGCCGATGAAGATCGCACCCATGACGAACGTGATCACGAACCACAGGCGCAGCCTCTTCACATCACCGCGCTCGGCGGCGAAGACGCCCAGCTGGCAGGTGAGGGAGGAGAGCACCAGGATCGTGGTGTTCGTCGCCGCGAACGGGAGGTTCAGGATGTCCGCCCGTTCCGTCCAGTATTCGGCTCCCGTCACCGACCGGAGGGTGAAGTACATCGCGAAGAGGGCCGCGAAGAACATCAGCTCGGAACTCAGCCAGATGATGGTTCCGACGCTGGTGAGGTTCGGCCGGTTGACCGACGGGTGCGCGTGCCCGGTATCTACTGCTGTTGCTGTCGCCACGCCGACATTATGTCGGTCGCTTATCCGGCCCTCGCCCCGGGGGGTCATGTTCGGTGTGTCAACCGCCCATGTCCTGCTCAGACGGCCCATCCCCGGGCCTTCCGGATCCCTGACGCGGGGGGCCGGGACGGAGTAGCATCCGCCAACGACGGCATACGCGGCCCGGGGTCCGCGGCTCCACGGACCCGCGGACCTCTGAGCCATCCCGAGACACCCCGAGACGCCCCCGAGGGACGTCCCCGAGGACACGGAGGAACCATGCAGCCGACCGCCACGGTGCTGGTCTACAGCGATGACGCCAACACCCGCGAGCAGGTGCGGCTGGCCGCCGGGCGCCGACCGGCCGCCGATGTGCCGCGGGTCGAGTACGTGGAGTGCGCCACGCTTCCCGCCGTGCTCACAGCCCTGGAGGAGGGCGGTATCGATGTCTGCGTCCTGGACGGCGAGGCGGTGCCCGCCGGCGGGATGGGCGTGTGCCGCCAGATCAAGGACGAGATCTTCGACTGCCCGCCCGTCCTGCTGCTGATCGGCCGCCCGCAGGACGCCTGGCTGGCCACCTGGAGCCGGGCGGAGGCCGCCGTTCCGCACCCGGTGGACCCGGTGCTCCTGGCCGACGCCCTGGCCGGGCTGCTGCGCCGCGGCGCGCACGCGGCCGCCTGAGGTCCCGCACCCGGAAGGGGCGAGGACCGCCGCCCCTTCCGGGTCCTCCCGGCCGGTCAGCTCAGGGCGCTGCCCCGGCGCCACTGCTCCCAGGAGAGGTTCCAGTCGCCGAGGCCGTTGCCGAAGGCCGGCATCCTCGGCCCGTCCCCTCCCACGTGCCGGACGATGTCGCCCTGGCGGACGGCGTCGAAGAACCAGCGGGCGTTCTCGACGCTCATGCCCGTGCAGCCGTGGCTGACGTTCTCCCTGCCGTGGTGCGCCGCCGACCAGGGCGCGGCGTGGACGAACTCGCCGCTGTCGGTGATCCGCACCGCCCACTGGACGTTCAGGTCGTAGGACTCGGCGCTACCCGCGGGGATGCCGATGCTGGTGCCGGTCATACGTA
This sequence comes from Streptomyces sp. CNQ085, assembly GCF_022614595.1. Lineage (GTDB taxonomy): Bacteria > Actinomycetota > Actinomycetes > Streptomycetales > Streptomycetaceae > Streptomyces. The sequence continues at coordinate 6,618 of NZ_JAJFAU010000082.1, forward strand.
CGGCGGCCTGCCGGCCGAGCACCACCTTGACGCCCTCGCGGGTGCGGAACCCGGGCTTGCCGGTGGTGACCGGGATGGTCCGGACGGTCTTCCCGTTCTTCCGGAGGGTCATCTCCGTCCCGTCGATGTCGACGACGGCCTCGACGCGGTCGCCGGTGCGGATGCGCACCGGTTCCGTCCTCCCGCCGCGCAGTCCCTCCTTGGTCCACACGCCCTCCAGGGCGCCGCGCACCTCGACCGTGGCATGGGCGGGCCAGTAGGAGCGGGGCCGGTAGTGGAGCGTGCGGTCGTCCATCCAGCGCCAGGCCCCCTCGACGGCGGGTGAGGACTCCACCGTCAGCGCGCGTTCCACGATCGCCCGCTGACGGGCGTCCCCGACCGGGCGGCTGAGTTCGGCGGTGATGGGCTGGCCGACGCCGTAGGTGCCGCTGTCCGGCCCGAGGTCCACCTCCAGCCTCTTGCCGCCGCTCGCCGGCCGGGTGGTGAACTCGGCGGTACGGCGGCCCGGGGAGCCGTCGCCGCGCTCGGTGCTGACGACGACGGTGTAGCGCATGGCCCCGGCCGGCGGGGTGTCGCTGCGCCAGCGGGAGCCGTCGGCGGTCAGCCCGCCCTCCAGGCGGCGGCCCGCCGAGTCGACCGCGCGGACGTCCGTGATGCGGCTGCCGTCGCGGGCTGTGATCTCCAGGGGGTCGTCCGGGTCCGCGGCACGGCCGTCCTCGCCTGCGTTCAGCGAGACGTGCGCGGTGGCGTCGTAGGGGGCCGCGTCCTGAGGCCGCTCGCCGCTGCCGCACGCGGCGGGTCCCACCGCGAGCGGCGCGAGTATCAGGAAGCAGATCATTGCCGTCCTGCGTGATCCACGACTCATGCTGCCACGGTAGGAACGCTGCTCGGAACGGACGAGCCGGATGCGTGCGAACGGGTCATCTCCGGAGCGTGTCCGGAGATGACCCGTTCGTGAGGGGTAGGACTACTGGTTCCCTACCGGTTCACTGGTTCTGGTTCTCGCCGTGGTAGTACTCGAGGACCCAGCCGAAGAGTCCGATGAGCAGCAGCGGCGCGGAGATGTAGACCAGCCACCAGCCGATGGCCACGCCGAGGAAGGTGAACGCCCCGCCCACGGCCAGGACGAGCGGCTGCCAGCTGTGCGGGCTGAAGAAACCCAGTTCGCCGGCGTCGTCGGCGACGTCCGCGTCCTTGTTGTCCTGCGCCCCGGTGTCCACCCGCCTGGCGGTGAAGGCCAGGTAGTAGCCGACCATGATCGACAGGCCGAAGGCCATGAAGAGCGCGGTGGTGCCGACCGGCTCCTTGGCCCAGAAGCCGTAGATCACGGCGACGGCCAGGATGAAGACCGACAGCCAGATGAACATGCGTCCCTGGATCTTCACTTGCCGGCCTCCTTGGCACCGGAGAGGACCGGGCCCTCGGGACCCCCGGTGTTCTCGAGCTGGTCGATGGCCGCGATCTCCGGGTGGTGCAGGTCGAACGCGGGGGACTCGGAACGGATCCGCGGCAGGGAGACGAAGTTGTGCCGCGGCGGCGGGCAGGAGGTCGCCCACTCCAGCGAGCGGCCGTAGCCCCACGGGTCGTCCACGGTGACCTTCGGCGCGTACTTCGCCGTCTTCCAGACGTTGTAGAAGAACGGCAGGATCGACATGCCCAGCAGGAACGAGCTGATCGTCGAGAAGGTGTTCAGCGCGGTGTAGCCGTCGGCCGCCAGGTAGTCGGAGTACCGGCGCGGCATGCCCTCGGCGCCCAGCCAGTGCTGGACCAGGAAGGTGCCGTGGAAGCCGATGAAAAGCGTCCAGAAGGTGATCTTGCCGAGCCGCTCGTCGAGCATCTTCCCGGTGAACTTCGGCCACCAGAAGTGGAAGCCGGCGAACATCGCGAAGACGACCGTGCCGAAGACCACGTAGTGGAAGTGCGCCACCACGAAGTAGCTGTCGGATACGTGGAAGTCCAACGGCGGGGAGGCCAGGATGACGCCGGTGAGCCCGCCGAAGAGGAAGGTGATCAGGAAGCCGATCGTCCAGAGCATCGGCGTCTCGAAGCTGAGCGAGCCCTTCCACATGGTGCCCAGCCAGTTGAAGAACTTCACGCCGGTGGGCACCGCGATCAGGAACGTCATGAAGGCGAAGAACGGAAGCAGCACACCGCCGGTGACGTACATGTGGTGCGCCCACACGGTGACCGACAGGCCCGCGATCGCGATCGTCGCGGCCACCAGGCCGATGTAGCCGAAGATCGGCTTGCGGCTGAAGACCGGGATGACCTCGGAGACGACGCCGAAGAACGGCAGCGCGATGATGTAGACCTCGGGGTGGCCGAAGAACCAGAACAGGTGCTGCCACAGCAGCGCGCCGCCGTTGGACGGGTCGAAGATGTGCGAGCCGAACTTGCGGTCGGACTCCAGGGCGAAGAGCGCGGCGGCCAGCACCGGGAAGGCGAGCAGGACCAGCACACCGGTCAGCAGCACGTTCCAGGTGAAGATCGGCATCCGGAACATCGTCATGCCGGGGGCGCGCATGCAGATGATCGTGGTGATGAAGTTGACCGCGCCCAGGATCGTGCCGAAGCCGGAGAAGGCCAGGCCCATGATCCACATGTCGCCGCCGACGCCGGGGCTGTGGACCACGTCGCTCAGCGGGGTGTAGGCGAACCAGCCGAAGCTCGCGGCGCCGTCGGGGGTCAGGAAGCCGCCCACCGCGATCAGCGAGCCGAAGAGGTAGAGCCAGTAGGCGAACATGTTCAGCCGCGGGAACGCCACGTCGGGCGCGCCGATCTGCAGCGGCATGATCCAGTTCGCGAAACCGGCGAACAGCGGGGTGGCGAACATCAGCAGCATGATCGTGCCATGCATGGTGAACGCCTGGTTGAACTGCTCGTTCGACATGACCTGCAGGCCCGGACGGGCCAGCTCGGCACGCATGACCAGTGCCAGCACGCCGCCGACGCAGAAGAAGAAGAACGAGGTGACCAGGTAGAGCGTGCCGATCGTCTTGTGGTCGGTGGTGGTCAGCCACTGGATCACGCGGTTGCCGCGCCGGTCGCGGCGCGGGGTCGCGGGGGTCGCCGCCGGCTGGTCCGACGTTGCGGCGGCACCCCGGGATTCGTTGAGGATGCTCACGGGTTACTGGCCTTCTCGTTCTTGGCGGGCTCCGCCCGCCGGGAGGTATCCGGTCTGGCCCTTCTCCGCCAGTTCCTCCAGGTGCTGCTGGTAGCGCTCCGGGGAGACGACCTTCACGTTGAACAGCATCCGGGCGTGGTCGACGCCGCACAGCTCGGCGCACTTGCCCAGGAAGGTGCCCTCCTTCTCGGGGGTCACCTCGAACTGGTTGGTGTGACCGGGGATGACGTCCTGCTTGAACAGGAACGGCACCACCCAGAAGGAGTGGATGACGTCGCGGGAGGTCAGGATGAACCGGACCTTCTCGCCCTTGGGCAGCCACAGCGTCGGGCCTGGGTTGCCGGTCTGCGGGTTCCTGTCGGCCGGTGTGCCCGCCACGTAGACGCCCTCGGCGCCTTCGGGGACGGCCTCCAGCATGGACTCGGGGATGCCCTCGAGTTCGATGGAGTCCAGGTTGGACGTGGAGGCGTCGCCGTCCACGTCCTCCAGGTAGTTGAAGCCCCAGCTCCACTGGTAGCCGACCACGTTGATCACGTGGTCCGGCTTCTCGGAAAGTTCCAGGAGCTTGGTCTCGTCACGGGCCGTGAAGTAGAAGAGCACCGAGATGATGATGAGCGGAACCACCGTGTACAGCGCCTCGATGGGCATGTTGTACCGGGTCTGCGGAGGTACCTCGACCTTGGTCCTGGTGCGCCGGTAGACGATGACGCACCACAGGATCAGGCCCCATACCAGGACACCGACCGCGAGCGCTGCCGCCCACGAGCCCTGCCACAGGGAGAGGATCCGCGGCGCCTCCTCCGTGACCGGGGTGGGCATGCCGAGGCGGGGGAAGTCCTTGTATGTGCAACCGGTGGCGGTCGCCAGGACCAGGCCCGCAGCAAGCGCCTGCGGCAGCTTCCGCCGCATCGGGCGCCGCGACGAGCGGTCGGAGCCGTTGGGACTCACGTAGCGCCTTCCCGAGAGTCTCGCCCGCTCGGCCCGGGCTCGGCCGTGTGTGGTCGGGCGCCGGCCCTGGCACGGGCAGGGGTTTGGATGTTTATGCGGACCAAACCCTACTGGACGCTATTTGGGGTCGCGCGGGGAGGGTGCCCAACGCGCCGCGCGGCCCTCCGATGGGGTGGAACCGGGGCGGGAACGGGCCGGAACGACGGCCTCCGCGACCTCGGCGGCCCCTGCGGCGCACGGGGCCGCGGGCGCGTTAGCGTGCCGGTGTGCCCTACTTCGACGCAGCCTCCTCGCTCCCCCTCCACCCCGTGGCCCGCCAGGCGCTGCTCGCCGCGCTCGACGAGGGCTGGGCCGATCCCGCCCGGCTCCACCGGGAGGGCCGGCGGGCCCGGCTGCTGCTGGACGCGGCGCGCGAGGCGGCGGCCGGCGCGGTGGGATGCCGCCCGGACGAGCTGGTCTTCACCCCGTCGGGCACCCGCTCCCTGCACACCGGCATCGCGGGCGCTCTCGCCGGGAGGCGGCGGGCCGGCCGCGCCCTGGTGGTCTCCGCGGTGGAGCACTCCGCCGTGTTCCACGCCGCCGAGGCCCACGAGGCCGGCGGGGGGACGGTGGTCCGGGTGCCGGTGGACCGCACCGGGCGGGTGGACGCGGCGGCCTTCGGCGCGGCGCTGCGGGAGGACGGCTCCTCCGGGGAAGGGACGGCGCTGGCCTGCCTGCAGTCCGCCAACCACGAGGTGGGCACCGAGCAGCCGGTGGAGGAGACGGCCGAGGCCTGCGCCGAGGCTGGTGTGCCGCTGCTGGTGGACGCCGCCCAGTCGCTGGCGTGGGGCCCGGTGCCCGGACGGTGGTCGCTGCTGGCGGCCAGTGCGCACAAGTGGGGCGGACCGGGCGGGGTCGGTCTGCTGGCGGTGCGCAAGGGGGTGCGGTTCGCCCCGCCGGCTCCGGTGGACGAGCGGGAGTCGGGGCGCTCCCCCGGCTTCGCCGACCTCCCGGCGATCGTCGCGGCGGCGGCCTCGCTCCGGGCGGTGCGGGCCGAGGCGGACGCCGAGGCGGCGCGGCTGCGCGCCCTGGTGGACCGCGTGCGCGCCGAGGTGCCCGCCCTGGTGCCGGACGTGGAGGTGGTGGGCGATCCGGTGCGCCGGCTGCCGCACGTGGTGACGTTCTCCTGCCTGTACGTGGACGGCGAGGCGCTGCTCAACGCTCTGGACCGGGCGGGTTTCTCGGTCTCCTCCGGCTCCTCGTGCACTTCCAGCACGCTGGTCCCCAGCCATGTGCTGCGTGCGATGGGGGTGCTCTCGGAGGGCAACATCCGGGTGTCGCTGCCGCCGGGCACGGCCGGGGCGGACGTCGACGCCTTCCTGGCGGTGCTGCCGGACGCGGTGCGGGAGGTGCGCGACCGGCTCCGGGCGCCTTCGGCCGTCCCTTCCCCCCCGCCGCCCGCCTCGGCCGGAGGGCCCGGGGGTTCCGAGGCGGGCGGCGGGCCGGGGGCCGCGCAGGACGGCCGGGAGGCGGAACTCACCGTCGACTCCCGGGGTGAGCGGTGCCCGATCCCGGTGATCGAGCTGGCGAAGGTGATCGGCCGGGTACCGGTGGGCGGCACGGTCCTGCTGCTCGCCGACGACGAGGCGGCCCGGCTGGACGTCCCGGCCTGGTGCGAGATGCGCGGTCACGAGTACCTGGGCGCGCGGGGCCACGCCTACCGGGTGCGCCGCACCGTCTGACTCCCTCCCCGCCCCCGGCTCCCGCGCCGGGGGCGGTCCCGTACCGGGGTGCGGGTTCAGGGCAGGCGGGTCCGCACCTCGGCCGCGGCGTCCTCACCGTAGGTCTTGGTGAAACGCTCCAGAAAGTGGGAGCGCCTCAGCTCGTACTCCTGGGTGCCCAGGGTCTCGATCACGAGCGTGGCCAGCATGCAGCCGAGCTGTGCGGCGCGCTCCAGCCCGAGGTCCCAGGCGAGGGCCGACAGGAAGCCGGCGCGGAAGGCGTCGCCGACGCCCGTCGGATCGACCTTGGCCTCCTCCTCGGGGCAGGGGACGGTGAGGGCCTCCCGGCCCGCCAGCTCGACGCGGACCCCCTTGGAGCCCAGCGTGGTGACGCGGACGCCGACCCGGTCGAGGATGTCCTGCGCGCTCCAGCCGGTCTTGGACTCCACCAGCCCGGCCTCGTACTCGTTGGTGAACAGGTAGGCCGCGCCCTCGGTGAGCCCGCGGATCTCCTCCCCCTCCATCCGGGCGAGCTGCTGGGAGTAGTCGGCGGCGAAGGGGATGGAGCGCGTGCGGCACTCCTCGGTGTGGCGCATCATCGCCTCGGGGTCGTCCGCCCCGATGTGGACCAGGTCCAGTCCGCCGACCCGGTCGGCGACCGTCTTGAGCTCGATCAGCCGGGCCTCGCTCATGGCGCCGGTGTAGAAGGTGCCGATCTGGTTGTGGTCGGTGTCGGTGGTGCACACGAAGCGCGCGGTGTGCAGGATCTCGGAGATGTGCACCGAGGCGGTGTCCACGCCGTGCCGCTCCAGCCAGGCGCGGTACTCCTCGAAGTCGGCGCCCGCGGCTCCGACGAGGACCGGGCGCACCCCGAGCTGACCCATGCCGAAGCTGATGTTCGCGCCGACGCCGCCGCGCCGGATGTTGAGGGTGTCGGCCAGGAAGGACAGCGAGACCGTGTGGAGCCGGTCGCCGACGAACTGGTCGGCGAAGCGGCCGGGGAAGGTCATCAGATGGTCGGTGGCGATGGAGCCGGTGACAGCGATACGCACGGCGGACTGCTCCAGGGGAGGCGGGGACGCGGACACACCACGCTACTTCCTCGCGCCCTCGTGTTCCCCCGGAGCCCCGCGTTCCCCGCGGCCGGGCCGGGGGAACCGTCCGCGTCCCGCTCCCGTCATACCGGCGCACGGCTGGAGAGACAGGCACCGGGAACGCGCGGTACGCGGACGCACGGTGCACGGAACCGAAGGAGCGATGCGGTGAGCACCGATCACACCCCGGAACCCACCCGGACCCGGCGACGCGGACTGACGACCGTCTCGGTGGCCCTCGCCGTCCTGCTGGCCGGAGGCGGCGGCGCGTACTGGGCCTCGACCGCCGGGGACGGCGGCGCCTCGGACGCGACCCGGCAGGACGGCCCGGACGGGCCCGCGCCGCTGGTCCTGGACGGCTACGGCTACGGACAGTCCCGCGCCGCCTCGCCGGAGCTCGGGATCGCGCCCGGCGAGCCGGCCCCTGGCGGCCCGGTCTACAAGGCGTCCGGTCCCCTGCCCGACGGCCCCGCCTCGGCCCCGGCCTACCGGCCCGCCGAGGAGGTCGGCGAGGAGGAGGTGACCGAGCTGGCGAAGGCTCTGGAGGTACGCGGCGAGGTACGCCGCGAGGACGGCGCCTGGACGGCCGGCGGCGAGGACGGGCACCTCACCGTGGACGCCGCCTCCGGTGCCTGGTCGTTCACCGGCGCGGTGCCGCTGAGGGCCGGGGACATCTCCGAGAAGGAGGCCAAGAGGGCGGCCCGGCCCGTCGTGGAGGCCCTCGGCCTGGAGGGCGCCGAGGTGGACGCCGGGCAGGAGCGGGGCGGGCTGCGCATCGTCCGCGTCGAGCCCCGGCAGGACGGGCTGCCCGTCCACGGCTGGACGACCGAGATCGGCGTCGGGCACGGGGGAGCGCTGGCGAGCGGCAACGGGCGGGCGGTCGGACTGACGGAGGCGGACGGGGGCGCCGAGTACCCGGTCATGGACGCCGGTGAGACCCTGGCCGCGCTCAACGAGCGCGGCGGCCGGGTGGACCTGGGCCTGAAGTGCTCCGTGCCGCCGGGGTCCGTACCGCCGGAGAAGGAGGCCCCGGGGCCGAAGCCGGGCGCCGGGGGGCCGGGGGACGTCCCGCCCGCCGACGGCGATCCGGGGCGGCCGGGCGGGGCGGGCGGCCCCGAACCCTGCGGCCCGGCCGGGGAGCGCGAGCGGGTGGAGGTGACGGGGGCGGCCTTCGGACTGTCGGCGTACTCCTCGCAGGGGCGCGAACTACTCGTTCCCTCCTGGCTGTTCGAGGTGGCGCCGGCGGGCGGGGAGACCCACACGGTGGTCCACCCGGCGGTGGAGCCGGAGTTCCTGGCGCCGCCCTCCTCCGGGGACGGCGACGGCTCCACGTCCGTGCCGGGCACACCGGGTCCGCGTCCCGAGGAGCGGGTCAGCACCGCCACCTACGTCGAGGAGTACGGGGCGCGGGACCGCACGCTCACGGTGCACTTCTGGGGCGGGGTGTGCGACGAGTACCGCGCGAGCGCCCAGGAGAGCGACGGGAGGGTGACAGTGCGGATCACCGGCGAGCCCCGCGAGCCGGGCAGGGCCTGTGTGCTGGTCGCCAAGGACATGACCGTGGAGGTGGAGCTCGACGAGCCGGTCGGCGACCGCGAGATCCTGGACGAGGAGGGCGAGCGGCTGCCCGAAGGCGCGGCGGAGGAGTGAGCGGAAAGTGAGTGGAAAGTGAGTGGAAGGGGCCGTGCGGCACCGCCTCCCCGTGCCGTGTGCGCCCGCGCCGCACGCGGGCGGGCGGTTCAGCTGAAGGAGTCGCCGCAGGCACAGGAGCCCGAGGCGTTCGGGTTGTCGATGGTGAAGCCCTGCTTCTCGATGGTGTCGACGAAGTCGATGGAGGCGCCGCCCAGGTACGGGGCGCTCATGCGGTCGGTCACGACGCGGACACCGTCGAACTCCTTGACGACGTCGCCGTCCAGCGACCGCTCGTCGAAGAAGAGCTGGTATCGCAGGCCGGAGCAGCCGCCGGGCTGAACGGCGACGCGCAGGGCCAGGTCCTCGCGGCCCTCCTGTTCGAGCAGGCTCTTGACCTTCGCCGCGGCGGCGTCGGACAGGATGATTCCGTCAGTCGTCACAGCGGTCTCGTCCGATACGGACATCTGCTTCTCTCCCGGGTTGTACGGACTGCTCTGCCGCCTGCTCAACAGGCGGCTTCCCGGTTTCATTCCAGGCCGGGCACGTCTTTGCGTCTTTCATGCTCGCACACCTGGCGCCCGGCGGTCACTCCCGCACGCGGGGGCGGGGATGCGTCACACTGACGCGATCGGCATCGTCAGTGTGACGTGAAGCGGTTATGATAGATAACGTCAATCCGACGAAAAGACCCGCTGAGCCGATGAAAGGGTGCGTGCCGTGAACACCGCCCCGCCTTCAGTCCCCGCCCCGGTCACCCCCGGGGACGCCCTGGACGTCCAGCCGACCCCGCTGGCCCTGCTCCTCCTCGGCCGCGACTCCGACCCGAGGAGCGAGCGCGGAGTGGAGTGCCCCGGCGACCTGCCCTCCCCGTCGGACCCCGGCCTGATCGAGCGCGCCCGCGCGGCGAAGGAGCGGCTGGGCGAGAGGGTCTTCGTACTCGGCCACCACTACCAGCGCGACGAGGTCATCCAGTTCGCCGACGTCACCGGCGACTCCTTCAAGCTCGCCCGGGACGCCGCCGCCCGCCCGGAGGCGGAGTACATCGTCTTCTGCGGCGTGCACTTCATGGCCGAGTCCGCCGACATCCTCACCTCCGACCGGCAGCAGGTCGTCCTGCCCGACCTGGCCGCGGGCTGCTCGATGGCGGACATGGCCACCGCCGAGCAGGTCGCCGAGTGCTGGGACGTGCTGACCGAGGCGGGCGTGGCCGGCGCCACCGTCCCGGTCTCCTACATGAACTCCTCGGCCGACATCAAGGCCTTCACCGGGCGGCATGGCGGCACCATCTGCACCTCCTCCAACGCCGGGCGGGCGCTGGACTGGGCCTTCTCCCAGGGGGAGAAGGTGCTGTTCCTACCCGACCAGCACCTGGGCCGCAACACCGCGGTGCGGGAGATGGGGATGTCCCTGGAGGACTGCGTCGTCTACAACCCGCACAGGCCGAACGGCGGCCTGACCGCCGACGAACTGCGGGCGGCGAAGATGATCCTGTGGCGCGGCCACTGCTCGGTGCACGGGCGCTTCACGCTGGACTCGGTGAACGACGTGCGCGAGCGCGTTCCCGGCGTCAACGTGCTGGTGCACCCCGAGTGCCGCCACGAGGTCGTCGCGGCGGCCGACCACGTCGGCTCCACCGAGTACATCATCAAGACCCTGGAGGCGGCTCCGGCCGGCTCCAGGTGGGCGATCGGCACCGAGCTCAACCTGGTGCGCCGGCTGGCGAACCGCTTCGCCCCCGAGCGCAAGGAGGTCGTCTTCCTGGACCGGACGGTCTGCTTCTGCTCGACCATGAACCGGATCGACCTGCCCCACCTGGTGTGGGCGCTGGAGTCACTGGCCGACGGCAAGGTCGTCAACCGCATCCAGGTCGACCCCGAGACCGAGAAGTTCGCCAGGCTGGCCCTGGAGCGGATGCTCACCCTGCCGTGATCGCGGGGAAGCCCGCACCGCGCGCGTGACACACGTGGTGCGGGCTCGGCGGGATCGGCCAGGATGGCCGTCATGCTGCTGCGCCCGGTACGCGACCGTGAGGACGACGCCCAGGCCGTGCGGTTCGTCGCGGACGCCGCCCTCCTGGTGCCACCCCCCCGGCGCCCGGCCGCCCGGCCGCGCGCCGCCGCCCTGGGTGCGGTGGGCGAGAGCCGCCAGGTGCGGATCGAGGGTCTGACCGCCGGGCAGCAGTGGGCGCTGGATGTCGGGCTGGCCGCCGGCCTGGAGCCGGACACCGCGGGCTGGGTCGCTCTGCGCGGGATGCGGCCGCCGTCGCCCTACGTCCCCTGTGCCGCGTTCCCGTAGGACGGCCGCCGGGGGCTCCTGTCCCCGGGACCCCTCAGGCGGGGGCGTCGGCGGGGAAGAGCCCGTCCTCGCCCAGCATGGCGCGTACCTCCTCCAGCGTCGCCCCGGGCTCGGGCAGGATCAGTTCCGAGGGCTTCAGGGCGTCGTCGGGCAGTGACGTGCCCAGCGAGCGCACGGCGTCCAGCAGGGCGTTGAGGGTGCGGCGGAAGCCCGCCTCGTCCCCGTGCTCCATCTCGTGGAGCAGCTCGTCGTCCAGTGCGTTCAGGCCGGGCAGATGGCTGTCGTCCAGCCTGACCTGCCCCTCCCCCATGATCCGTACGATCACGGCGTTCTCCTTCCGGGCTCACCGGAGGACGGGTGCCCGGCGCGCCGGGAGTGATGCCCCCGGCGCGCCGCCGCCGCTACTGCTTGTCGAAGCGGGGCGCGTCCTGGGACTGCCGGGCCTGCTGCTGCGGCTGCGCGGCCTGGTCCTGCCCGCCCTCGATGGCCTGCCGGTCGCCGCTCGTGCCGCCCGCCAGCTCCGCCTTCATGCGCTGGAGCTCCAGCTCTACGTCGGAGCCGCCGGAGATGCGGTCCAGCTCGGCCGCGATGTCGTCCTTGGCCAGTCCGCTGGAGTCGTCCAGGGCTCCCGAGGCGAGCAGTTCGTCGATCGCCCCGGCCCGGGCCTGGAGCTGGGCGGTCTTGTCCTCGGCCCGCTGGACGGCCAGGCCGACATCGCCCATCTCCTCGGAGATGCCGGAGAAGGCCTCGCCGATGCGCGTCTGGGCCTGGGCCGCGGTGTAGGTGGCCTTGATGGTCTCCTTCTTGGTGCGGAAGGCGTCCACCTTGGCCTGGAGGCGCTGGGCGGCGAGGGTGAGCTTCTCCTCCTCGCCCTGGAGCGTCCGGTGCTGCTGCTCCAGATCGGTCACCTGCTGCTGGAGGGCCGCGCGGCGGGAGAGCGCCTCGCGCGCCAGGTCCTCGCGGCCGAGGGCGAGCGCCTTGCGGCCCTGGTCCTCAAGCTTGGAGGACTGGCCCTGGAGCTGGTTGAGCTGGAGTTCCAGCCGCTTGCGGGAGGTCGCCACGTCGGCGACCCCGCGGCGTACCTTCTGCAGCAGTTCGAGCTGCTTCTGGTACGAGTAGTCGAGCGTCTCGCGCGGATCCTCGGCCCGGTCCAGGGCCTTGTTGGCCTTCGCGCGGAAGATCATCCCCATACGCTTCATAACACCGCTCATGGGCTTCGCGCGCCCCCTTCGAAGACGGACTGAACCTCGCACACCGACAGGTCCCACCCTACGGGCCCTGCTTCCATTACCGCACTGTTCGGACCTGGATGTACTCCTCCTCCAGGACGATCGGCGACCGGTGTTTCTCCCGCTCAGGAAGTAGCAGGGGGGCACGGCGACCCGCCGTTGCCGGATCGTTCCCCGTGGGGGTGGGGGGCACACCTGCCCGCCCCGTACTCTTGGCGGTGTGTTCCGAAGCCGTTCTCGTGATGAGCAGACCGCGTCTCCCCGGGAGAGCGCGGAACTGACCAAGCAGCACCGTGACCCGCAGGCCCCCAAGGGCCGCCCGACGCCCAAGCGCAGCGAGGCCGAGGCTCTGCGTCGTGCCGTGGCCAAGCCGCCGGCCGACCGCAAGGAGGCCGCCAGGCGTGCCCGCGAGGCCCGCCGCGCCGAGCTGGCACGGCAGCGCGAGGCCCTGGCCGGTGGTGACGAGCGTTACCTGCCGGCCCGCGACCGCGGTCCGGTGCGGCGCTACGCCCGCGACTTCGTCGACGCCAAGTGGCATGTCGCGGAGTTCTTCCTGCCGCTGGCCGTGGTCATCCTGATCCTGAGCATGATGCCGTCGATGCAGGTGAAGAACGCTTCCCTGCTGCTGTGGCTGGGCGTCATCGTGATGATCGTCGTCGACTCCGTCCTCACCGGCTTCCGGCTGAAGAAGGCCCTGGCCGAGCGCTTCCCCGACGAGAACCGGCGCGGCGCGCTGGCCTACGCGCTGATGCGCACCCTCCAGATGCGCCGTATGCGTCTGCCCAAGCCGCAGATCGCCCGCGGCGAATCCCCCCGCCGCTGACCGCGCGTGGTGGAGCCCTTATCCCGGCGGACCGCCGACGGACCACCGACGGACCCGGTGATGGACACAGCCGTACGACACGACGGACACCACGGGGACGCGCCCCGCGGCGGTCCGCGCCACGACGACGCCGTGGGACAGGCGCTGTTGACCCGGCAACTGGAGGAGCAGATCGCCTCGCGCTTCCCCGTGGGGCGGCGGCTGCGCGTCCTGGACGTGGCGCTGCGCCACGGGCTGCAGGCGCTGGCGCTGGCGCGCGCCGGGCACGAGGTGACCGGGCTGGAGTCCGACCCCGGGCTGGCGGACACCGTGCGGCTGAGCCTGGAGGGGGAGCCGGCGGGCATACGGGAGCGGATGCGCGTCGTCTCCGGTGACAGCCGCAGCACCGGCGCGCACTTCCTGCCCGGCTCCTTCGACGTGGTGCTCTGCCACGGAGTGCCGGCCCCCGGCGACGAGGTGGGCCCGCTGCTGGCCGGGCTGGGCCGGGTGCTGGCCCCGGGCGGGCTGCTGTCGCTGCTGGTGCCGAACGGCGAGGCGGCGGCCATGCGGCCGGGGCTGGCCGGCGACTGGGCCGGGGCCCTGGACCGGCTCGTTCCGCCCGGCCCCGCCGAGCGCGCCCTGCGCCGCGAGGCGCTGACCGCCACCCTGGCCGGGATGAGCACTCCGGTGCACCGGTGGTACGGGGTGCGGGTCTTCACCGGCGAGGACTGCGCCCTGCCCGCCGGTGAGGCCGGTCAGCGGCTGCTGGCCGCCGAGGAGCGGGCCGGGCGCACCGACCCGTACCGGGCGGTGGCGGCGCTGCTGCACCTGTGCGCCGTGCGCGGCTGAGTGCCCCGGCCCCCGTGCGCACCCGTACGGGGGCCGGACATGTCACGGTTTCCGACGGCTTTCGGAGGGAACGCGGACCGCCCAGATGCGCGCGGTGTCCGCGCGAGACCAGCGGAAGACCGACGAGGGGGCATCCGTTCCCATGACCCGTTACCCACGGCGCGGCGGGCGCCGTGCCGGCGCCGCCGCTCTGTGCGCGGCCGCCGTCCTGCTCGCCGGCTGCACCGGCTCGGACTCCTCCGAAGGCTCCGGTGCCTCGCCCTCTCCCAGCGCCACCGTCCCCGTGCCGGCCTCGGCCGGCGATCTGCAGGAGTCCTTCCAGAAGGTGGTGGACCAGGTCCTGCCGTCCGTCGTCCAGGTCACCACCGGGGAGGGGCTGGGTTCTGGCGTGGTCTACGACGACGAGGGCCACATCGTCACCAACGCCCATGTGGTGGGGGACGCCGAGCGGTTCCGGATCACCACGGCCACCGGGCAGGACGAGCTGGACGCGGAACTGGTGGCCAGCTATCCGGAGGAGGACCTGGCGGTGGTCCAGCTCACAGATCCGCCCAGCGGCCTCCGCCCGGCGACCTTCGGGGACTCCGGCGAACTGGACGTCGGCCAGATCGTCCTGGCCATGGGCAATCCGCTGGGGCTCTCCTCCAGCGTCACCGAGGGGATCGTCTCGGCCACCGGCCGCGCCCTCGGCGAGGGCAGTGCCGAGGCCACCATCGGCAACCTGATCCAGACCTCCGCCCCGATCAATCCTGGCAACAGCGGCGGCGCGCTGGTCGATCTCTCCGGCCGCGTCATCGGCGTCCCCACCCTGGCCGCCCGTTCCCCCGGCGGGGGCGGCGGCGCGGCGCCCGGCCTGGGCTTCGCCATCCCCTCCGACACCGTCCGGCACCTGGCCGACCAGATGATCGAGCACGGCGAGGTGGTCGACTCCGACGAGGCGGCGATCGAGGCGATGGTACGCACCGTCCTGAGCGAGGACTACCAGCCCGCCGGGGTGGCGATCGTGGAGGCCCAGGAGGGTGGCGCGGCGGACGAGGCCGGGCTCCGGGCGGGCGACGTGATCGTCGGGCTCGGTGGCGAGGGGATCACGGACACCACCGCGCTGGTGAAGGCACTGGCCTCGCACGAGCCGGGCGACGAGGTGAGGCTCGCCTACCGGCGCGACGGCGAGGAGCGGACCGTGGCGGTCACCCTGGGCGAGCGCTGACGGGCCCGGGCGCCCCGGCCCCGTGGGCTGCGGAGACCGGTACGCGCGGGGGTGCGGCCCCGGCGGGGCCCCCCGCGCACCCGGCTCTCATGCCTCCTCGGCCGCGCTCAGGCTCATGGGCCCGTAGACCTCGGTGCCGTCCTCCAGCAGCCTCACCTGCTCGACGCCGCCCTCCAGCAGTTCCCTCCAGGTCTCGCCGATCCAGCTCTCCGCGTCCCCCTGGGTGGAGAACTCCTCCGGTTGGACGGCCGGTTCCGTCTCCGTGCCGTCGGCCTTCTCGAACCGCCACGTCCACGCCATGTGCGCCTCCCCTGTCTCTCGTCCGTTCCCTGTCCGCGGCTCGTTCCCGGGCCGTACCGCACCGGGCGCCGCCGTACGCTTTCAGTGATGCTGTCCCGCTGTCCGCAGAGTAGGCCCTGGCCGGCCGATCCGCGCGGACCGGTCCCTGCCCTCCCCCCTCGCGCGGCGGCCCGGCGGGCGCGAGACGATCGTGGCGTGGAACTGACTCTGCTCGGTACCGGCGCCCCCGCCGGCCTCCCCCGGCCCGGCTGCACCTGCGCGGCCTGCGCCACCGCCGCCCGTGCCCGGGCGCGGGCGG
>NZ_JAJFAU010000083.1:0-3425 GCF_022614595.1 Streptomyces sp. CNQ085
GCCCGAGGCCCCGGCGGCCGAGCGCGCCGGAACGCCGGCCCCGCTCCCGGGCCCGGACCGGATACCGGGCCCGGACGGCGGGGGCTGCCCGGCGCCGGAGGAACCGGCCGGCCCGGCCTACGAGGTCGTCTACCTGCTGGAGGCCGGGGACGAGGCCGTGGCCGCCCTGCGCACCCGGCTCGACGCCCTGGGCGACTCCCTGGTCGTGGTCGGCGGCGACGGGCTGTGGAACGTCCACGTCCATGTGGACGACGCCGGCGCCGCGGTGGAGGCCGGGATCGAGGCCGGTCGCCCCTTCCGCGTCCGGATCACGCACTTCGGCGCCCAGACCGGCGGTCGGCACGCCGACCGCGAGCCCGCGCACGCCCCCGGCCGTGCCGCCCACCGCGCCGTGATCGCGGTGGTGCCCGGCGACGGACTGGCCGAACTGTGCGCCGCGGCGGGCGCCACCACCGTCACCGCGTGCCCCGGGGAGCCGCCCGCCAGCGGGGAGCTGGCGCAGGCCCTGCTGGGGACCGGCGCGTCCGAGGCCGTCCTGCTGCCCAACGATCCCGAGCTGTGGCACACCGCCGCCGCGGCCGCCGAACAGGCCCGTGCCGAGGGGCTGAGGGTCGCCATCATCCCCACCCGCTCCCCGGTGCAGGGCATCGCCGCCCTCGCCGTGCACGAGCCCGGCCGCCGCTTCGACGAGGACGTCGTCGCCATGACCTCCGCGGCCGGGGCCACCCGGTACGGCGAGTTGTGCGTCGCCGAACGGCAGGCGTGGACGACAGCCGGGATCTGCCAGGCCGGGGACGTCCTCGGTCTGATCGAGGGGGACGTGGCGCTGATCGGCGCGCGGGCGGCGGACGTGGCCGCGGCCGTACTGGACCGGATGCTCTCGGGCGGCGGCGAGTTGGTGACCCTGGTGGTCGGCGCGGACGCCCCCGGGGGTCTGGCCGAGTACCTGGAGGAGCATGTGCGCCGCAACCACCTGGCCGTCGACACACTCGTCCACGAGGGGCGGCAGAGTGGCCCGCTGCTGATCGGCGTGGAGTGAGCGGAGTGAGCGGGTCGCACGGCCCGCACTGTCGGCGGTGTGGTGTGCAATGGGGGACGTGCCCGTGCTGGAAGAGAACACGCGAGACCCCCTGACGGAACCGCTGCGAACGGTGCTCGGCGGCACCACGGCGAAGGTGATGGCCGAGCACCTCGGCCTGCGCACCGTCGGAGACCTGCTGCACCACTACCCGCGGCGGTACGCCGAGCGCGGCGAGCTGACCCGGCTCGCCGACCTGCCGCTGGACGAGCACGTCACCGTGGTCGCCCAGGTCGCCGACTCCCGGGTGCTCACCTTCAACCAGGGCCGCGGCAAGCGTCTGGAGGTCACCCTCACCGACGGCAGCGGCCGCCTCCAGCTGGTCTTCTTCGGCCGGGCCGTCCACCATCACCACAAGGAGCTGCTGCCCGGTCGCCGGGGGATGTTCGCGGGCAAGGTCGGTGTGTTCAACCGGAAGCTCCAGCTCTCCCATCCCGCCTACGAGCTGCTGGGCGCCGACGGCGGAGCGGAGGCGGTGGACGCCTTCGCGGGAAGGCTCATGCCGATCTACCCGGCGTGCAAGCAACTGGAGTCGTGGAAGATCGCCAAGGCCGTCGCCACCGTCGTGGACTCCCTGCGGGCCACCGGCTGGACGGGGGTGGTGGATCCGCTGCCCGCCGCCCTGCGCGCCGAGCGCGGCCTGCCCACGCTGCCGGAGGCGCTGGAGAAGGCCCACCGGCCCCGCACCAAGGCGGACGTGGAGCTGGCGCGGGCCCGGCTGAAGTGGGACGAGGCGTTCGTCCTCCAGGTCGCGCTGGCCAGGCGCCGCCTGGCCGAGGGACAGCTGCCGGCCGTTGCGCGCAGGCCGCGCGAGGGCGGGCTGCTGGACGCCTTCGACGCCCGGCTGCCGTTCACCCTCACCGAGGGCCAGCGGGCCGTCAGCCGGGAGATCTTCGACGACCTGGCCACCGAGCATCCCATGCACCGCCTCCTCCAGGGTGAGGTCGGCTCCGGCAAGACGCTGGTGGCGCTGCGTGCCATGCTCGCGGTGGTGGACGCCGGCGGGCAGGCCGCTATGCTCGCCCCCACCGAGGTGCTGGCCCAGCAGCACCACCGCTCGATCACCGAGATGATGGGCGAGCTGGCCGAGGGCGGAATGCTCGGCGGCGCCGAGCACGCCACCAAGGTCGTGCTGCTCACCGGTTCGATGGGGGCCGCCGTCCGCCGCCGGGCGCTGCTGGACCTGGCCACCGGCGAGGCCGGGGTCGTCATCGGCACCCACGCCCTGATCGAGGACAAGGTGGGCTTCCACGACCTGGGGCTGGTCGTGGTGGACGAGCAGCACCGCTTCGGCGTCGAGCAGCGCGACGCCCTGCGCTCCAAGGGGAAGCGGCCCCCGCACCTGCTGGTGATGACCGCCACCCCCATCCCGCGTACCGTCGCCATGACGGTCTTCGGCGACCTGGAGACCTCCGTGCTGGACCAGCTCCCGGCCGGACGCTCGCCCATCACCAGCCATGTCGTGCCCGCCGCCGAGAAGCCCCACTTCCTGGCCCGCGCCTGGGAGCGGGTGCGCGAGGAGGCTTCGGCCGGGCACCAGGCATACGTGGTCTGCCCGCGCATCGGCGACGAGGAGGAGCCCGCCGGCGCCGGGCGGGGCGGCGGAGGCGGCGGAGGCGGCGAGGACCGTGCGGGGGGCGAGGACGACGGGGGCGCCGACGGCGGAGGCGAGCGCCGCCCGCCGCTGGCCGTCCTCGACATCGCCGGGCAGCTCGCCGACGGACCGCTCAAGGGACTGCGGGTGGCCGCGCTGCACGGCCGGATGCAGCCGGACGCCAAGGACGAGGTGATGCGCCGCTTCGCCGCCGGCGAGCTGGACGTCCTGGTCGCCACGACCGTCATCGAGGTCGGGGTCAACGTGCCGAACGCCACCGTGATGGTGATCATGGACGCGGACCGCTTCGGTGTCTCCCAGCTCCACCAGCTGCGCGGCCGGGTCGGGCGCGGCAGTGCGCCGGGACTGTGCCTGCTGGTCAGCGAGGCCCCCGAGGGCAGCCCCGCCCGCGCCAGGCTGGGGGCGGTCGCCGCCACGCTGGACGGATTCGAGCTGTCCCGCATCGACCTGGAGCAGCGACGGGAGGGCGATGTGCTGGGCCAGGCGCAGTCCGGCACCCGCTCCTCCCTGCGGATGCTCGCCGTCATCGACGACGAGGAAGTCATCGCGGCCGCCCGGAAGAAGGCGACGGAGATCGTCGCCGCCGATCCCGGACTGGAACGCCTGCCCGAACTGCGCGCGGCCCTGGAGGCGCTGCTGGACGCCGAGCGCGAGGAGTACCTGGAGAAGGGCTGACGGGGACGCGGCCCGCCCGCGCGCCTATCGTGGTGGGGGGGGGGGGGGGGGGGGGGG
>NZ_JAJFAU010000083.1:3435-21979 GCF_022614595.1 Streptomyces sp. CNQ085
CCCCCCCCCCCCCCCCCACCACACACCCGCGCGCACGACCTGGAGACGGTGAAGCGATGACCCGCGTGATCGCCGGAACGGCCGGCGGACGACGCCTGGCGGTGCCGCCCGGCCAGGGCACCCGCCCGACCTCCGACCGGGCGCGCGAGGGGCTGTTCTCCACCTGGGAGTCGCTGCTCGGCCCGCTGGCGGGCCTGCGGGTGCTCGACCTGTACGGGGGCTCGGGCGCGGTCGGCCTGGAGGCCCTCTCGCGCGGTGCGGCCCACGTCCTGCTGGTCGAGTCCGACGCCCGCGCCGTGCGCACCATCCGCCAGAACGTCCGCGGCCTCGGCCTGCCCGGCGCCGAGGTGCGCGCCGGCCGGGCGGAGCAGGCGGTGCGCGCGGAGGCTCCCGCGGAGCCGTACGACGTGGTGTTCCTGGATCCGCCGTACGCCGTCGGGGACGAGGAGCTGCGCGAGATCCTTCTCACACTCCGGGCCGGGGGGTGGCTCGCGAGCGGTGCCCTCGCCACCGTGGAACGGAGCACCAGGGGCGGCGAATTCCGCTGGCCCGCCGGTTTCGAGGGGCTGCGGTCCCGCCGCTACGGCGAGGGAACGCTCTGGTACGGTCGCGCCGCCGAAGAAGCCGAAGAGGTCACCGACGTGTCATGACCCGTATGGAGAGCGAGGAAACGCCAGTGCGCCGCGCCGTCTGTCCGGGGTCCTTCGACCCCATCACCAACGGACACCTCGACATCATCTCCCGCGCCTCCAGGCTCTACGACGAGGTGTACGTCGCGGTGATGATCAACAAGTCCAAGCAGGGAATGTTCGCCGTCGAGGAGCGGATGGACCTGATCCACCAGGTCACCGCCGAGTACGGCAACGTGCGGGTCGAGGCCTTCCACGGCCTGCTGGTGGACTTCTGCAAGCAGCGCGAGATCCCGGCCATCGTCAAGGGCCTGCGGGCGGTCAGCGACTTCGACTACGAGCTGCAGATGGCCCAGATGAACAACGGGCTCTCCGGGGTGGAGACGCTCTTCGTGCCCACCAACCCGACCTACAGCTTCCTCTCCTCCAGTCTGGTCAAGGAGGTCGCGGCCTGGGGCGGCGACGTCTCCCACCTGGTGCCTCCCGTGGTGCTCCAGGCCCTGCGCGAGCGGCTGTCCCGCCCCTGACGCCTCCGGCGCCCCCGCCCCGCCCGGGCCCGCGTCCGGGCCGGTTCCCGCATCCGCTGTCGCACCGGCGGCCACTGCCCGTACAGTCGCTCCCGTGGACGTACAGCAGAAACTCGACGACATCGTCACGGCGGTCGAAGGCGCCCGGTCCATGCCCATGTCGGCCTCCTGCGTGATCAACCGCGCGGAGCTGCTGGGGATGCTGGAAGAGGTGCGGCAGGCGCTGCCCGGCTCGCTCGCCCAGGCCCAGGAGCTGATCGGCGACCGGGAGCAGATGATCGCCGAGGCGCGGCAGGAGGCCCGGCGGATCATCGACTCCGCACAGACCGAGCGCGGTTCGCTGGTCTCCGGCACCGAGATCGCCCGCCGCGCGCAGGAGGAGGCCGACCGCATCCTCGTCCAGGCGCGCCAGGAGGCCGAGGGGATCCGGGCCGAGGCCGACGACTACGTCGACAGCAAACTCGCCAACTTCGAGGTCGTCCTCAGCAAGACCATAGGCTCGGTCGACCGGGGGCGGGAGAAGCTGCTGGGCCGGGATCCGGGCGCCGGCCCGTACGGCGAGGAGGGCGGCGAGGACATCCCGGAGCGCCCCGCCGACCCCGCCGAGCTGCGGGAGCGCGCCGACACCTACGTGGAGGCCCAGTTCCGGGCCTTCGAGACGGTGCTGTCCAAGACCCTGGAGGCGGTCGGACGCGGGCGGCAGAAACTCACCGGCCACCGGCCCATCGACGAACTGGGTGCCCATCTGGCGGCCCAGGACGAGCAGGAGCAGCAGAGCGACGCCGACTACCTCGCGGACCTCGCCGCCGTCTCCCACGAGCGGCGGGCACCGCAGCCGCGGCAGTCCCCGCAGGTTCCCGCGCAGCAGCAGCCCGCGTACGAGCCGCAGCCGCAGGATCCGTACGCCTACCAGCAGGGTGGTTACGGCTACCAGCAGGAGGGCTATCCGCAGGAGTACGGGCAGCCGCAGCCGCAGCCGCAGGATCCGTACGCCTACCAGCAGGGTGGTTACGGCTACCAGCAGGAGGGCTATCCGCAGGAGTACGGGCAGCCGCAGCCGCAGGATCCGTACGCCTACCAGCAGCAGCCCCCGCAGCAGCCCGCGGCGCTCGACGAGACCAGCTTCTTCGACACCAGCATGATCGACATGGAGCAGCTGCGACAGTACGAGCAGGGCCGCTAGCCGCGCCGGCCCGGATCGGGTCCGGCCGGACCGGATTGGGTCCGGGGCGGCCGGTCCAGTATCCTGGCCATTCGGTCGTGGTCCGCCCGCGACGTTCGGCTGCCCAGAACGCAGGAATCGGAGCCAGCCGGTGTCAGACCGCAGAAAGCAGGAAGCCCTGAACGCCCCCCTCGACCACCGTTCCCCCCTCGTGCTGGACACGCGCGAGCTGGGGCGACGTCCGGGTGCGCTCAAGGAGTTCTCCCGGACGGTCCCGGCTCCCGGGGATCTCGGTATCGAGGTCATCAGGGTGCCGGAGGGCTCGCCCATGGAGCTCGACCTCCGCCTGGAGTCGGTCATGGAAGGGGTGCTCGTCACGGGCACCGCCCGTGCGCGGCTGAAGGGGGAGTGCGTAAGGTGTCTGGAGCCGCTGGAGCAGGAGTGCGAAGCGGATTTCCAGGAGATGTTCTCCTACCCCGACGCCGACGACCGGAGCCGCTTCGCGGACACCGGCGACGACGCCGAGGACGAGGAGACGTTCCAACTCGAGGGCGACCTGCTCGACCTCGAGCCCGTGCTGCGTGACGCGGTGGTGCTGTCGCTGCCGCTGCAGCCGGTGTGCCAGGAGGACTGTCCCGGACTCTGCCCCCGTTGCGGGGCGCGGCTCGCGGACGACCCCGGGCACGACCACAACGAGGCCGTCGACATCCGGTGGGCGGCTCTCGAAGGACTCGCCGGCTCCATGCGGGACGGCGGGATGGACGAAGACAACGCACCCCGCACTGGCGGGGACGATCCACAGGAGAAATAGCCGTGGCTGTTCCGAAGCGGAAGATGTCGCGCAGCAACACGCGCCACCGCCGGTCGCAGTGGAAGGCTGCGGTCCCGGCCCTGGTGAAGTGCGAGCGCTGCCAGGAGCCCCGTCAGCAGCACATCGCCTGCCCGAACTGCGGCACCTACAACCGCCGCCAGGTCCTCGAGGTCTGATCGGCTGGTGACGGGCTCCATGTCAGACGCCACTACGCCCGGAGACCTCCCCCGCGACGACGGGGGTGAATCGGCGCGGAGGGCGGGTCTGGTGGACGCGGCGGCCTCGTCCCACACGCTTCTGGAAGGGCGGCTCGGGTACCAGCTCGAGTCCGCCCTTCTGACGCGTGCACTGACGCACCGCAGCTACGCGTACGAGAACGGCGGATTGCCCACCAACGAGCGCCTGGAGTTCCTGGGGGACTCCGTGCTGGGCCTGGTGGTCACCGACACCCTCTACCGCACCCATCCGGACCTGCCCGAGGGGCAGCTCGCCAAGCTGCGCGCGGCGGTGGTCAACTCCCGTGCGCTGGCCGGGGTCGCCCGCGCTCTCGATCTGGGCGCCTTCATCCGGCTCGGCCGGGGCGAGGAGGGCACCGGCGGCCGGGACAAGGCGTCGATCCTCGCCGACACCCTGGAAGCGGTGATCGGCGCGGTCTACCTCGACCGGGGGCTGGAGGCGGCCAGTGAGCTGGTGCACCGCCTCTTCGACCCCCTGATCGAGGAGTCCTCCAACCTCGGTGCCGGGCTGGACTGGAAGACCAGCCTCCAGGAGCTGACCGCGGCCGAGGGGCTGGGAGTCCCGGAGTACCTGGTCACCGAGACCGGCCCCGACCACGAGAAGACCTTCACGGCTGCCGCCCGCGTCGGTGGTGTCGCGTACGGCACCGGCACCGGCCGCAGCAAGAAGGAGGCCGAGCAGCAGGCGGCGGAGGCCGCCTGGCGCGCCATCCGGGCCGCCGCCGACCAGAGGGAGGGCCAGACCGCCGAGAAGGTCTCCTGACCGGCCCGGCACCCGCCTCGCGTCTTCCGCCCACCCGCCTGGAATCCGGACGGGTGGGCGCGTCTTTCCACCAGTGACACGCGGTCCCCCCGCACACACGCACACCGCCTCCCGCTGACGCGGGATCCCCGTCGACGAGGAGCCGTCGTTGCCAGAGCTGCCCGAGGTCGAGGTCGTCCGGCGCGGAATCGAGCGCTGGATCGGCGGCCGCACCATCGCCGGGGCCGAGGTGCTCCACCCGCGAGCGATCCGTCGTCACCTCGCCGGAGCGGACGACTTCACCGGCCGGCTGCGCGGGGCGCGCGTCGGCACGCCCCTGCGCCGGGGCAAGTACCTGTGGCTGCCGCTGGAGGGCACCGGCCAGTGCGTCCTGGCCCATCTCGGCATGAGCGGGCAGCTTCTCGTCCAGCCGCAGGACGCCCCGGACGAGAAGCACCTGCGCGTCCGCGTCCGCTTCGCCGACGACGCGGGCACCGAGCTGCGCTTCGTCGATCAGCGCACCTTCGGCGGGCTGTCGCTGCACGACACCGCGGAGGACGGCCTGCCCGACGTCATAGCCCACATCGCCCGCGACCCGCTGGATCCGGCCTTCGACGAGGAGGCATTCCACGCCGCCCTGCGCCGCCGCAGCAGCACGCTCAAGCGGGCCCTGCTCGACCAGTCCCTGATCAGCGGGGTCGGCAACATCTACGCGGACGAGGCGCTGTGGCGCTCCCGGCTGCACTACGACCGCCCCACCGCCACCCTCACCCGCCCGCGCACCGCCGAACTCCTCGGCCACGTCCGCGACGTGATGAACGAGGCCCTCGCCGTCGGCGGCACCAGCTTCGACAGCCTCTACGTCAACGTCAACGGGGAGTCGGGCTACTTCGAACGCTCCCTGGACGCCTACGGCCGGGAGGGCCTGCCCTGCCGCCGCTGCGCCGCACCGATGCGGCGCAGTCCCTGGACGAACCGCTCCAGCTACTTCTGCCCACGCTGCCAGCCCCCGCCCCGCCTGGCGCGCTGAACACCGCCCGCCGCCCGGACGGGGCGACGGGGTACCCCGGCGGAGTCGTTCAGAAGCCGAAGAAGTGACGCGGGGCCTCGCTGACCTGGGGGCCTTCCGGCGGCCAACGCTGTGACCTGCGGCTTACCCGCCGACGGTTGTCAACGTCGGTCGCCTTTGGCTGCCCTCGGACGGCCCAGCGACGGCCCGAGTGGAGGTGCGGTGCACACCCCTCGACGCGAACCACCAATGGGGCGTCGGCCTCGGTCGCGATGGTCGCTGTACAGCACCGGTCCTGAAGATCGCTAGCCCGCCCCTACTCCTTGATCTTGACCTGGAAACCAAGGCGCTTCAGCCATGCGGCCGCATGCTCCTTGCCACCGCTGAACTCGCCGGAAGTCAGAGCCCGTCCCTGGTCCCACTTATGCGCTACTCCGGCGATCGCCTTCGAGTCGTACTCCCGCCCCTCGTGCACGAGAACGTACGATCGGGCCTCTCCGAAGCCGTACTTCGACAGGAACGCCTCACGTCCTGTCTCGTCGTGCTCCTCGATGGTCTTGAGTACGGATGTCCGTGTGATCGCTCCTCTGCGCATGGACGAAGGCTACGGCTAGGGCTGACAACGCGGTGACGATCCCGGTCAACTTGTTGGCAGGCGAAGGTTTCCGGGGACACGGCCTGCGGTTACGGCGTGAGGTCGGTGGAACGGGTTTGGCCGGTGTCCTGCCTGGGCTGGGGTCGGGCATGATCAGGGGGCCGTACGCTGGTTGGCAACTCGGGCAGGCTTTGGACCTGCCCGCAATGTGTCCGAGTGGCCCCCTGGTCGTGCCCGACGCGGGTCCCGGACCGGGCAGGTGGGTAAAGCCGTGGAGCCGACCGCCCCAGCCCCGGCCTGGTCTTTTCGCCCCCTTGCGGGCGCGGGCGGGTGACGGCGCGCGGCCCCGGCGGCGAAGACGAGGAGGGGCCAAGCGCGGCGGCGCCCGGCCCCGGCGCCGCCGCGCTGTGCGCGGCACCTGATCCCTGTGGGATCAAGACTGCACCTGTGCAGACGTGGAGGCCGGGAACCGTGGGACGCGTTTTCGTGTTCCTGGTGTGCTGTGCACGGCCCCACCGGTTCCGCCGGTCCAGAGATGCCGACCGGTGTGGTCGATCCTGGTTGGGGCCAGTCGGACACAGCGGCGGGCAGGGTCGAGGGCTGTCCGGGGTTGCTGGAGCTGCGGTTTGGCGGCTCGGGTTGGCGGTGGTCGGTGGACCGTTCCCCGGCGGCCGGGCAAGCGAGCGGAGCGAGCCTTGATGAGGTGGAGAAACCTGTAACAGCCCTACGTGGGGCGCTGGAACAGGGCACCTGACTTCCGGTGCTCCAGGTCGACCAACCTGACCAGTGTGAACCCCTGGCGTTCGTAGTAGCGGTGCAGCCCGGGGTTGGTCTTCCACGCATCCAGGCGCAACCACCCCTTGCCCTGCTGAGCGGCACGCTTGGTAGCCCAGTCCAGCATCACGGCCCCGATATCCCGCCCCGCCGCTGCCCGGCTCGTCGCCATGCGGTGAACGTAGAGCGCACTGTCGGGGTCGTCGGCCTCGGTCCAGAACTCCGGGTCGGCGTGGTCGTCCACGGTGATCGTGCCGGTGGGCCGGTCCTCGTCATCGACCGCCAGGAAGCACTCGCCGTGCCTGATGGCCTTCTGGATGCGGTCGCGGTGGGGCGGGAACTGCCACTGGTCGATCCCGCGTGAGGCGAGCCACTCGGACGCTTCGATCAGAAGCTCCTCGACGGTCGGCAGCTCCTCGGCGCTCGCGGGCCGGATGCGGAGTCCGCTCATGACTGGTCCGCGGGCGTCTCGCGGCGTCGCTCGTAGGAGATCACGTGACGGTCGCCGGGCAGGACCGAGATCGCGACCCGGACGGGCTTGCCCTCCTCGGTGTACCCGGTGCACACGTGGTAGCCGACGGGAGTTCCCGGGGCCAGCTCCAGCCGTCGTACCTCGTCGGGGGTGGGCATGCGGACGTACAGCTCATCGATGGCCCGCTCCTGACGGTAGCCGAGTCCGGCCAGCACCTCGTTCGCGCCCTCGGGGATGCTCTCGGGCCGCATGATCGGGGTGTCCCGCACCAGGTCGAGCGGGAAGAAGCTGTCGTTGATGTTGAACGGCTCGCCATCCAGGTAGCGGACCCTGCGGCGGATGACGACGAGTTGCCCGGCTTCGAGCTGGAGGCGCTTGGTCACCTCGGCGGTCGGCTCCACGATGCTGACCTCGATGGTCTGCTCGGGGTCGCGGCCCTGGTGCTCGGTCATGAAGGCGTCCATCTCCGGCGTGTACGGCCGGGGGCGGAACTCCGCCTGGGGTCGGAAGACCATCGGCTTGCGCTCGCGGACGAAGTACCCGACGGGGCGCTTGGAGACGATCAGTCCTTCGTTGACGAGGATGTCCAGCGCCGCACGGACGGTGCCGCGCGTCACGCCGTACTCGTCGGTGAGCTGGGCCTCTGTCGGCAGCTTGGCGCCGGGCGCGAGAGTGCCGGCCGCGATCTGCTGGCGCAGGTCGTCGGAGATCTGCTGCTTGTAGGTGCCGCGACCGACCTTCTTGACTGCCATGTCTCCATGAAACGCCGCGCGACCTGCATTGTCCAGTCAATGTGGCCAAAGCTCTTGACGGAGCGCCGCCGAGGGGTCAACATCTGAACTGTTCGCATTGTTCAAACAATGCAGACGTTGATCTGGCCCGTGGGCAGTGCCTGCCTGCTGCCCTCCCCTGAGAGGAAGTCCTGTCATGGCGTCTTTCAAGATCGACCTGTCGACCGCTGCGGTGATCGTGGCGACCTCCCCGCAGCCGAAGATCGCGAACCGGCGGACCGGTGAGATCGCCACCGACCCGGAGACCGGCGCGCAGCTGATGACGGTGGGCCTGATGGTGGTGGACGACGGTGAGGCCAACCTGCTGGACAAGGTCACGGTGCTGGAGACCGGCATCACCGGGGAGCTGACCACCGGGGCGCCGGTGGGAGTGACCGGGCTGCGGGCGCGGGAGTGGGAGAACGTCTTCAACGGCGAGAAGCGGCAGGGCATCTCCTTCCGCGCGGTGGCCATCACCCCGATGGTCCCGGCGACGGTGCAGGGCTGATCGGCCATGTCGAACCTGACTGCTGTGGTGCTGGTGGTCGCTGTGGTGGCCGGTGGCGGGCTGCTCGCTCGCCGCCGGTTCCCGGCCCTGTTTTGGCTGCTGGCCGGGTTGCCGGTGGCCTGGGTGCGGCTGCACCTGACGTATGCGGCCACGATGGAGGTGTGCGGGCTGACCGTCACCCCGTCACGGGCGCGGGCCTTCCTGACCCGGACGGTGGCCCGCCGGGAGGTCCGGCCGGTTCCGCCCCGGATTCTGCGGGTGCGGCCCAGCGCGACAGGGCTGCGGATGCGGCTGCGGCTTCCGGCCGGGCTGGAACCGGCAGATGTGGCGGCGGCCTCGGTGCGGCTGCGCCACGCCTGGGGCGTGCACGCCGTGCACGTGGCCGAGGTCAAGCCGGGTGTGGTGGAGCTGCGGATGACCGGCTACGACATCCTCAAGCGGGTGCGGATGCCGCGTCGGGGCCTGCCCACGGATGCGCTGGTGGTGCCGGTGGCGCTGCGCGAGGACGGCACCGCGTTCGTGCGCGACTACCGGGCCATTCCGCACGCGCTGACGCTGGGTGCGAACCAGTCGGGCAAGTCGATGTATCTGCGCAACCTGATCACCGCGCTCGCGGTCCGGCCGGTGGCGCTGGTGGGCATCGACTGCAAGCGCGGGGTGGAGCAGCGCCGCTTTGGCCCGCGGCTGTCGGCGCTGGCCACCACCCCGGATGAGGCATCCGGCCTGCTGGCCGCCCTGGTGGCGGTGATGGAGGACCGCTTCGACCTGCTCAGCGAGCACGGGGCCTCGGACCTGTGGGACCTGCCCAAGAAGACGCGGCCGACCCCGGTGGTGGTGCTGGTGGATGAGGTGGCCGAACTGTTCCTGGTCGCCGCCAAGAAGGACGAGGCGCGCCGGGATGAGATGGTCACGTCCCTGGTGCGGCTGGCGCAGATGGCCCGCGCGGTTGGCATCTACCTGGAGATCTGCGGCCAGCGCTTCGGCTCGGACCTGGGCAAGGGCGCCACCTCGCTGCGCGCTCAGCTCACCGGCCGGGTGGTGCACCGGGTCAACGACAAGCAGACCGCCGAGATGGGGCTGAACGACATCGCCCCCGAGGCCATTCCGGTGGCCACCACCATCGCCCCGGACCGGCCCGGCCTGGCCGTGGCCGGAGACGCCTCCGGCGCCTGGTCCCGCATCCGCACCGTGGAGATCGCCCCGGACGCTGCGGCGACCGTCTGCCGCACCTTCGCCCATCTCACCCCCGACCTTCCGGCCCTGGCCGCCTGGCGGCCCGCCGCCCCGGCCGTGCCGGATGCGGATGAGCGGCCGTCGCTGGTCAAACCGGCCCCGGTCACCGACTAACACCCCTCCCCGCCATCGGTGGGCGCGACCGCTCTTCGCGCCGTGTCCCTACCCCCGCCATGCCTGAAAGGAGGTGCTCCCCGTGCGTACCAAACTCCGCCTCGACGCCGTGCTGATCCAGGCCGTCATCGCCGGTGCCCTGTCCTTCGCCCACCTGCACGACCTGGCCGCGGCGGCCGGGCAGGACGGCTGGAAAGCCTGGGCCTACCCCATCAGCGTGGATCTGCTGCTGGTCGCCGCCTGGCACCGCATCCGCACCCTGCAAGCCGCCGACCTTCCCGCGGGCTCGGCCTGGTGCTGGTTCATCATCGCCCTCGCGGCCTCGCTCGGCGCCAACGTCGCCACCGCCGGGCTCCTCGACCTGGCCGACGTGCCCGCCTGGCTGCGGATCCTCGTCGCCGGATGGCCCGCGCTGGCCTTCTTCGGCGGAACCCTGCTGGCCCACACCACACCCGACACCACCCCGGAGCTGGAGCCGGATGCGCCGGCCTCCGCACCGGAGCCCTCGGCTGCCCCGGTCGTCGAGCGCGCACCGGAACCGGCCGCCCCGGCCTTCGAGCCGGACCCGGTCCCCGAACTCGATCCCGCCCCGGCCGCGCCCGAACCCGAATCGGCCCCGGCTGCCGACCCGGCTCCGGCTCCGGCTGCTGCTCCGGCGGTGGCGGTTCCGGCCGCGCTGGTCGAGCACGCACGGAAGGTCGCCGACGCCCACCGCGCCCGCACCGGCACGCCCATCGACCCCGGCACCCTGCGCGCCCGCCTCGGGGTGCCCGCCCCGATGGCCGACGCCATCGCCGCCCAGCTCGTCTGACAGGAGGACTGATCCGCCATGGCCGGACGTGAACCCGACCGCTCCGACTTCCTCGACGCCGCCCGCGAGATGGCCGACACCGGCCGCCCTGAGCTGGCCCGCTGGCTCGCCGAGGAAGCCGCCCAGCAAACCACCGACCCCGACGAAGTGGCCTACATCCTGGCCAGCTACCCCGACCCCACAACCAAGGAGTGACCATGCCGCGCCCGAACCGCTTCCGCGACGTGACCCGTATCGGCCCGGTCCAGGTCGGCACCCACTACGACGGCCGGGGCCGCGACAAGCACACCACCGCCTGCACCGCTCCGCGCTGCGGCTTCTCCGCCGACTACCACAGCCGCTCGGCCGCCGAGCTGGCCGCCCGCACCCACCGCTGCACCGCCTGACCTGAGAGGAGCACCCGCGATGTCGATGTTCCGCCCCACCTACCCGCCGCCCGACACCTACACGGCCCCGGCCACGCCCGCGGCCCCGTCCCCGGCCGCGCCGCTGGTCCCCGCCGACCCGGATCCGGCCACCGCACCCGCCCCGGTTCCGGCGCCGTCCCGGCCGGTCCTCCAGCTCACCCCCGGCGCCCTGGTCGCCGTCGCCGCCGGTGGCACCGCGGCCGTCCTGGTGACTGGCACGGTGCTGGTCTCGCTGTTCCTGGCCGTCGCTGTCACCGCCACTTCCGTGGCCGTGTGCGCGGTTGTCCTGCGCTCCCTGCTCAACAGCCAGCACCGCCGCTGAACGGCCTCCGGGGCGGCCTCAACCGCCAAGTCTCCGCCGCCCCGGACGCCTCCTTTCCCTTCCAGATCCGCAGATCCGAAAGAGAGGACCTCATCATGCCCCAGTACGCTCCGCCCCGGCCGATCTGCCGCGACTGCGACGGCTTCCCGACCGTGGCCATCACCACCGGCACCCGCCACCGCGACGGCACCCGCGTGGCCGTCCGCGTGGTCTGCCCGGCCTGCCGAGGCACCGGCCACGCCACCCGCGCCGCGGTCCTGGTCCGCGCCGGGCGGTGACCGCGCCCATGACCGACGCCGCCACGCTGGCGGGGGTGGACCCGATCACCTGGCAGGACTTCCTGCGGGTGGCCGGGTCCCCCGGCTTTGACCGCTGGCAAGAACAGGTGCGCCGCACCGGCGGCTGCGCCGACCCCATCCACCTGACCGGCTCCACCAAGACCCTCGACCGCACCACCGACACCGTCCTGCACGCCTACTCCACCGATGATGAGCCCGGCGGCAGGCTGCGGGTAGCCTGCGGCAACCGCCGCGCCTCGCGCTGCCCGTCCTGCGCCTGGACCTACGCCGGAGACACCTACCACCTCATCCGCGCCGGACTGACCGGCGACCCGGCCAAGGGCGTGGCCGAGGCCGTCCGCGACCACCCCCGCGTCTTCGCCACCCTCACCGCACCGTCCTTCGGCCCGGTGCACAACCGGCCCGCCCGCGGCCGGTGCCGCTGCGGTGCCCGCCACCGCGAGAACGCGCCCGAGCTGGGCACCCCGCTCGACCCGGACACCTACGACTACGCGGGCGCGGTGCTGTGGAACAACCACGCCTCCGAGCTGTGGCGGTACTTCACCATCTACCTGCGCCGGGAAGTCGCCCGGCAGACCGGACGGACCCAGAAAGCCTGCCATCAGGTGCTGCGGGTGTCCTTCGGCAAGGTCGCCGAGTACCAGCGCCGGGGCGCGGTCCACTTCCACGCCGTCATCCGCTTCGACGGCCCCGGCGGACCCGCCTCCGCCCCGCCTCAGTGGGCCACCGTGGAGCTGCTGACCAACGCTATCCGCGCCGCCGCTGCCCGCGTCGCGGTCACCGTGCCCGCCGCCGGCACCCAGTCCGCCCGCGTCCTGCGCTGGGGCACCCAGCTCGACATCCAGCCCATCGGCGCCTTCGACGGCGGCGAGATCACCGAACAGGCCGTCGCCTCCTACGTCGCCAAGTACGCCACCAAGGCCGCCGAGACGACCGGCACGGTGGATCACCGGGTCGGCAGCATTGAGGCCCTCGATCTGCTGGATGTGCCCGAGCATCCCAAGCGGCTGATCGCGGCCTGCCTCGACCTGCACCGGCTCTACCCGGACCGCAAGCTGCGCGAGTGGGCGCACATGCTCGGCTTCCGCGGCCACTTCTCCACCAAGTCGCGCCGCTACTCCACCACCCTCGGCGCGCTGCGCCAAGTCCGCGCCGACTACCGCGCCGCCGAACAGCGCGCCGCCCTCGGCCTGCCCGACCCCGACGACCGCCCCGAAGCGACCGTGCTGACCGTCGCCCACTGGGCCTACGCCGGGCACGGCCACACCGCTGGCGAGTCCTGGCTCGCCGCCCAGATCGCCCGCGATATCCGCGCATCCCGCGACGCAGCACGCGAAGCACGCGCAGACCTCGAAGCACAAGGAGAGTGGTGACCATGGCCCGTCCGCTCCCGGCCCGCTACCTGACCCCGGTGGACGTGGCCGACCTCCTGGGCGTGCCGGTGGAGACCGTCTACCAGTGGCGCCGCAAGCGCACCGGCCCCCGCGGCTTCCGCGTCGGCCGTCACCTGCGCTTCGACCCCGAAGACGTACGGCGCTGGGTGGCCGAGCAGATGGAGGCGGCTGCCTGATGGCCGGACACATCCAGGACCGCTGGTTCAAGACCATGCCCGGCCCGGACGGCAAGCCGGTCAAGGTCAAGACCGACCGGCACGGCACCGGCCTGCGCTACCGCGCCCGGTACGTCGCCCCGGACGGCACCGAGAAGAGCCAGTCCTTCCCCGACAAGGCCAAGCGCAAGGCAGAAGCCTGGCTCGCCAAGATCGGGGCCGACATGGCACGGGGTGACTACGTCGACCCGGCGTCGGGCCGTGTCACGTTCCGGGAGTACGCCGCGGACTGGATCAAGACGCAGACGACCGACCCGGCTACGCGGGGCTCCGTCGAGATGCGGCTACGGCTGCACGCGGTCCCGTACCTGGGCTCTCGGGGGATGGGGACGATCCAGCCGTCGCATCTGCGGCTGTGGATGCGGCAGATGGAGGACGCCGGACTGTCCCCGGCCTACCGCCGGGTGATCTTCGCGCACGTCTCGACGGTCTTCACCGCTGCCGTGGAGGACCGCGTGATCCGCGAGAACCCATGCCGGGCCCGGTCGGTCAAGGCTCCCCGGCCCGACCCGCGCAAGGTCAAGCCGTGGCCGGAGGAACGTGTGATGGCGGTCCGCTCGCAGCTCCCGGACGGCTACCGCGCGATGGTCGAGCTGGCGGCGGGCTGTGGGCTGCGGCAGGGGGAGGTCTTCGGCCTGGCCGTGGAGGACCTCGACTTCCTCGGCGGCCTGGTGCACGTCGTCCGCCAGGTCAAGTTGCTGGACAACCGGCCGGTGTTCGCTCCGCCCAAGGGTGGCAAGGAGCGGGACGTACCGCTGCCGGAATCCGTGGCGGCCGTCCTGGCCGACCACATCACCCGGCACAAGCCGTGTGAGATCACGCTGCCGTGGAAGATGCCGGACGGTCCGCCGGTGACGGCGACGCTTCTCTTCTCCAGCCCGACCGGGCTCCCGCTGGACCGGAACCGCTTCAACGACCGTGTGTGGAGGCCGGCACTTCGGGCTGTCGGTGTGCCGACGGGGCGGGAGAACGGCATGCACGCGCTACGGCACTTCTACGCCTCGGTCCTCCTGGACGCGGGGGAGAGCATCAAGGCTCTGAGCGAGTACCTGGGGCACCACGATCCGGGCTACACCCTGCGGACGTACACGCACCTGATGCCAACGAGCCAGACGCGGACCCGTGCCGCTGTGGACCGGGTCTTCGGCGGCCCGGTGGGCTCGGGCGACGGCCCGGAGACGGCCCAGGGGGCAGATCAGGGCTCTGACCTGGAGGATTCTCAGAAGCCGAAGTTCTGCGTCCACCAGGGGCCGCCCTCGGCGAAGTGCGCGCCCACGCCCAGGGTCCGGTAGTCGCAGTTGAGGATGTTGGCACGGTGACCGGGGCTGTCCATCCAGGCGTCCATCACCGACCGGGCGTCGGCCTGGCCGCGGGCTATGTTCTCGCCGCCGAGGTTGCCGATGCCCGCCGCCTCGGCGCGGTCCCAGGGGGTGTCGCCGTCGGGGCCGGTGTGGGAGAAGAAATCCCGGGTGGCCATGTCCCGACTGAACTCCTGCGCCAACTCCGCCAGTTCGGGATCTGCGGTGACCGGTCGGCAACCGGCCTCGGCGCGTTCCAGGTTGACCAGTCTCAGCACCTCCGCTGCGGCGGCCGTCTCCTCGTCGGGGGAGGGGAGGCCGGTTGCGGTGGGCTTGGTGGGGAAGGCGGAGGGTGCGCCGGGGGTGTCGGAAGGCGCGCGGAGGACGTCGCCCGCGTCGCCCTCCTCGGCCGGAGGCGTATCGCCGCGCGACGGGGTGGGTTCGGCCGGCTTCTCCGACGGGGCGGTCTCCGGTTTCTCCGTGGCCCGGCCGCGGGAGGGCTCGGCGCCGGGGGAAACGGTACGGTCGTCGCCGTGGCCGGCGCTGGGATCCTCCCCGCGGGCGTCCGGAGCCGGTGTCGTCGTGCCCTGGGTCCGCAGGTCCCGCAGGTCGTCCGGGGCCACGCCGGAGGGGGAGGCGAACCCGCCGACGGTGTAGTCGCCGTTCGGGCCGGGCAGTAGTCCCGAGGCCACCGCCACGGCGCCCATCGCCATCGCGGCCGAGGCTCCGAGGAGGCCGGTGCGGACGGGGGCGGCGCTCCGCCTGCGGTGCGGGCCGCGGTGGCGTCCGCCCGCCGCGTGGCGGTCGGAGGCGACGGGGGCCGGAGCTGGAACCGGTTCGGCGCGGCGGTGGCGTCCCATCTGCTGCAGTCCTCACGTGATCGGCGTCACTTTTGTCACTCGAAAGAGTGAGTCCCGTTGCGGCGTGACTGTACGGCATCCATACGGGGCGGAGGGGCGGGCGACGCAAACACGGGAGGCGGGAGAGGGCGGGGGCGCGCAGGAGCGGTGCGAGCCCGGATAGCGTGCACCCATGAGCACGAGGACACAGAGCGCCGGTGAGGACGCGGCCGGGGAGACCGTCCGGATGACGGCCTGGGTGCGCGGACGGGTGCAGGGGGTCGGTTTCCGCTGGTTCACCCGGGCCAGCGCGCTGCGGATCGGCGGCCTGGCGGGCTTCGCGCTCAACCTCGGCGACGGCCGGGTCCAGGTGGTTGCCGAAGGGCCGCGTGATCGTTGCGAGCTGCTGCTGAGATGGCTCCGAACGGGTGATACGCCGGGTCGGGTCGAAGGCGTGACCGAGATCTGGGGGCCATCGCGCGGGGGCTACGAGGGCTTTGCGATCCGATGATCCAAAGAGGTTGCCTTTCCCCTCGTGACGTGCAAGGCTGCGGCCAGCGTCACCCCCCGAGGAACCCCGCGAGCCCTCCGGCAGATTGAGTGCCGTCGAGTCAAGGCCGCCGGGGTGCGCGGCGTGATCGTGTTGACCGTCAAAAGTTTTGGTGACACTCTGGAAGCCCCGCGCATCGCAGCAGTTCTGCCTTGGGAATGAAGGCCGAACGGCGATCGCGGGTACGAATCCCTCACGATCCACCACCGTTCCGGTCGGTCATTCAGTGTGGAGGACCATCCATCATGGCAAAGGCGCTTCTCGGTTACGTCGGCGGTTCCGACCCCCGAGTCCTCGCCGAGATGCGACGGCTGCAGCAGCGTGTTCAGGACCTGGAATCCGAGCTGGTACGGGTTCAGGCGGAGAACGACGCGCTGTCGGCCGCCGCTGCACGGCACGGCGACTCGTTGCTGGAGAGCATCGACGTATCCAAGGCGGAGCCTGCGCTCACCTGACCTCCCGGTCCGGGGAACGCAGCGCCGAGCCGCTGGAGAAAACTGCAAGGGACGCTTCGGCGTCCCTTCGTCGTTTCCGGCCGGGGTGTGGCTTCTACCGTGTGATGTGCCCCACCCGTTCAGCGGTGAAACCCGCTTCGGCCGCGGAACCGACACCTGGGAGTAAAGTCCGGATACGTGCACCTCAAGAGCCTGACCCTGCGCGGGTTCAAGTCCTTCGCCTCGGCCACGACGCTGCGTTTCGAGCCGGGCATCACCTGCGTGGTGGGTCCCAACGGCTCCGGCAAGTCCAACGTCGTGGACGCCCTGTCGTGGGTGATGGGTGAGCAGGGCGCCAAGTCGCTGCGCGGCGGCAAGATGGAGGATGTCATCTTCGCGGGGACGGCGGGCCCTTCCGGCCGCCCCCCGCTCGGCCGGGCCGAGGTCTCCCTGACCATCGACAACTCCGACGGCGCCCTGCCCATCGAGTACACCGAGGTCACCATCACGCGGATCATGTTCCGCAACGGCGGCAGCGAATACCAGATCAACGGCGACACCTGCCGGCTGCTGGACATCCAGGAACTGTTGTCCGACTCCGGTATCGGCCGCGAGATGCACGTCATCGTCGGCCAGGGCCGCCTCGACTCCGTCCTGCACGCGGATCCGGTAGGCCGCCGGGCCTTCATCGAGGAGGCCGCCGGCGTCCTCAAGCACCGCAGGCGCAAGGAGAAGGCGCTGCGGAAACTGGACGCGATGCAGGCCAACCTCGCCCGCGTCCAGGACCTCACCGACGAACTGCGCCGCCAGCTCAAGCCGCTGGGGCGGCAGGCGGCCGTCGCGCGCCGGGCGGCGGTGATCCAGGCCGATCTGCGGGACGCCCGGCTGCGGCTGCTGGCCGACGACCTGGTGGCCCTGCGCGCGGCGCTGAGGGCCGAACTCGCCGACGAGGCGGCGCTCAAGGAGCGGAAGGAGGCGGTGGAGGCCGGCCTCGCGGAGGTGCTGCGGCGGGAGGCCGCGCTGGAGCAGCGGGTCAGGGAGTTGTCGCCGCGGCTGGAACAGGCGCAGCAGACCTGGTACGAGCTGTCGCAGCTCGCCGAGCGGGTGCGCGGCACGGTGAGTCTGGCCGACGCCCGGGTCCGCAGTGCGTCCGCCGAGCCCGTCGAGGAGCGCCGGGGACGCGACCCGGAGGACATGGAGCGCGAGGCGGCCCGGGTCCGCGAGCAGGAGGCGGAGCTGACGGCCGCGCTCGAGACGGCGGGCCGGGCGCTGGAGGACACCGTCGCCCACCGCGCCGAACTGGAGCGCGCCCTGGCGGACGAGGAGCGGCGGCTGAAGGACGCCACCCGCGCCATCGCCGACCGCCGCGAGGGACTGGCCCGGCTGCACGGCCAGGTCACCGCCGCCCGTGGCCGCGCCGCCTCGGCGCAGGCCGAGATCGACCGGCTGGCCACCGCCCGCGACGAGGCGGCCGAGCGCGCGGCGGCGGCCCGGGAGGAGTACGAGGCGCTGCGGGCCGAGGTGGACGGGCTGGACGCGGACGACACCGAGCTGGCCGAGGGCCACGAGGCGGCCGGACGGGAACTGGCCGAGGCCGATACGGAGCTGAGCGCGGCCCGAGAGGCGCTGTCGGCCGCGGAGCGGGAACGCGCGGCGACCGCTGCCCGCCGTGACGCCCTGGCCCTGGGGCTGCGCCGCAAGGACGGCACCGGCGCCCTGCTCGGCGCCGGCGGCGAACTGACCGGACTGCTCGGCCCGGCCGCCGAGCTCCTCACCGTGACCCCCGGCTTCGAGGTGCCCGTCGCCGCCGCTCTCGGCCCGGCCGCGGACGCCGTCGCCGTGGACGGCCCGGCAGCGGCCGCCGGTGCCCTGCGCCTGCTGCGCGCACAGGACGCCGGCCGTGCGGCGCTGGTGCTCGGCGGCGCGCCCCGGGAGGAGCCTTCCGCGACCCTGGACGTACCCGGCGCGCGGTGGGCCGCGGAGCTGGTGTCGGGCCCTGAGGCCCTGCTGCCCGCCGTGCGGCGGCTGCTGCGCGGTGTGGTGGTGGTCGAGGCCCTCCGGGACGCGCTGGAGCTGGTGACTGCCCGCCCGGAGCTGACCGCCGTCACCGCCGAGGGTGATCTGCTCGGCGCCCACTTCGCGCAGGGCGGTTCGGCCGGGGCGCCGTCGCTGCTGGAGGTGCGGGCGTCGGTGGACGAGGCCTCCGCCGGGCTGGCCGAACTGGACGGCCGGTGCGAGGCGCTGACCGGGGAACGGGACAGAGCCCGGGAGCGGCGGCGCGAGTGCGCCGCCCGGGTCGAGGAGCTGGGGGCACGGCGCAGCGCGGCCGACCGGGAGAGATCGCAGGTCGCGGGCCGTCTGGGGCGGCTGGGCGGGCAGGCGCGGGCCGCGGC
>NZ_JAJFAU010000084.1:0-17199 GCF_022614595.1 Streptomyces sp. CNQ085
CAGCGCCCGGCGGCCTCCAGGAGCTCCCGGCGGCGGCGCTCGGCGGCGCTGCGCTGGTCCTCCCGTTGTGTGGTCTCCATGCTCCTCGGCCTCCCCGACCCCGCTGTGACACCTCGGTGCCGCCTGAGCGCAACGTAACACCCTCGGGGCGCGCGGGAGTGCGCCGACGGTGGAGGTTGGCACCGCACTGACCGGCAACATATTCAAGTCACCGCCAGTGACAACGGATGGAGGAGTTCCCATGGCGGAGTTCGCACTCGACCTCAACGAGGACCGGACGGAAGGCCGTGCGGGAGTCTGCTCCTCCGAACCGGACGCCGGATCGGATGTCTCGGCCACGCGCACCAGCGCGGTCCACGACGAGGCCGGGGAAGCGTGAGGAACGCGGCGATGGCCACCTTCGAGGCGTCCCGGCCCGCCGCGTTCACCCGACACGACCGCAGCCGTTCGGGCTGATCCGGGCGGTATGCCGAACCGGCCCGCGGACCGGCCCCGGAACGTCGCACGTTCCTGATAAGAAGTCGGAAACCCTTCTGAACAGGGATTCTGACACCTGTTCCGATCCACCGAGGCCAGGGTCCGGATCCCAGTGGCCGGCAGCGAGCGTGTTCACAGAACATCTCCGATCGACCGATCGGGAGTTCTCCTGACGCACTATCGGCAGAAGACCGCAAGTCCCCGCCGCGGGGCGGGGCCGCCCGGACGGACGCCCAATCCTGCCGTCGCCCGGGTGAGAAACGGACCATGACGAGACGGCAGGAGCGGGAGACCCGAGCAAGGCGGGCCGCGTACGGCGTGGTCCTCGGGGTGAAGCCACGCAACGCGTGGCCGGGCAACTTCGCCGGCCCGAACCCGACAGGTCATCTTTCGCAGGCGTACGACGAAGGGTTCACTCATGTCCGCGCACGCACGCATAGCGGGTCCGGTGTCCCGGGCGGGCGTCACCACCGCCGTCACCGCTGCCACCCTGGCGGGGACGGTGCTCATCCCGTCCGCCGCACCCGAGGCCGAGGCGGCCACTCCCGCGAGCAAGGCGCTCAAGGTCGCGGCCTCCAAGAAGGGCGCGGCCTACAGGTACGGAGCCGCCGGCCCCAACCGGTTCGACTGCTCGGGACTCACCCAGTACTCGTACAAGAAGGCCGGCAAGAAGCTGCCGCGCACCGCGGCGGCCCAGTACAACCGCTCGAAGAAGATCTCCGCCAAGTCGCGCAAGAAGGGCGACCTGGTCTTCTTCCATTCGGGCGGCAGTGTCCACCACGTCGGCATCTACGCGGGCGAGGGGCGGGTCTGGCACTCACCGAAGCCGGGCAAGACCGTCCGCGAGGAGAGGATCTGGACCAAGAGCGTGCGCTACGGGCGTGTGAGGTGACACCGCGGCGTCGGCCGGGCCGGGCCTCGCAAGGGCCCGCCCCGGTTCGGCCTGCGGTCCCTCACACCACGCGGGCGTGAGGCCGCTGCGTCCGGCCGCCCCCGAACCGACCCCTACAGTGGTGATCACCGTCGTTTCCGTGAGGGGGGGCCGCCGTGGCATCACGCCGGGCGAAGCAGGTACTGGTCCGCGGGTGGGCGGCGCTCGCGGTGGCGGGCGCCGGGGCCACGCTGGCGCTGGACGACAGCACGGACGGCGCCCCTGGGCGGTACGGCTGGTACGAGACCACTCCGGGGGACGATCCCGTGGGGGGAACCGAGCCGCTGCCCTACGGCGACTACCTCCGCGACACCGGATCCCACCGGTGACCATCGCCCGCGCCGGGGTACAGGTGGGGCCATGAGTACTGAAGACACCGGACAGAGCAAGGAAGGGGCGTGCCTCGTCGAGATCGAGCTGCCCCACTGCACCGCTTCGAACGCGGCGGCCGTCTTCGCCGTCCTGAGGTCGGCGTTCCCCAAGTCGCCCGAACTGGGTGACGGCGGCGGGCACGGGCCCGGGGCGGACGGCGAGCGGCGGAAGTTCTGGGTGGGCACGGTCGATGTCCGCACACACGGTGAGGTGGAGTGCACCCTGGAGCTCGGGGAGCCGGTGGAGGCGGATCTCAGCGGCGGCCCCGACGCGGTGCGACAGGTCCAGGACGCTCTCGCGGATTTCTACGACGTGACGGCCGAGCCCCGGATCTCGGGCGACCAGGAGGTGGAGGTACGGCTGAGTCTCGCCCAGCGCTGAACGACCCGCGGGTCGCTGTCCACCGGCCCGCGGCCGGGACGTACCCGCCCGCCGAGTGAGACCGCCGCGGGCGGGTACGCGCCCCGCGAACGGAAGCGAGCCAGGACGAGCGGGAGGGACCCATGCCCATCTCGACCACCGACCCGGCCACCGGCGAGACCCTGCAGACCTTCGAGGCCCTGGGCGCGGAGGAGACCGAGGAGCGGCTGGAGCGCGCCCGCGCCGCCTTCGAGGAGTACCGCACCACCGGCTTCGCCGAGCGTGCCGCACTGCTGCACCGGGCGGCCGACCTGTTGGAGAAGGACCAGGACCACATCGCCCGCACCCTGACCACCGAGATGGGCAAGCCTGTCACCGCGGCCCGCGCCGAGGCCGCCAAATGTGTGAAGGCGATGCGCTGGTACGCCGACCACGCCGAGGAACTGCTGGCCGACGAGCACCCCTCGCCTGCGGACGTGGAGGACAGCGGCGGCAGCACCGCGTACGTGCGCCACCGCCCGCTGGGCCCGGTCCTGGCGGTGATGCCCTGGAACTTCCCGCTGTGGCAGGTGATCCGCTTCGCGGCCCCCGCCTTGATGGCGGGCAATACCGGCCTGCTCAAGCACGCCTCGAACGTACCGCGGACCGCGCTGTACCTGGAGGACCTCTTCCGCCGCGCGGGCTACCCGCAGGGCTGCTTCCAGACCCTGCTGATCGGCTCCGGAGCGGTGGAGGGCGTCCTGCGCGACGACCGTGTGGCCGCCGCGACGCTCACCGGCAGCGAACCCGCCGGGCGCTCGGTGGCCTCGGTCGCCGGAGACGAGATCAAGAAGACCGTCCTGGAGCTGGGCGGCAGTGACCCGTATCTCGTCCTGCCCTCGGCGGACGTGGCGAAGGCCGCCGAGGTGGCGGTGACCGCGCGGACCCAGAACAACGGCCAGTCCTGCATCGCGGCCAAGCGCTTCATCGTGCACCGGGACGTGTACGAGGAGTTCGCCCGGCTGTTCGTGGACGGCATGGGGGCGCTGAAGGTGGGCGACCCGATGGACACGTCCACCCAGGTCGGGCCGCTGGCCAGCGAGAAGGGCCGGGCCGATCTGGAGGAGTTGGTGGAGGACGCCCGCGAGCGCGGCGCCGCCGTGCTGTGCGGCGGACGGCGGCCCGCGGCCCACCCGGCCGGCTGGTTCTACGAGCCCACCGTCCTCGCGGACGTCACGCCCGGGATGCGCGTCCACCGCGAGGAGACCTTCGGCCCGGTGGCGAGCCTCTACCGGGCGGCGGACCTGGAGGAGGCGATCGCGGTGGCCAACGACACCCCCTTCGGCCTGAGCTCCAACGTCTGGACACGCGACCGGGAGGAGCAGGACCGCTGCGTGCGCGACCTGCGGGCGGGCGGCGTCTACTTCAACGGCATGACCGCCTCGCACCCGGCGATGCCCTTCGGCGGGATCAAGCGCTCCGGCTACGGCCGGGAGCTGTCGGGGTACGGCATCCGGGAGTTCTGCAACGTCACCACGGTCTGGCACGGCACGCCTCCAGACGTGCCGACCGCGGAGTGACGCGTGGTGGCGCGCGGCGGAGAGGCCCGTCAGATGTCGTCGAGCCTCAGTTCCGCCCACACGACCCGGCCCCGCGACCGGGCGGCGGGTATGTCCCCCCAGGAGTGGGCGAGGGCGTCGACGAGCTGGAGCCCGCGCCCGCCGGTCGCCTCGACGTCCGCCGGCCGGGCCGCGAGTCCGGGCGCGCCGGTACCCTGGTCGCGTACCTCTATGCGCAGCCGCCGGTCGCCGTGCTGGAGAACGCAGGCGATTCTGTCGCTGACGGTGTGGACCACGGCGTTGGTGACGAACTCGGACACGACCAGCTGTGCCGTGTCGACCACACTGTGAGGACAGTGCCAGCGGAGCAGCCACTCCGCGAGCAGGTGCCGGGCCACGCACACCGAGGAGCGCTGGGCGGGCACTTCGAACTCCGCCCGTTGCCGCGATCGCTGGGGGTGGACGGCCGACAGCATGGGTGCCATGCGCGCTGAGTGGGGGAGAAGAGCCATCAGTGGCTCGCCTTTCGTGCGCCGGTGGGCGTCGGAGCCGGTGCGCCGTGTGCGGTCTCCGGCCCGTACGAGAGGCCGGCGCCCGGCAACGCCCGCTGACCGGTCACCGTGTCCAGCGCGTCACGATGGGAAGGGACGGCGAGGGCACAGGGCCCGTGGAAGGGATGGGAGGGCCCGTGGAAGGGATGGGAGGGCCCGTGTACCGGGACGGTTCGACGCCGGCGTGACCGCGCCGTGAACTGGATCACCCGGCTACTATGCTCATTGGTGTCCGCAAAAGGCAAGAAGAGTTCTGCAAATTGCAAGATTTGAATGACAGTCTGGCTGCGCTGTCGAGGCCGTGGCACACTGCTCTGCCGGTGAGGCGTGAGCGGGAAGGGAGAGACCATGGGCGAGTCCCGGTCGGCGCCGACCGTGGGACAGATCGTCCTGGGACTGCGCCTGCGTGACCTGCGTGAACGCGCCGGGAAATCCTTCGAGGAAGCCGCCCGGGTCCTGAGCGTCACCACGTCCACGGTCCGCCGCATGGAGAAGGCCGAGGTCGGCCTGCGTCCGCTGTACGTCAAGGCGCTGCTGGAGAGCTACGGCGTCGGGACGGAAGAGGCCGACGCCTTCCTCGCGCTGGTGGAGAAGGCCAGCAAACCGGGCTGGTGGCACCGTTTCCGAAGCGTCCTGCCGGACTGGTTCAGCCTCTACGTCAGCCTGGAGAGCGAGGCCGACCTCATCCGCTCCTACGAGCCCCACTGTGTTCCGGGCCTGCTCCAGACCGAGGAGTACGCCCGCGCCCTGCTGCGCACCGGCTTCCCCCGGGCGGACGAGGAGGAACTCGACCGGCGGGTCGCGCTGCGCATGGGGCGGCAGCAGCTCCTGGCCAAGCCCGACGCGCCGCGCCTGTGGGTGGTGCTGGACGAGCAGGTGCTGCGCAGACCGGTCGGTGGCGCCGGGGTCATGAGGGCGCAGGTCGACCGGCTGGTCGAGGTCTGCGCCAGGCCCGAGATCAGCCTGCAGATCATGCCCTTCAGCTCGGGGCCCCACCCGGGGATGTTCGGCCCCTTCCAGCTCTTCCGTTTCAGCTATCCGGAGCTGCCGGACATCGTCTACACCGAGAGCCTGACCGGCGCCGTCTACATCGACGAACGCCCCGAGGTCACCACCTATCTGGAGGCCCTCGACCGCATGGTCACACAGGCCCTGCCGGTCCAGGAGACCGAGAGGGCGCTGCTCGGACTGCGCGACACCTTCTGAGGGCGGCCCCTCATCCACTCCCGGGTGTGACCGATGTCACGGCACTGCCACCCCCTTCCGTGTGCCCGTCGCGCAGGTGGCCGGACGTACCCGACGAGATGTGGGAGGGGCTCGCCGACGAGTGCGAGATCTCCGCGGACTCCGCACCCGGCGCTGGGACGGGAAGCGGCAGCCCGAATCGTGGCAGCCCGAGGGCCGGCGCACCGGCCCCGCCTGGCAGGATATGGAGGCGGGCTGCTGGGTCGGGTCGGCATGGCGCTCGGCGCCGCTGTGACCGCGCCGGCCCTGCTCTACGCGCCAGACTCCCCGCTCGTGCGCTCCTGGCTGCCCAGCGGCGCCGACGGGACCGCAGAGGCCGCCCTCCCCGCCCGCGGAGACCGCGGCGCCCGCCGCCGAGATCCGGCCGCCCGGCCTCAGCCCCGGGAAGGCGGGTCGGCGCCCGGCGGCGTCGGTGCCGACGGCCCGGAGGTGGCCGTTGGGCCGGGGCAGATCCACACGGCCGTCCAGGCGGATGGGATGACCAGGAACCTGATCCGTTCCAGTTCCGCCGGATCGCGCAGCGGCCGACCCTCGGCGTCGGGGTGGCGGAAACTGCGGCCGTGGCGCCTGCGGGTGCAGCCGGGATGATGCTCCTTCCGCTGTCAGGCCCTTTCATGACCCGTTCGCCTCACCCTTTCGTGTGACTGAACCGTGGCGCGTACTCGCGCCCGGTCGGGGAAGTCGCTGGACCGGACGACCGCCTGAGGAGGCTGTGGCGATGAGAAGCGTCGGTGTCGAGGAAGAACTGCTCCTGGTGAGCGCGGACGGTGGTGAGCCGCGGGCCGTCTCGGGAGCCGTACTGGCCTCCGCGGGCGAGAACGAGGAGCTGGAGAAGGAGCTCCAGGAGGAGCAGCTGGAGACCGGGACCCGTCCGCGTACGCAGATGGTGGATCTGGCCGTGGAGGTGCGCCGATGGCGTGGCGTGGCGTCACAGCGGGCGCGTGCGGTCGGAGCGGAGGTCGCGGCGCTGGCCACCTCGCCGCGGTCGGTCGACCCCTCGCTCAGCCCCGGCGAGCGCTATCTGCGGATGGTGAACGAGTACGGGCTGACCGCTCAGGAGCAGCTCACCTGCGGGCTCCACGTCCATGT
This sequence comes from Streptomyces sp. CNQ085, assembly GCF_022614595.1. Classification (GTDB taxonomy): domain Bacteria; phylum Actinomycetota; class Actinomycetes; order Streptomycetales; family Streptomycetaceae; genus Streptomyces. The sequence continues at coordinate 6,564 of NZ_JAJFAU010000084.1, forward strand.
GGGAGTGGAGTCCGACGAGGAGGGGGTCGCCGTCCTGGACCGGATCCGGCCGTGGCTGGCCCCGCTGCTGGCGATGAGCGCCAACTCCCCCTTCTGGCAGGGAGAGGACAGCGGATATGCCAGCTACCGCAACCGGGTGTGGGGCCGTTGGCCGTCGGCGGGGCCGGTGGAGGTCTTCGGCTCGGCCGGGAACTACCGCGAGCGGGTGCGCTCGATGATCCGGACGGGGGCGCTGCTGGACGAGGGGATGATCTACTTCGACGCCCGGCTGGCGCGGAACTACCCCACGGTCGAGGTGCGGGTCGCCGACGTGTGCCTCGACGCGCGCGACACGGTGCTGCTCGCGGCGCTGGTCCGCGCGCTGGTGGAGACCGCGGCCCGGCAGTGGCGCGCGGGCGAACCGCTCGCGCCGGTGGATGTCGGTCTGCTGCGCCTGGCGGCCTGGCGGGCGGGCCGCTCCGGGCTCTCCGGGCAGCTGGTGCACCCGGTGACCTTCGAGCCCGCCCCCGCGGAGAGCGTCGTCGGAGCCCTGCTGGACCACACCACCCCGGCCCTGTCGGAGGCCGGTGACCTGCGCCTGGTCAGGGAGGGGGTCGAGGGCCTCTTCCGGCGCGGCAACGGCGCCGCCGTCCAGCGTGCCGTCTTCGAGGAGACGGGCGGTGACCTGAGCGCCGTCGTGGCCGAAGCGGTGCGCAGGACCGTGGCCTGAACCGAGCCCCGCCCGCACGGGCGGGGCTCAGCGCTTGGCCGCGTCCTTGACCATCGCCGCGGCCAGCACCCGCTGCTTGAGCCGGGCAACGCAGTCCTCGCACGCGGAGAAAACGGTCGTCCTCCCGCGGTGCCCGACCTCCGCGAGAGGGGTCAGCGGCACCTCGTCCCGCCCGCACCACAGCCAGCAGACGGATCCCGGTCCGACGGGGGAGGGGCTCTCCACCTGCTTCTCCAGCAGGCTGATGCAGTCCTCACAGGCGTACAGCGGTGCGTGGGTGCCCCAGGAGAGCACCGCTCCCAGCCAGGTGACCGCCGTGCCGCTGCGCAGACACCACAGCCAGCAGTCGCCGACGATCCACGTGCACCGGCCGTCCTCCGCCTCTTCGGGGGGCTTCGCGGGTGGCTCGGGGCGGGAGGGGCCGGGCCGGGCGCCGTCCTCCCGGCCGGTGTTCGTCTCGGTGGGCACGGGGCGCCCTCCTCTCCACCGGGGGGAGCGGCCGTCCGCTCTGCGGTCCCCCCGTCATGCGTACCCCGGATCGACCGGCGGGGACAGCGGAAGTCCGGCCAGCCTCACGGGTGCCTCACCTCTCCTGCGGGCAGCGGCCGGGATGCGGGACCGGGCCCGCCCGCCTGCGCGTCCACTGGTCGCGGCCGTCGGAGGTACGGCCTTGAACAAGGGGATACACCACCGTGTTTCGAACATAGTGTGCGGGGCTGGTCCGGACGGCGGTCACCGCGGTGGTCGCCGTGGCGGCACTGACGGCCCGCCGTCCGGAAGACCTGCCGGCGGACGACGCCTCGCCGTCCGCTGTCTCGGGGAGGTGCCGGTCGAACCGGTGGAGACGCGGGACGGCATGAGGCTGGTCGTCTCCGTGCGCGGCGACCTGGAGCGCTGACCTCGGGCACCGGCGCGCGGCGCGTCCGCTGTGCGGCTCCCCCCACGGCGCACCGATGGCCGACGTGAAGGTACGAATGGGGCGGATCGGGGTACAGGCACACGCGCGCGGCGGCTTCCGGACGCCTCGGCCGCGCGAACCCTCGTCCGAAGGAGACCCGTACGTGACCGAGACAGCCAGGCAGCGTGACGACCGGCCGGTGCTCACGAACCGGCAGGGCCACCCGATCCACGACAACCAGAACCAGCGCACGGTCGGCGCCCGGGGCCCCGCCACGCTAGAGAACTATCACTTCATCGAGAAGATCAGCCACTTCGACCGCGAGCGCATCCCCGAGCGGGTGGTGCACGCGCGCGGCGTGACGGCCTTCGGCTACTTCGAGGCGTACGGCTCCTGGGGTGACGAGCCCATCGCGCAGTACACCCGCGCCAAGCTGTTCCAGGAGCGGGGAAAGCGCACCGACGTGGCCGTGCGCTTCTCCACGGTCATCGGCGGACGCGACTCCGCCGAGACCGCCCGCGATCCCCGCGGCTTCGCGGTGAAGTTCTACACCGAGGAGGGCAACTGGGACCTCGTCGGCAACAACCTGGGTGTCTTCTTCATCCGGGACGCCATCAAGTTCCCCGACGTGATCCACGCCCTCAAACCCGACCCGGTCACCTTCGAACAGCGGCCCGAGCGGATCTTCGACTTCATGTCGCAGACGCCCGAGTCCATGCACATGCTGGTCAACCTCTTCAGTCCGCGTGGCATCCCCGCCGACTACCGGCACATGCAGGGCTTCGGGGTCAACACCTACAAGTGGGAGAACTCCGAAGGCCGCACCATGCTGGTCAAGTACCACTGGATGCCCAAACAGGGCGTGCGCTCCATGACTGAGGAGGACGCCGCGAACGTCCAGGCCGACAGCCTTGGCCACGCCACCAAGGATCTGTACGAGGCCGTCGAGCGGGGCGACCACCCCGAGTGGGAACTCCTGGTGCAGATGATGGAGGACCACGAGCACCTGGAGCTGGACTTCGACCCGCTGGACGACACCAAGACCTGGCCGGAGCAGGAGTTCCCGCCCAAGCCGGTGGGCCGCATGGTCCTGAACCGGATGCCGGACGACTTCTTCACCCAGAACGAGCAGATCGCCTTCGGCACCGGCGTGCTGGTCGACGGCCTGGACTTCTCCGACGACAAGATGCTGGTCGGCCGCACCTTCTCCTACAGCGACACCCAGCGCTACCGGGTGGGCCCCAACTACCTCCAGTTGCCGGTGAACCGGGCCAAGTCCCTGGTCCACACCAACCAGAACGGCGGCCCCATGGCCCACGAGGCCGATCCCCGGGGCGAGAACCGGCACGTCAACTACGAGCCCTCCACCCTGGGCGGGCTCGCCGAGGCGGAGGGGCCGGGCTACGGCGAACAGGGGCCGGAACTCCGCGGCAGGCTGACCCGCAGCCGCATCCCGCGGACCAACGACTACCTGCAGGCCGGGCAGCGCTACCTGCTGATGGAGGACTGGGAGCGCGACGACCTGGTCGCCAACTTCACCGACCAGTTCAAGCAGTGCCCCAGGCACATCCAGGAACGGATGGTGTGGCATCTGCTGCTCGCGGAGAACGACCTCGGACTGCGGGTGGGCGAGGGACTCGGTATCTCCCCGCAGGACGTGGCGAATCTGGAGCCGCTGCCGGACCAGCGGCTCACCGACGAGGACCGCGAGCGTCTGGCGAACCTCGGCAAGAACCCGCCGCGGGACGTCGCGGGTCTGAGGATGACCCACTGCGTCCCGGACGAGCGGCATGTGGTGACCCGCTGACCGGCGCATACGCGGTGTGGTGCGACGCGTACGGGGAAGCCGTGACAAGACCCGGGCGGCCCGTGGCGGGAGCGCCCGGAACAGTCCCGCGGACCCGGTAGGAGAGAACCGGTCATGAAGAAGAGGAAGCAGAAGCTGGTGTACAGGCCCGTCGGGTTCGCGCTCGGCACCCTGGGCGGCCTGGTCGCGAGCACCGCCTTCAAGAAGGCGTGGAAGGCGATCAGCGACGAGGACGACGCGCCCGATCCCGGGGACGAGGACCGCAAGCTGGGCGAGATCCTGCTGGCGGCCGCGATCCAGGGCGTGATCTTCTCGGTGGTCAGGGCGGCGGTGGACCGCGGCGGTGCCGTCGCCGTCCGCAAGATCACGGGCACCTGGCCGGGCTGAGCCCGTACGGGCGACCCGCCGCGGTGCGGAAGGGGGCCTGCGCATCGGGCATACCGCCGTGGTGGCGAGAACTTCCGGAACCCCATGCGGGTTTTCCCGTGTTCGCTGTCCTTCAACTGCCCAAGTCGACAGGGGAATCCGCTGCGGTACGCCGCCTCGATCACCGACGCCGAACCGCGGACGGTGAACGCCATCGCCATCGCCACCGTCACCGCCGTCGCCGGCGGCTTCAGCGGCCGGGCCCGGGACGCCCGGGTGGGGACGGGCGCCCCGGGGCGTCCCCGCGGTACGCGGCCCGGCCTCGGGGAAGCGGGTCGCGCCGCGGCACCGGCGCGGGCCGGCGGGGCAGGGCGTGCCGGGGCTGGGTGAGGGTGATCTGCCCCACCAGCTGGTGGAAGCAGGCCAGGGCGGTGACCGGGGGGAGGCCCGCGGCCGCGACCCCGGTCAGGGTCTTGGGGGCGTGGGCCACACACAGGGCCACCGCCACGGCCGAGAAGAGGATCACGACCGCCCAGGAGTGCCGGGCCCGGCGCCGCAGCACGGTGGCGCGCAGGATCGACAGGGAGCCGGTGAGCCAGGGCCCGTAGATCAGCAGGGGCCACCACCGCGCCAGGTCGGCGGGGATGGTGGGTCCGGCCAGCAGGCGCAGGGGGTCGTAGGAGACCAGCCCGCCCAGCACGCTGACCATTGCCACGATGCCGGCGGTCAGCGCCGCCACGGTGTGACTGAAGACGTGCAGCAGCGACAGTTCCGGCCGGCGGGGCGTCGGGCGCCTGCGGCAGTGGCGGCGTTCGGCGGCCGAGCGCCTCGCCCGGCGGGCGGCGCCGCCGGGCCGGCCCGCCTCCTCCGTGTCCCCTGCGTCGAAGCGGCGCAGCACCCGGGTGGCCTCGTCCGCGGCCGATTCCGCCCCGGTGCGCACCGCACCCCGGGGCTGCTCGGAAGGCTGGTGGGGCCCGGCGTGTGCCGGATCGTGCTCCCGGCCACGGGGCCGGGGCGGTGCGTGGCCGGAGTCCTGCAGCAGCTTGGCGAGTTCGGCCTCGAAGTCCCAGGACGGATCGAGGACTTCCACATCGGGCGGAGCGGGGGCCCTCTGCTCCTCCGGTACGAACCACGGGTCGAAATCCGGATGGACACCGTTGCGGTGCCGGTCGGGGTCCGGGCCCGCGGGCATGCCGTACGGATCGAAGTGCGGGCCCTGGTCACTCACGACAACCCGATCCGGGATGGCGGGTCGCGGGCCTGGAGGGCAGGTCTGGGGAAGTCACGTCCACATCAACGAAGGCGGGATCCGGCCGGATGACCGGCATTCGAGTGAAGCCTCAATTCATACGATCGAGGTGAATGACCTTCGTTTCATTCCGGGTCGCCCGCCTCAGAAGCCGGTTCACCCCACTCCGGAGAGGGAGGAGCGTGCCGGGCGCCGGGGCTCCGATGGAAGGGGATCTAGTCCACACCTTGACTGGTACAGACCAAAACGCTTGAGTATTCCCATTCATCAACCCCCCACGCCGGAGAGTGAGTTCAAGTGCTGAGAAAACGCCTCATGGCGGGCCTCGCCGCCTCCGTCCTCGCGGGCGCCATGGCGGTCGCCGTCCCCGCGGCCTCCGCCTCCGCCGCCGAGTGCGCGACCCCGTGGAGCTCCTCGGCGGTCTACCTCGGCGGGACGACCGTCTCCCACAACGGCCACAACTGGACCGCCCGCTGGTGGACCCAGAACGAGGCGCCGCCCGGCACCTCCGGGGTCTGGAGCGACCAGGGAGCCTGTGGCGGCACGACCCCGCCGCCCACCGATCCGGACCCGTCGGGCTTCGTGGTCAGCGAGGCGCAGTTCAACTCGATGTTCCCGAGCCGGAACCCCTTCTACACCTACCAGGGCCTGAAGGCGGCCCTGAGCGCCTACCCGGCCTTCGCGGGCACCGGCAGCGACGCGGTGAGGAAGCGGGAGGCCGCCGCCTTCCTCGCCAACGTCGGTCACGAGACCGGCGGCCTGGTCCACATCGTGGAGCAGAACACCGCCAACTACCCGCACTACTGCGACAGTGGTCAGCCCTACGGCTGTCCCGCGGGCCGGGCCGCGTACTACGGGCGGGGCCCGATCCAGCTCAGCTGGAACTTCAACTACAAGGCGGCGGGCGACGCGCTGGGCATCGATCTGCTGCGCGACCCTTACCTGCTGGAGCGGGACGTCGCGGTCGCCTGGAAGGCCGCCCTGTGGTACTGGAACACCCAGAGCGGCCCTGGCACCATGACCCCGCACAACGCGATGGTGGGCGGTCACGGCTTCGGCGAGACCATCCGCAGCATCAACGGTTCCCTGGAGTGCGGCGGACGCAATCCCGCACAGGTGCAGAGCCGGATCGACAACTACCAGCGGTTCGTTCAGATCCTGGGCACCACCCCGGGCGGCAACCTCGGCTGCTGACGGGCGAGTCGCGGGGGGAGGACCGCCATGCGGCCCTCCCCCGCGGCCCCACGGCCGGCGGTGGCCCGGATGTTCCGCGGAAAGATCTCCACAGGGAGGATTCCTCCTACCCCTACCCGCGGGCGTGTCCGGCCGGAGCACTGCCGGGCCATGACACTCACGGACGAACGCATCACCGCCGAACGGCTCGAGCAACTGCTCGCCGACGGCTCCATCGATATGGCGCACAGGGCCCTGCGGCTGTCGCTGTGGGAAGGGGATCCGCGGGGGCTGGACCTGCTCTCCCTGGAGATCCGGGACGTGGATCGGGCGGGGCGGGCGACCGGGGCCTGCGGCAGAGCGGTGCCCGAGGACGAGGGGACCATCAGCGAGCGAGCGGGCGGCCGGACTGCTGCGCACGCTGGTCGGCGACCGCGGGAGCGGCCCGCTGTTCGCCACGGGGAACCGCGCGCCATCCGCCTGGTCACCTCCTGCCTGAGCGGCGTGGCGCTCTCCGACTGGCTGCGGCACGCCCGGATCCTGACGCAGCAGAAGACCGAGGGCGAGGGCTGAGCAGCCGTGGCGGGTTCGGCCGCGGTCGCCGCGGCCGGACCCGTACCCGTACCCGGGGGCCCGTGGCGCGGCGCATACGGTCGGGCAGTCAGGCGTGACCCGGGCGAGCAGGGAAAGGGTGCTGTCCGGCAGGGGGCGGGCGAGAATCATGCGGGCCGCCCGGCCCGAAGGGTGTGGCGGCGTCATCCGCGTCCGGTGTCCTCCTCACCGGCCTTCCGGGGCCCCTCGCCGGCCCTCTTCTGCCCGGTGCCTTTCTCCCCGGCCGCGTCGTCCCGGTCGACGGTCCCGGCCGGATCCTCGCCCACGACGGACCTGCCCGGCCGGGTGCGCGCGGGGCCCGCGGGCTGTCCGCCACCGGTGGTGCCGTAGCTCCCGGAAAGGCCCGGCGGCATGTCCGCGTCAACCTCCTCCCGGCTGATGTGACGCCTGGCCCGCACATTGGCCCGACGCTCGTCGTAGGGGTAGTCGAAGGGGCGGGTCTCGCCGCGCTCGCGCTCGGCCTCCCGGATCTCCCGAACCCTGTCGTCATCCATGGTCCACTTCGGCGGCGTGTCCCTGCCCGCGTTCCTGTCCGTATTACCGCTTATGTTCTTTTTACCGGTCATGCGAGGTGTATACCCTCAGGTGACACGGGCATGCGCCGTGCCGCTCGGGGTGCCACGGCGCCGGGATCCCGCGGGAGAGGGGAACGGGCATGGGGGGCCGGACGGAGACGGCGGCGCGCCGGGATCGGAGCGGTCCTGCCCCCCATCCGGAGGCCGGGGAGGACATGTAGCACGGCCGGCTGTCCGCCCGGCCCGTCGTCCCGCCGCCTCCAGGGGGCGGCGCACCGGTGCGGCCGTACTGGCTGATGGTGGTGCTGCACGGGCCGGAGGAACGGTGGAGCAGGCGCTGACCTGGCTCCTCCCGCAGGCCGGACCCGGTCGGCTGCTGCTCGCACCCCAGGCAGCCGACTCCACCGGGGATGTCGTCGGTGGCGGCTACGCCCCGGGCGTGGCCCGACTGGACGCCGCGCTGCACGGTGTCTTCCGGCGCTTCCCCGTGACCCGGCGGGGGTGGCGGGACTCTCCGACGGGGCTCCCGCGCGCTCTCGCTGGGGCCGACCAACGGAGACCTGTCCGGCGCCGGCCTTCCCGCCGGGGTTCATGGCGCCGATCGTCCGCCACGGACATCCCCGGATCTTCGTCTCCCACGGCCGGGACGGTCCCGTCCCGCCGGTCGGCACGTGCAGCCGACGCCTCGTCCCGGAACTGGTGCGGTCCGGTTGCGCGGTCGCCTGGGGGCGCACCTGAGACGCCCTACCGGTCGCCGCGGCGGTACCGCACCGTACGGACGGCGACGAACGCCACGACGGCCGCGACGATGACGGCCACCACGGCCTTCGAGTACATCGAGACGTAGTCCGACACGGCGTGCCAGTTCTCCCCGAGCGCGTACCCGGTCAGCACGAAGAGGGTGTTCCACAGCAGGCTGCCGAGCGCGGTCAGGGTCAGGAACGTCGTCGCGGGCATGCGCTCGACGCCGGCGGGGATGGAGATCAGGCTCCGGAAGACCGGGACCATCCGCCCGAGGAAGACCGCCTTGGTGCCGTGTCTGGAGAACCACGCCTCGGTCCGCTCGATGTCCGACGGCTTCAGCAGCGGGATCCTCCCCGCGATGGCCAGGGTCCGCTCCCGGCCCAGGAGCGCGCCCGCCCAGTACAGGAGGAACGCCCCGGCCACCGAGCCGATCGTGGTCCACAGCAGGGCGCCGAAGAGGCTGATGTCGCCGCGGCCGGCGGCGAACCCGGCCAGCGGCAGGATCACCTCGCTCGGCAGCGGGGGGAAGAGGTTCTCCAGGGCGATGGCCAGGCCCGCCCCCGGGGCGCCGAGGGCCTCCATCAGGCCGGTGGCCCAGTTCGCCAGGCCGTCGCTCTGCTGTGCTGCGGACATGTCTCTCCTTGTGCGGCCCGGCGCTGAGGGGGCACGGGCGGTGTGAGGACGGTTACCCGGCCCTTTCGGGGTGAACCGCGTGACGGCGGTGGGGGAGCCGGGGCCAGGAGTCCGGACATCGCCTGACATGGCATATGTCACGTGTTCGTATCGCGGGCGTTTCTTGACCGTGAACCGAGTCCCGACCCAATAATTCGGCTTGTCTTGCAAAAAGGACCCGAGAGGCAGCCGTGACACAGAGCACGTCCCGAGGTGGCGACGCCGACTGGTGGCGGGAGTCCGTCGTCTACCAGATATACGTGCCCAGCTTCGCCGATGCCGACGGGGACGGCATGGGCGACCTGAAGGGGGTCGCCGACCGCCTCGGCCACGTCGCCGAGCTGGGCGCGGACGCGGTGTGGCTGACCCCCTTCTACCGCTCGCCCTGGGCGGACGGCGGCTACGATGTCAGCGACTACCGCGACGTCGACCCCCGTCACGGCACCCTGGACGACTTCCGCGAGCTTCTGGTCAGGGCCCACGCCCTGGGGCTGAAGGTCATCGTCGACATCGTCCCCAACCACTGCTCCGGCGAGCACCCCTGGTTCGCCGAGGCGCTGGCCTCCCCGCCCGGCTCACCCGCCCGCGACCGCTTCGTCTTCATGGACGGCCGGGGCCCGGACGGCGGCGAACCGCCCTCGGACTGGCAGTCCAAGTTCGGTGGCGGGGTGTGGACCCGGGTGCCGGACGGCCAGTGGTACATGCACATCTTCGCCGCCGAGCAGCCCGACCTGAACTGGGAGAACCCCGAGGTCGTCGCCGAGTTCGAGAGCATCCTGCGGTTCTGGCTGGACCTGGGTGTCGACGGTTTCCGCATCGACGTGGCCCACGGCATGCGCAAGGATCTCGCTCCGCCGCTGCGCGACACCAACGGATCGGACTCCGCCCCCCTCAACGCGCCGCCCGAGGGGCACGACCACCCCTTCTGGGACCGTGACGAGGTCCACGACATCCACCGGGCCTGGCGGAAGATCCTCGACGAGTACACCCCGCCCCGGATCGCCGTCGCCGAGGCGGGTGTCAGCCAGGCGCGACTGCCGCTGTACACCCGGCCCGACGAACTCCACCAGGCTTTCAACTTTCCCTATCTGCGCTGCCCCTGGGACGCCGACGCCTACCGCGAGGTCATCGACTCCTCGCTGGAGGGCGCCCGCTCGGTCGGCTCGCTGCCCACCTGGGTGCTGTCCAACCACGACGTGGTGCGCCACCTCAGCCGCCACGCCCTGCCCGCCGGTGCCGACACCGTCACCTGGCTGATGTCGGACGGCCGTGAGCCGGCCGCCGACGAGGAGACGGGCCGCCGCCGGGCCCGCGCCGCCGCCCTGCTCACCCTGGCGCTGCCCGGTACCGCCTACCTCTACCAGGGCGAGGAACTGGGCCTGCCCGAGGTGGCCGACCTGCCGCGCGAGGCGCTGCGCGACCCGATGTGGGAGCGGACCGGGAACGCCCGCAAGGGCCGCGACGGCTGCCGCGTACCGCTGCCCTGGGAGCGCTCGGGTCCGTCCTGCGGATTCGGCCCGGGCGGGAGCTGGCTGCCGCAGCCCGACGGCTGGGGCGAGTACTCGGTCGAGGCCCAGAGCGGACGGCCGGATTCCTTCCTGGAACTGTACCGGGCGGCCCTGAAGACCCGCCGCTCCTTCACCGGGGACGAGAGTTTCACCTGGCTGCCCGCCCGTGACGGTGAGCTGGTCTTCCGCAAGGGGGCCCTGGAGTGCCGGGTCAACCTCTCCGGCGCCCTGCTGCCCCTGCCGCCGTCCCCGGCCGGGCCGCTGCTGGCCAGCGGCCCGTGCGACGGGCGGACGCTGCGACCGGATACCGCCGTCTGGCTGGACGCCCAGCCGCACTGACTCCCCGGGCCGCTGACGCCGCAGCGTGTCAGCGGCCCGGGGGG
>NZ_JAJFAU010000084.1:17209-21968 GCF_022614595.1 Streptomyces sp. CNQ085
CCCCCCCCCGGCGCGTTCCGCGCCCGCACCAGCGCCTCGACGCCGTCCAGCAGACGCTCCAGACCGAAGGCGAAGTCGTCGCCGGGGCCCTTCGGGGGCTGGTTCACGGCCCCCGGGGCCGCGAGCGGCTTCACCTTCCTCGCGCTGTTTCCGCCCTACCCGAGCAGCTCCTTCCTCCCAGTGGAGACCATGCCGGACCGGCTCCACGGTTTCGCCGGGAACCAGCCGGTCACCCCGGTGATCGAATCGCTGCGGGGGCTGCTGCCGGGGCAGCCGGTCGGCGGAGCGCCCCAGCAGGCGCCCGCCTGGTGCGCCGGGACCCTCGCCGTGTCCGTCGCGGCATCGGGCGTGCTCTTCCGCCGCCGCACGGCGTGAGAGCCCGGGCGGGTCCGGGAAGGGCCCGCCCGGGGTCCGGAGAGCCGGCCAGGGGGCTCAGAAGCCACCCCCGAAATCCCCGCCGCCGAAGCCCCCGCCGAAGTCGCCACCGCCGCCGAAACCTCCTCCGAGGTCTTCGCCGCCCTCGCCCCAGCCGGGGCCGTAGCCGTGACCCCAGCCGCCCAGGCTGCTGCCCAGGACCGTTCCGAAGAGCAGACCCGGCAGCAGCATCGAGCCGTAGCCGCCGTAGTAGCCGCCCATCCACGGACCGTAGGCCGGGCCCGCGTCCCAGTAGGGCACCCGCTCGCCGGTCGCCGTCGGCACGGTCCGCACCGCCGGGTCCAGGCCGTCGTCGAGCCGGGCGGCGTCGGCCGCGCAGACCGGCACCTCGCGGGGTGATCCGCCCGGGGGCGCCCACTCCGTATCGCGCACCGACGGCCCGTGCCGGGGATCGAAGAAGCACGGCGGCCGCCGCTGGGGCGGCTCCCGCCCATCCCGCCGGGCGTCCAGCACCGCCAGGGTGAACCGGCCGTCCTCCAGCGCCTCGGACACCGCCCGTACGTCGTCGGGGCGGCGGGCCGCGTCGGAGGCGTCCTTGGCCTTCTCGTACGCGTCCAGGGCCTGCCGGTAGTCGTCGAGCATCTCCGGGGTGACGCCGGGGGCGGAGGGGGAGAAGTCCAGCCGGTCCAGGGTTTCGCCGTAGGAGGTGATGTCCTCCTGGACCGCCGCCCGCACCTGCTCCAGTTCGGCCCGCTCCCCCTCCTGCCGCTGTTTGCGCGAGCGCCGTGCCAGGAACAGACCGCCGGCCGAGAGCACCGCCAGCACGGCCAGGAAGCCCACCAGGACGCCGGCGCCGCCCGTGCCGCCTGTGCCGCCGTCGGCGCGCGCGGCCGACTGCACGTCGGTGACGAAGCCGCTGAGGATCCGCTCCGGTTCGCCGGAGTGCTCCCGCAGGTTCTGCCGGGCCAGCTCGCCGGCGGTCGAGCCGGCCAGCACATCGGCGTCCGAGGCCGCACCGAACTGCGAGCCCAGTGCGACGCCGTACACGCCGGGGCGTCCTACCTCCGAGCGCAGCCGGTCGAAGACGGCGTCGCCCCCGTAGGAGGAGTCGGCGGGCAGGACGGCGATGTGGACGGGGATGTCGCCGGCCCGGATCTGCTCGGCGAGCCGGTCGGCTTCGGCCTCCGAGAGTTTGTCGGAGGCGGCCGGGTCAACGTAGACGGGATCGTCCCGCAGGGCGGTCGCGACCTCGTCGAGGCCGGTGGCCGCCCGGGCGCCGCCGGCGGGTGTGAGGAGGGCGGTGGCGAGGGCGAGCAGGACGGCCGGGAGCACGGTCGCCCGCCGCCCCTGGAGTACGTGAGAGATGGGGCGGTTTGTCCTCATGGTGCTCCGCTACCCGGCCGTCGTCCGGTCACCCGGGGAACGCTCCGGGAAACCCGCGGAAGCACGAGGGCGGAACCCGGTGTGCGGGGGGCCCGAAGTGGTTTACGGTTGAATCAGATGTGGGTGCCGGCGGACGCGGAAAGCGCCTCTTCCCCCGGGCGCCGCCGTCCGGGCATCCGCCTCGCAACCGGCCCCGGTCGAGTTCTCCCCCGTCTCGACCGGGGCCTTCCCTCTCCTCTCGGGAGCGCTCCGGGGCCGGGAGCCGAACGGGCGCGGCCATACCGTGGAAGGCGCCCCTCTTCCGCCCGCCGGGGAGTCCCGTTCATCCCCGCTCTTCCATCTGCGCACGGAGGCCGCGTTGTCCTCGACCTCGATCGGAACCGCCCGTCACTTCCACCCCGCGGGGACGCCCGGGGACGTCTGCCGCGACCACAACCGTGCGGCGCTGGCCATCGTGGTGGCCGCCGAGGCGCGCCGCAGGGGATACGGTCCGGACCTGAGCGACGAGCAGGTCGACGAGTGTGCCGAGCTCACCGGACGCAGGTCCCCTTCGCCCACGTCCCGGAAGGCGATCCGGGCGGCTCTCGGGCCGCCCGTCACCGCCGAGGACGCACCGGAGACCGTGGCGGCGGCCGTCTTCGACGCGTTGCCCTCGAAGCCGGTGCGCGTGGTCGGGCGCGACGGCCGGGAGTTCTTCCTGGTGCCGCTCCCGGTCACCGCCTGACGGCACCGCCCGGCCCCCGGGGACCGGGCGGGCGACCCGGGGTCATTCGGGCCGGCTCGGCGCCTCGCCCAGTTCTCTCCAGTCCAGGACCTCGCGGGTCTCGCGCAGTATTCGCTCGGCCGCCTCGCGCGTCTCGGTGGGGACGTCCCCGAGCTCCTCCAGCAGGCCTTCGTAGATCGGCGGGTGCTCGGTCCGGGTCGCGGTGGTCGCCATGGTGCGGATCCTTCCTCTCGTGTCACGGGTGCCGTGAGCGACCCGTGGTGCGGCCGTTCGCCACGCCCAGATCGTTTCACGTACCGATCGCGCCCGCCTCCGTACCCGTGATCCGGGCGCACCCGCTGCGGGCACGTCCGCCCGCGGCGCGGCTGCGGACCAGCGGGCGGTCACCCGTGGCGGTGTCGGTCATGCCCCGGGCCGGGGAGGCCCGCGCCACCCGGCGAGGTCGCGGGGGGGCCCTCCCGTAGCCCTGGAACCGCGCCGGGGCGGACCCCGGGCGGCTGCGGCGGGCCCTGCCGGAACTGCACGCGCGGGAGGGGGCGTCATCCGCGGCAGGCTGCCTGCCGACGCCGGCGCGACTGCCCGTCTTCTCCTTGATGTACCGGCTGTTCACGGCGGAGCGGGTGGGCGGTGAACCCAACGGGCTGCTGGAGGACCGGCCGGGCGAGGTCTGCGCCGACGCGCTCGCGGACGGCGTCCGCGCCGCGGTCATGCCGTGCCCGACAGCCCCTCGCGCTGGAGGATGCCCCGTGCCCGGTCCGCGTGCCCGCCGCGCACGATGACGTCGTAGCGGGCGGCGGCCAGGGACTGGGTGGAGGAGAAGTCGCGCCGTCCGCCGGTCGCGACGTGGCCGACGAATCCGAAGACGGCCCCCCACAGCGCGCCGATGGCGAGGCCGCCGAGGATCAGCCCGAGCCAGGCCCCGCCGGTGGTGAACAGACCTACCAACAGGCCGATGAACAGACCGAACCAGGCGCCGCTGGCGGCCCCCATGCCGGCTGCCCGGCCCTTGGTCATCCGCCCGGTGACATGCTCGACCAGGCGCAGGTCGGAGCCGACGATGTCGATCTGCTCCACGGGGAACTTCTCGTCGGAGAGGCGGTCCACGGCGCTCTGCGCCTCCGTGTAGGAGGAGTAGCTGGCCACCGTGTTCCAGGCATCGCTGACCCGGTTCACGGGGTTCGGTTCGTTATTGGGCATCTCGCACTCTCCTTGTCGGGATGTCCGCTGTCACCCGACTTCCCCGGTGGCCGCCCCTTCATGGGCGCCGGGGAAGTCGGATGGCGGCTCGCGGGCCTCAGGAGGTGAGCAGTACGCCCGTATAGGAGGCCCCGGCGATGACCACCCACGAGCAGGCCCCGAGCACGGCCAGCCGCGCACCGGTCCGCGCCAGGGAGGGCAGGTGCACGGCGCTGCCCAGGCCGACGAGCGCGGCGGCCAGGACGAACTCCCGGACCGCGGCGCCGGCCTCCAGCGCGCCGGCCGGGACGGCTCCGGTGGTGCGTACGGCCACCGCCGCCAGGAATCCGGTCACGAACAGCGGAACCAGCGGGGGCCGCCCTCCGCCCGTTTCCCCGTCCCGGCCCGCGCGCCGCACCGCCGAGACGGCCACCGCCGCCACCAGCGGGGCCAGCAGCAGTACCCGCATCAGCTTCACCAGCACCGCCTCGCCCAGCGCCGTCCCGCCCGCGGTCTGCGCGGCCGCCACCACCTGGCCCACGTCGTGCACACCGGCGCCGACCCAGCGCCCGAACTGAGGGTCGTCCAGACCGAGGGGATGGTGCAGCAGCGGCAGGACGAAGACGGCCAGTGTGCCGCACAGGGTCACCAGCGCCACGGAGGCGGCGGTGTCCCGCTCGTCGCTGCCGCGCGCTTCGCCGACCGCGCCGATCGCGGAGGCCCCGCAGATCGAGTAGCCGGTGGCGACCAGCAGCGGCTGGTCCCCGCGCAACCCGAGCCGGCGGCCCAGCCACAGGGTGCCGAAGAAGGTCGAGGCCACCACCGCCAGCACCATGCCGACGGTCGCCCAGCCCAGACCCAGCACGTCGCCCAGACTCAGCTCCAGGCCCAGCAGCACCACGCCGACGCGCATCAGCCGCTTCCCGGCCAGGGAGAGACCGGGCCGGCCCGCGCCGGAGACGAGGCGGCCCGTTCCCGGCAGATGGGCGGCGGCGACGCCCAGCACGACCGCCGCGGTCAGCATCGGTACCCCCGGCAGCAGCCGGTGCGCGGCCCAGGCCAGCGCGTCTCGCCCTCGCCGCGGGCGGCACCGCGCTGGCC
>NZ_JAJFAU010000085.1 GCF_022614595.1 Streptomyces sp. CNQ085
CTGCCGCGGCCCGCGGGGTCCGCGGTTCCGGCGTCACCGGCCTCGCCCGGTACCGCCGCCCGGCGGCCACCTGCCCTTCCCCCGGAGGCTTCCGGTGGATTTCCGCGGTATCGCGGAGTCCGGCACGGAGATCCATCGGAAAACCCCCTAACCGCGGAAACCGAGAACGGTGGTGAACTCCTCCACGCCGTCGGCGAAGCCGGTGCCGACCAGCGTGGTGGCGGGCTCCCTGCGCCCGAAGCCGGCGGAGTACCAGCCGAGTGGCGGGTCGCTCTCGCCGCGGTGCGCCCGCCAGCGCAGCTGCCCGGGCAGGTCGAGCGCCGCGGAGCGGTCCTCACCGTCCCGGGCCCAGGTGAGCTGCGCCCGGTTCCCCACCAGCTCCGCGGTGATCGCCGGGCCGAGGTGGAACGCCAGGCGCACCGCCCTGCGCGGGCCGCGCACCTTGTCGATCACCTTCAGCTCCCGGCTCGCGGCCGTCAGCTCCACCCGGCGGTGGTGCACGGAGCGCCGGTAACCGTAGTGCTCGGCGCACCAATGGGCCGTTCCCCCGTGGGAGGCGCCAAGGGCGTCCACGGCCAGGACGCGGCTGCGGGCATGCCGGGTCCACAGGAACGGGCCGCCGGAGACGGACTGGTCGACGCCGTCCAGCTGCAGGGTGTTGTGGCCGAGGGTCGACCGGAAGTACTGTCGCCACTCGGGCTGCCCGTGGTAGCAGAAGGTCCCCGGGTCGGCGAGCACGTCGACCCCGTCGTGCCGGACCTCCACGGACAGCGCGTCCGCGTGGGCGTGCGCGGCGATGGACAGGAACCCGTGCGGACCACCGTCGCAGCGGCACCAGATCCCCTCCGGACCGCGCAGTATGGTGAGCCCCGCGTCGGCGAAGTGGGCCGGCCGGCCCGCCGGGCGCGACACGACCGGTGCGGTGGGCCGGACGAGCGCGGCCAGCAGCGGGGTGCGCACATCGGTCCCGGTCACCACCGGCCACCAGGCGAGCCGGCCGAACACCGCCTCCCCGGTGGCCAGCAGGGAGCCCCAGCGGTCGGTGCCCGCGCCGTCCACGACCAGGCCGTGCCCGTCGTCCGCGTCGCCCTGGCGCGGCGGCCGCAGCCGGTCGTCCACGACGGCCGCGAGCGCGTCGGTCATCCGCAGCAGCACCAGCCGGACCGACGCGGGGACCGGTACACAGGCCGCGTCCGCCTCGGCCACCGCGGCCAGGCCGAGCTCCAGTACCAGCCCGTGGTACTCGGTCGCCAGTTCGCGGTTGAGGCCTGATCCGAAGGTGTTGCTCCGCAGATGGCGCTCCAGCGACCGCAGCGCCTCGGCCCGCCAGCGCTCCGAGGAGGGGAACCACCCGAACGCGCAGGCCGCGGCGGCCTGCCCGGCGGCCTCGGCAATGACGTGGTTGTTCGCCGAGGACCCCCGGCTGGGGAAGGCGGCCAGCCAGCGCTGGTGGTGCCAGATCTGGTCCAGCGCCACCGGGTTGCCCTCGAACAACCCGGCCGCCCCGGGCCAGCCGTCGAGCAGCCGGCGAATCCACACCCAGGACAGCAGCCGGATCCCCAGCTCGATGCCGCTGGTCCAGTGCACTCCGCGCAGGGGCGCGTTGACCGCCCACCACGACCGCAGGTGTTCGGCCACCCGCTGGGCGTAACGCTCGTCCCCGGTGACCGCGTAGGCGGCGGCGAGCACGGTGAGGTACTGGTGCCGGGAAGGCTCCCAGATCTGCTTGATGTCCCCGACCGTGTCCTCGTTCCGGTAGGGCACGTCGAAGGCGTAGCCCTGCGGGGCCCGGCGCCCGGTCTTCGGGTCGTACCACCAGTCCGGGTCGGCCAGGTCGTCGCGGACCACCCCGAAGAACTCCGCGTGCCCGGCC
This sequence comes from Streptomyces sp. CNQ085, assembly GCF_022614595.1. Classification (GTDB taxonomy): domain Bacteria; phylum Actinomycetota; class Actinomycetes; order Streptomycetales; family Streptomycetaceae; genus Streptomyces. The sequence continues at coordinate 1,874 of NZ_JAJFAU010000085.1, forward strand.
ATCAGCCGGTCCGCCTCGGCGACGAGGCGCTTGGCGGCGTCCGGAGGCACCGCGTCGATCGTCCCCTCGGGCAGGACCGCGGTGAACCGGGCGCCAGTCACGCGCGGGCGGTCCGGACGCGCCGACCGCCACCGCCGCCTGCGCACCGCGTCGCCCACCCGGCCGCCGACCTCCCGCGGCCCCATCCGGGACAGCCGCCGCAGGTACCAGCCCGCACTCCCCGCACTCACTGTCATCGCGCCCCCGTCAGCGTCACCGGCGCGCCCTCGGCCAGGCTGGTCCGCACGGCGAGAGTGGCGGCCGTGGTGGCGACCAGGGACCGAAGCGGCACCGGCATGGGGCCGCCGGTCCGCACGGCCCTGAGGAACGCGTCCAGCTCGGCGCGCTGACCCTTGTCCCGGGCTTTCGGCAGCCGGGAGCTGACCCACCGCCTGCGTCCGTATACCGAGGCGCGGACGAAGTCGTCGAGCCGCAGCGCGCGGCCGTCCGCGACCAGATCCACGGTCTCCTTGGGGAAGGAGGCCGGCCCGGTGGTGACGTAGCCGATGGTGGCGGTGGACCCGCCTGGGTAGCACAGCACGACCTGGAGGTCCTCGCCGCCGGACGCGGCGGTCGCGTACACCGAGACCGGGTCGGCCCCCAGCAGCCAGCTCGCCGTGTCGACGAAGTGCCCGCCCTCGCCGGTGAACCGAGAGCCCTCGGCGTCCTGCCGGAGGTACCAGCTGCCGTGCTCCAGCCGGCCCGCGTTGACCAGGTAGCGCAGGCTCGCGGGGCCGTTCCGGGGGCCGAACCGCTGTCGGGCCTCCCGCAGCAGCGGCGCGAAGCGGCGGTTGAAGCCCACCTGCAGCCGGTCGTTGCCGGACTCCTCCACCGCCGCGACCACGTCGGACAGCTCCTCCTCGGTGAGCGCCAGCGGCTTCTCCACGAACACCGCCTTGCCTGCCACCAGCGCCTTCCGGGTCAGCGCGGCGTGCGAGCTGTGGCGAGTGACCACGAACACCGCGTCGACATCCGGGTCGCCGAGCACGGCGTCCAGATCGGTGGTCGCCGCCTCGAAGCCGAACTTCCGCTTCGCGTTGGCGGCGGACAGCGCCGTCGTGGTGACCACCGTGGACAACACGGCGTCGTCGCGCTGCGCCAGGTGCGGCAGCAGCATCGATGTCGCGTAGGCCCCCGCGCCGACGAACGCCAGCCGCACCGACGTCCTGACCCGCCGGGCCGGTGCGGGCTCTTGGCCGCCGCGCACCTCGGGCACGGCCACCGCCGGAGCCGGGGCCTTCCCGGCGTCCCGCGTGCGCTCGGGCCGCTCCGCGCCACCGGGGTAGCGGAACAGCACGGCCACGGCCTTCAGGGCGCCCTCCTCCAGACTCCGGTAGGTCTCGACGGCGTCGTCGAAGTCGGCCGTGTGGGAGACCAGGGGCTCCACGTCGACGCGGCCCCGGGCGAGGAGATCGAGGAAACACGCCAGGTTGCGGCGCTCGGTCCAGCGCACATAACCGATCGGGTAGTCCCGCCCCTCCAGCTCGTACTCCGGGTCGTAGCGCCCGGGTCCGTAACTGCGGGAGAAGCGGACGTCGAGCTCCTTCTCGTAGTACGCGTTCCACGGCAGGTCCAGGCGGCACTTGCCGATGTCGACCACCCGGCCCCGGTCCCGGCTCAGCCGGGCGGCCAGCTCGACGGGCTGGTTGCCGCCGCCGCCGGCGGCCAGGTACACCTGGTCCACGCCCAGACCGCCGGTGAGCTCGGCGACGGCGGTCTCCACGGCCGCGGAGCCGGGGCCGCCGCAGGCCGCCGCGCCCAGGCGTTCGGCCAGCTCGCAGCGCGCCGGGTCGGGATCGGCCCCGACGACGCGCACCCCCGAGGCGGTCAGCAACTGCGCCACCAGCTGCCCGATCAGCCCCAGGCCGATCACCAGCGCCACGTCGCCGAGCTGCGGCTCACCGCGGCGCACGCCCTGAAGCGCGATCGAACCGACGGTGCCGAAGGCCGCGTAACGCGGCGCGAGCCCGTCCGGCACCCGGGCGTAGAGGTTCTTCGGCACCCAGTTCAGTTCGGCGTGCAGCGCGTGCTCGTTGCCGGCGCAGGCCACGAGATCACCGACCGAAACATCGTCGATCCCGCCGCCGACCTGCTCGACCACTCCGCACAGCGAATAGCCCAGCGGCGTGTAGGAGTCCAGTTTGCCCATCACCTTGCGGTAGGTGGCGGGAACCCCGTTGGTGGCCACGCTCTGCACGACCCTGGCCACCTGGTCCGGCCGGGAGCGGGCCTTGCCCAGCATCGACATGCCCGCCTCGGACACCTTCATGAGCTCGGTCCCGGTGGAGATCAGCGAGTAGGCGCTGCGGACCAGCACACCGCCCGGCTTGCACCCCGGCACCGGCACGTCGAGCAGCGCCAGCTCGCCGTTCTTGTAGTTCTGCACGACCTGTTTCACCCGAAGTCCTCTTGTTCTCTATGCCGTTTGTCTCTATGCCGTCAGGGGAGAGTTCAGGCCGGACCCGGAGGTCGCGCCGCGATACCAGTACTCGAGGGTCAGCACGTGCCACAGATGTTTGGAGAAGTCCCGGTGCCCGGCGGCGTCCTCGGCGACCAGCCGCGCCAGCGCGTCGCGGCGCAGGAACCCGGAACGGACGAGCGCGCCGTCGTTGACCACCTCGCGCACCAGCGGTGCCAGATCCCGGCTCATCCATGCGCGCAGCGGGGCGCTGAACAGGCCCTTGGGCCGGTACACGATCTCCCGGGGCAGGACGGAGCCGGCCGCCTCCTTGAGGACGGCCTTGCCCTGCCGCCCGACGATCTTGGCATCGCCGGGCACGGCGAAAGCCGCCCTGACCACATCGACGTCCACGAAGGGCACCCGCACCTCGGTCGACGCGGCCATGCTCGACCGGTCGGTGTAGGCGAGGTTCAGGCCCGGCAGGAACATCCGGGCGTCGCCCAGGCACATGCGGTTGACGAAGTCGTCGAGGTCGTTGTCCCGGTAGACGTCCGCGTGCTCGCCCAGCACGTCGTCGACCGCCCCGGCCAGGTCCGGATCGACCAGGGCGAGCAGCTCCTCCCGGTCGTACATGGTGTAGCTGCGCCGGAACGCGGTCTCCTCCGGCAGATCTGCGAAGGAGAGGAACCGCTTCGCGAAGCGCACCGACCGGTACCCCCGGCGGGCCGTGGCGACCGGCAGCCGTTCCACGGCCGCGGACAGGCCGCGCCGCAGGGGCCGCGGGACGCGCTGGTAGCGCAGCGCGAGCAGGTTGGCCAGGTGCTTGCGGTAACCGGCGAACAGTTCGTCGGCGCCCATGCCCGAGAGCATCACCTTGACCCCGGCCTCCCGGGCGGCCGAGCAGATCAGGAAGGTGTTGATCGCGGCGGGGTCGCCGATCGGCTCGTCCAGGTGGTACGTCATCCGCGGCAGCAGGTCGAGCACGTCCGGGGCGATCTCGATCTCGTGCAGGTCGACGCCGAACCGCTCGGCCACCTGCCGGGCATAGCGCAGGTCGTCCGGCATCGCCTCGAACCTGGCGTCCTCGGCGCGGAACCCGATCGTGTAAGCGGAGATCCCGGGCCGCTCCCGGGCCGCCAGCGCGGTCAGGTAGCTGGAGTCCAGCCCGCCGGAGAGGAAGGTCGCCACGGGGACGTCGGAGATCAGGTGACGCCGGGTCGACTCCTCGACGACGGCGGCGACGTCCGGCTGCTCGCCGGCCCGGGCCCGCTCCCCGGCCTCGGCGGCGACCTCCTCCAGACGCCAGTACCGCCCGCGCTCCACCCGGCCGTCGGGCCGGCACCTCAGCCAGCTCCCCGGCGGCAGCTTCTCCGCCTCCCGGAACGCGCACCGCGAGTCCGGCACCCAGTAGTACAGCAGCGAGGCCACCAGCGCCGCATGGTCCACCTCCAGCGGCCTGCCGGTCACAGCGGCGAGCGCCTTGAGTTCGGAGGCGAACACCAGGCCCCCGCCACGCCGGAGCAGGAACAGCGGCTTGATCCCGAGCTGGTCGCGGGCGAGCACCAGATCGCCGGTCCGCTCGTCGAAGACCCCGAACGCGAACATGCCGCGCAGCCGGGGCAGGCAGTCCGTGCCCCAGCGCCGCCATGCCTCCAGCAGCACCTCGGTGTCGGAGGTGCCGCGGAAGCGCACCCCGGCGGCGGCCAGTTCGGCACGGAGTTCGGGCGCGTTGTACAGCTCGCCGTTGTAGGTCAGGACGAGGCCGCCCGAGGCCATCGGCTGGGCGCCGGTCCCGGACAGGTCGACGATGGCCAGCCGGCGGTGCCCGAGGTGCACTTCGCCGTCACCGGCGCGATGGCTGTACCTGCCCGTCCCGTCCGGACCGCGGTGGGCGAGGGTGTCGGTGAGCCGGTCGGCCACCGCCTTCCCCTCCGGCCACCGGTAAGTGCCTGCGATACCACACATGTCCTACCGCGCCTCCTGGTCGTCGTCCGGGACCCGTGCCGTCCGCATCACCGGCAGCCGCTCCGTGCGCGGCGCGGCGTGCGGCCCGTTCCACAGCGTGCCGTCGGTCCGGTCACGCGGATCGGGATCGATCAGCACCACACCGATCACCGCGATGCGCTGGTCCGCGAGCTGCCGTGCCACGGTGTGCAGCCATGCGGCGCTGCCGTATCCAGCGCGCACGACGAGCACGGTCCGCGTGCCGAGGTACCGCAGATCGGTCCAGGCCGTGCCCGGCGCCACCGAGCCGACGCCGAGCCGGTGCCCCCGGTGCGACGCGGCCGCGGCACGCTCACCGTCGATCACGGCCGGGTCCCCGGGTTTCGGGTGGTGATCGGAGAGCCGCCGGCCGGGCAGGCCGTCGACGACGACCGTCGGCCCCTCCTCGGCCAGTGCTCCGGCAAGATCCAGCGCGATCATGCGCGCGTTGCGCGCGGCGCCGAGTTCCAGCAGTGAAACCGGCTCCGTGGAGTCGCGCACGGCGCGGGCCAGGGACGCGGTGAGCCGTTCCTGTTCTGTCTTGTTCCACCTGTGCCGCCATGGCGCGACCGGCCGGCGGGGCAGCTCCGCGATGACCGAGGCACCGAGGTTCGCCGCGATCTCCCCGCGCAGCACGGGGCGGTCCGCCGTCACCGCGCAGACCGCGGCCACCGCGAGTCCGAGGGCGAGTCCGAGAGCGGACCCGAGAGCCGCGTTGGTCGCGGCGGTCCTGGGCAGGGAGTGCCGCACCGCGTGCGGTGCGTCCACGATCTGTGTGCCGGCGATGAGCCGGGGCGTACCGACGCGCGCTTGCGCGGCGCGCTCACCGAAATCGGATATCTGCGAGGTGAGTTCGGCCCGACGGGCGAAGAGGGACTCCCTGTACGCCGACGCCTCCGGCCCGCTCTGCGACGGTCCTTCCCCGATCTCCTCGTTGACCTGTGCGAGCTCGTCGCGTAACCGGTCGCGCTGGTCGAGCAGGCCTTCGGCCTCGGCGTCCGCCGCTTCCCGCATCCGCCTCGTGTGGTCCGCGATGAACGCGTCGGCCAGTGCCCCGGCGCGGGCCACCGCTTCCGCGTCGCTACCGCCGGTCGCGTTGATCTGCAGCAGGTTGTTGGTCAAGCCGGTGCCCCAGTAATCCCGCATGAAGTCCTCCGGTTTCCCCGAGGACCCCAGGGACCGCAGGGCTTCGCCGGCGATCCGTGTGGTCCGCAGCAGAGCGGCGTCGGTGCGAATCAGCGTTCCGGGGTCGTTCGGCTGGTCTCCCTGGTGCGCGACCAGCACCTTGGTCACCGCGGTCGGCGGCGGTGGCAGCAGGACCGCGACCGCCACGCCGAGGAGTAGACCCAGAAGCGCCGTGGAGCACCACAGACGGCGCCTCCTGCGCACCGCGGCCACCAGCGTCTGCAGGTCCAGCAGCGGAGCGGCGGCCGAGGGATCCGACGCCGTGCTCATTGTCACCCCGGCCTTCCCTCCGCGTCGTCGCCGACCGCGGGCGCGGATGTGCCGTTCTTCCGGGAGCGGCCTGTGGACCGCGCCGTGCGGACCCGGCCCGGTGTGTCGTGGAGGGCGGCGAGGACGGTGCCGACAACCTCGTACCGGGCCTCCGCGCACGCCTCGGAGACGCCGGCGAGTTCCGGAGCGGTCAGGCTGCCCGCGCTGAGCACGGCCAGGGCACCGGACTCGGTGTCACGGTCAGGGAGCACCGGCCGGGACACCGAGACCTCCACGACCCGCAGCAGCGGGTCGCTCCCGGCATAGGCGACGAGTTGCCCGGCGGCCCGGAAGGCGATCTCGTCGCCTTCCGGTACAACGACCAGTAGCCGCCGGGGGGCCGACAGCCGGTCCCGGAGACGCGAGCACACCCGCTGGAAGAGGATCTCCCGGTCGGCCTCGTCGCCGGATGTCCGGGGGGCGGACACGTCCCATCGGATGTCCAGGCCCAGCATTCGACGGATCCGGGCCCATCTCCCCGACCGGCGTACGTGTGGTTCACCGGACACGCCGACGGTGCCCAGCGGCGCTGAGCCCATCGCCGCAGCGACCTCTCTCTCGGTGCGCGGTCGGCGGCTCGTCCGTGACACGACGGCGAGGTGGCCGACGATCACCGCCAGGAGGAACAGCAGCGCTCCGGCGACGACGAACTGCGTCCGCGTCGGCGGGACCGCGCCGGTCGGCCGGCCGGCCGGCCCCATGACGACCACGTCGGCCATGTCGGCGGACGGACCGGCCCGTTCCAGGCTGTCGACGGCCTTCTGCAAGGCGGTGCGCAGCTTCACGAGCTCTGTTCGGGTCTGCACGCTTTCCACGGTCTGCCCGCGGCCGGCCGCATCGGCCAGCTCTGTGATGCGGTGGATGGTGCGTACCACTGTCTCCTGGAGCGTCTCGGGCCCTGCCTCCGCTTCGGTGCCGGAGCCGTCGCCGGCGATCCGCGCGGTGAACGCGATGTACTCCCGGACCACCTGGTCGGAGAGGCGCTGTGCGCGCTCATGGGTGTCGGCCGTGCCCGAGATCTCGATGACGTTGCCGTCGGTGACCTTGGCACTCACCCGCTCCCGCAGCTCGCCGTCGCTCACCCCGGTCCAGTCGAGCGAGACGGCCGCGCGGTCGAGTACCACCGAGCTGGTCGCGATCTCCGTCTGGGTCAGCAGCTCGCGTTCCCCCCACGCCCCCGGCAGCAGCACCGATGCCGATGCCGTGTACCGCGGCGGAAACAGCAAGGAGGTGCCGTAGCCGACCAGAGCGCCCGTCACGGCGACGACGGCGAGGAGCCGCCAGCGCAGACGGACGATCCGCCAGACCGTGGCCAGGCGTACGGTGTCGTCGTTCAACGGCGTGCTCTCCTGCCCACTCGGCGCGGGTCACCCGTCGAGACCGGAACGTGGCCACGGCAGGCGGCGGCGTAGGCGCCGAGCAGCGACGCCTGGGAGTTCCGCCAGGAGAGCGGTCCACTGATCCGCTCCCGGCCGACCTCACCCATCCGGGCCCGCTTCCCGGGATCGTCCAGCAGTCGCGCGATGAGCCCGGCGAACTCGGCCTCGTCGTTGGCGGGTGCGTAGACGGCGGCGTCACCGGCGGAGACGCGAGCCTCCTTCAGGTCGAACGAGACGATCGGCCGGCCCATCACCATGTACTCCAGGACCTTGTTCATGGTCGACACGTCGTTGAGCGGATTGCGAGGGTCGGGGGAGAGGCACACGTCCGCGGTGGACAGGTAGCGCACCAGGTCGGCGTCCGGGACGCGCCCGGTGAACTGCACCTGTTCCGAGAGCCCGAGCCGCCGGGACAGCTCCACCATCGAGTCGAAGGTGTCGCCGCCGCCGACGAACACCGCATGCCAGTCGGTCCGCCCGATCTCGTCCCGGAGTTTCGCCAGGGCCCGCAAGGCGTAGTCGACACCGTCCTGTGGACCCATGACGCCGAGATAGCACAGCAGATGGGGCTTGCCGCGCTTCAGCTCCGGCTCGGGCGGTACGGGACGGAACCGGTCGGTGTCGGGCGCGCTGCGCACCACGAAGACATCCTTCGGCAGCCGGCCGCCACGGCGCACCGCGACGTCCCGGTAGCTCTCGTTCGTGGCGAGCACCACGTCCGCGGCCCGGTAGGTGAGCCGTTCCAGCGCGCACACGGCGCGGTAGAGCAGGTCCTCGCCGCGGTCGAACCGGGAGAGGTACAGCTCGGGCACCAGGTCGTGCTGGTCGAAGACGAACCGCGCTCCGCGCCGCTTCAGCCACACCCCCGGCAGGAACAGCAGGTCGGGCGGGTTGCAGGCGTGGACCACGTCGACCGGACCGACCTTCCGGGCCAGCCGGAACGTATGCCACAGCGCAGATCCGTACTCCCGCAGGTAGCCGGCTGGACCTTTGGTGGCCGCGCGCAGCGGGTAGCGGTGGATCCGCACCCCGTCGATCTCCGCTTCCGGCTCCGTGTCCCGCTTGCTCCCCCGGGGACAGATGACATGAACCTCCCAGCCCGCGTCGCGCAGCGTCGTGCACTCCTGCCACACCCGGCGGTCGAACGGCACTGACAGGTTCTCCACCAGGACCAGCGCGCGCCGGCCCGGCCGGCCGCCGGCCGTGTTGTCGGACGATGTGTCACCAAGCAAGGCCTACGTACCCCGGTTCGGCCCGGCGCGCCTCGGCGTCGGGAAGGCGGACGAGATCGACGATCAGCGGGCCGCCGCCGTGAGGCAGAGCCGACAGCACTTCCGGATCCCTGGTCCCGACCACGCACACCTCGGCATGCTCGAGTACCTCGTCGACGGAATCCGCGAGTAACCGGGCGAGGTGCGGCAGCCGGTCCTCGATGTACTCGCGGTTCGCGCCGAGCAACCGGGACAGGCTCACGTTGGCGTCGTGGATCCGCAGGTCGTAGCCCTTGCCGAAGAGCCTCTCGGCCAGTTCGACGAGCGGACTCTCGCGCAGGTCGTCGGTACCGGGTTTGAAGGACAGCCCGAACAGGCCCACCCGGCGCTTGCCGGTGCGCTCGACCAGATCCACCGCGCGCTGCAGGTGGTCGGAGTTGGAGGGCAGCACATGGGAGAGGATGGGCACCGAGACATCGGCCCGCCGCGCCGCGTGGACCAGGCTGCGCAGGTCCTTGGGCAGGCAGGAGCCGCCGAAGGCGAAGCCGGGCCGCAGGTAGGCGGGGCTGATGTTCAGCTTGCGGTCGGCCAGGAACACGTCCATCACCCGGTGCGAGTCCACCCCGAGCGCCTGGCACACCGCGCCCAGCTCGTTCGCGAAACCGATCTTGAGGCCGTGGAAGGCGTTGTCCGCGTACTTGACCGCCTCGGCCGTCGGGATTGGCACCCGGAACACCTCGCCGGGCAGGCCGTCGTACAGCGCCGCCACCACATCGCCACTGGCCGGATCGAGTTCGCCGATGACGGTCTTGGGCGGGTCGAAGAAGTCCCGCACGCTCGTGCCCTCGCGCAGGAACTCCGGGTTGACCGCGACCCCGACGTCCACCCCGGCGGTGCCGCCGACGTGCTTCTCCAGGATCGGCACCAGCAGGTTCAGGCAGGTGCCCGGGAGCATGGTGCTGCGGAACACGACGGTGTGCCGCCCGCCCCGCTCGGCCAGCGCGGCGCCGATCTGCTCGGTGACCCGTTCCAGGTACGTGGTGCACAGACTGCCGTTGGCCTCCGACGGCGTGCCCACACAGACCAGCGACACCTCACTGTCCGCGATCGCCTCGCGGACGTCATCAGTGGCACGTAACGCCCCGCTCCGCACGACCTCGGCGACGAGCTCGCCGATGCGCTCCTCGACCACGGGGGCCCTGCCGTCGTTGACCAGGTCGACCTTCACCCGGTTCACGTCCACCCCGACGACCTGGTGGCCCATGCCGGCCAGGCACGCGGACGACACACAGCCCACGTAGCCGAGCCCGAAAACACTGACCTTCACGATTCGTTCCCCTCCTCAGACAGGCCCTCCCGGCCTGCGGTCCGCGCGCCGACGGGACCTTCGGGTCCCGGCCCCCCGCGCATCAATAGGCCCCCTGGCCGTGGATCACCGCACGCAGTGTCTTCCACAGGATCACCGTGTCCAGAGCGAGCGACCAGTCCTCCACGTACCGCAGGTCCAGCCGGACCGTCTCCTCCCACGACAGGTCGCTGCGTCCGCTGATCTGCCACAGGCCGGTGAGCCCGGGCTTGACCAGCAGCCGCCGCCGGATGTCCGGTCCGTACGCGGCGGACTCCTCCGGTAACGGAGGCCGCGGACCGACGAGCGACATCGACCCGGTGAGCACGTTGAGAAGCTGCGGGAGCTCGTCGATCGAGTACCGGCGCAGCACCGCCCCCACCCGGGTCACCCGCGGATCCCGGCGGAGTTTGAACAGCAGACCGGCACCCTCGTTGCGGTCGGCCAGCTCGGCACGTGCCCTGTCGGCCCCGGCGACCATGGTGCGGAACTTGACGATGGTGAACTCGTGGCCGTCCTTGCCTACCCTGCGCTGGCAGTAGAACGGCCCGCCCCGGCTGTCCAGCGTCACGAGTGCCCCGACGACCACCATCAGCGGAGCGAACAGGAGCAGGAGGACCGCCGCGCCCACCCGGTCGACAACCTCCTTCACCACTCGGCGGCCCCCGGTGAAGGCGGGCATGCTGACCCGCAGCAGGGGGATCCCGAGCACCGCGTCTATGTGCAGCCGCGGACCGGCCACCTCCATCAGCACGGGGGCCACGACCATCTCGGCGTCGCTGCCCTCGAGATTCCAGGCCAGCCGCTGGAGCCGGTCCGGCGACCAGTGGGGGTCCGGTGTGATCGCGACGACACGGTAGCCGTCGCGGCGTATGTGGCCCGCGACGTCCGTCAGCCGGCCGACGATCGGAACCCCTTCCAGACGGTCGCCGTCCGGTCCGAGGCCGTCCGGTGTGCACACCGCGTCCACCCGCCAGCCCAAGTGCGGGAACTTGCGGGTGCGGGCGATCAGGTCCCGCACGGTGTCCGGGCTCCCGGCCGCGAGCACCGGTCGCAGGCAACGCCCCTCCTTCCGCTCCTTGTGCAGCCAGAGACGCAGCAGGTACCGCGCGGTCGTGGTGATGAGCGCGATCGCGGGAATCGCGACGAAGATCCAGAGTTTGATGTTGCGCGAGGTGAGGGCTATCCCACCGAGCGCCAGTACGACGGTCGCCGTGAACAGCGAGCGCCCGAGCCGGCGGAACTCCTCGGCGCCCTGGCCGAGCACGGCCGGAGCCCACGACCGGTTCGCCGCAAGCGCCCCCAGCACCAGCAGCTCGGTGCCGAAGGCGAGTATTCCCCACTTCTCGTGCCAGTCGGCCGCGTCCCGGACCCCGAAGAAGTTGCCGATCGCCGCCACCACGAAAGCGGTGGTCACCGTATCGCTGATGATCACGGTACGGCGGTACCGCTGCTCCCAGCCGACCGCAGGCCGGCCGACGACTCCGTTCGCCAGACGCCCGTGCGCTGACGGAGACGAGCTGGCCAATCCCCCTTGTCGCACAGAACCCCCCAAGGTCCAGTGGTTCGACGTGTTCGCCTAACGCTGTTCCTCCCCGCGGGAGACTCCGCCCCCGCGCACGACGTCCCGGCTGCTCGGAGTCGCTCGAACACTCCGTTCCGGCGGCAGCGGACTCGCATGCCCTGCCGGACCCCCGAGATGTGCGCGGACCCGCCGAAACCCCGGACGCTCCCCGCGCCCGAGCCCCCCTGCAGCTCGAGAATTGATCATCCCCATGCCCGGTGCTGGGGAATGCTGCTGCCGGACCTCCGCAGCACCGACCCCCATAGATCATCTTGCTCGCTTCACACCCGGACAGCTGAAGCATGGTCAATCTAGCCCATCGGGACTGTTGTGGAGAGAGGGTGTGTGTTTTTTGTGCTTGAGCTTAAAAGAGGATCGAATCTGTCGATCGATGACTTTCTGTGCTCACCTCAACGTCGCTGTTTGATCGTTTTCTGATCGCGAGTTTACTGATGATCTTGTGGTCGTATTCGTCGCCGCCGGGTACGGCCACAGGGGTTACGAAGCCGGACCGAAGCGCCGATCTCGGTCTTCCGCGGGTCGGCGGACGGCTCGAACCGGCCCCGGCTGCCACCGGCTCTGATGTGCCTATCGGCTCCCGGGCCGGATGTCGCCCGACCGTGGACGCGCTTGGCCCGACCACCGCCGCGGCGGTGTGCCGCGAAGGCTCACCGGGCCCCTCGGTCTCGCGGTCGCCGCCCGAAGCCCCGGTACTCCAGCAGGCGAAAATGAAAACGACAACCGTTAATCTCTTCGGGGTCATGCTCATGCTGTGCTGTGCGAAGGGTGGGCCGTGGGACATCTCTTGGTGATCGAGAGCTGGGTCGGATCGATGAGCCGACTGCTGCCGCGTGTCATCGGGGAAGAGGGGCACCGGTTCACGTTTGAGGCTCGACGACGTGTCGGCCGGCTGCGCGGGGCGGGCGGTGCTGACCGGTGAGGCGCTCGGGCGCGTCTGGGGACTTCCCCGGCCGGCCTGCCCTCATGCGGCGCAAGAGCGGGCAGGTGCTCAACCCGGCCGGGGGTGAGGCTCCTGGGCGAACCCCGCCGAGGCCTTCCGGCCCGGCCGCTCCGGTGGCCGGGGTGCGGGCCGTCAGGCTGTCCGCTCATCCAGGCACTTTCGACATCGTCCTTCGAAGACGAGCATGTGGCGTACGTCGGCGAATCCGTACCGCCGCTGCGTCGCCGCCAGCCACTCCTCGAATTCCCGGCAGGGTACCGGCACGTTGTACCCGCAATCGCGGCAGACCAGGTAGTGCCGGTGCTCGGTGGTGTCCCTGTAGCGGTAGGCCTTCCCCCCGCTGCCGTCGCGCACGACATCGACCAGGCCGAGGCGTTCCAGGGCGGCGAGCGCCCGGTACACGGTGCTCAGGCTGACCGGGTCCCCCTGGCGCTGGAGGCGCCGGTGGATCTGCCGGGCGCCGGCGAACACCTCCAGTCCTTCGAGTAATCGCAGGACCGTCGCCTGTCGTCGGCGGGTTCCGGGGAGCGGGGACCACCGGTCGGGGGCCCGGAGGGCGTCGTCCGCCGGGGCGTCCCGGTGTGTTCGAGCGGTGGGCCGCCTCTCGGGTGCCCGTGCGGACGCCGTGCGCGCCGACGGGGCGGCCCCGCCGCAGGAAGGGGGCGGGGCTTGCTCCTTCCGTGCCCGCGGCCCTCCCTGGGGCCGCTGTGTCGCACGGAACTCCTGTGGTGCACGGGATGCGGGTCCTTCCCCGGGTGCGAGGAAACCCGTCGGTGACGCGGCGTCACTGGCCATGGTGACACTCTATGGGAAACGGTTTTCGTTTTCCCGTTGCCTCGTCCTCCAGGGGGCCGTCGGGTGTTCCGGCCGATTCGGCGGATCCGTGCCACCGCCGGATCGTCCGCCGTTCGCTCGCCGTACCGGTGCGGGAGGGGGTGCTCACCCGCACCGGCGACGGCCGCTTCACCGGTCCGGCGATCGGACGGTGAGGCACTGGACAGGGCGGCGCCGCGGCTGCACCACCGACCGGCCCGAAGTCCTCACGCCGCAGGCAGCGGCCGCGGGTGGTCGTGTTCGCAGGCGTCCTCGATGCCGTAGGTGTCCCACGAGGGGAACGGATCGTGGGACGGAGTCGCCTCGCCGTCGGCCAGCAGGCACGAGGACAGGGCGGTCCGGAGGGGGTTCGGTCGCAGGCCGGTGCCGATGAACACCAGTTCCTGCCCCTGGCCGTCTCCTGTCTCGCGGGCCCCGGATGGCTCGAAGCGGGCGACGGAGCCGGCCTGGGACCACAGTCCGGTCGCATGCGGGCGTGAGGCCAGGTGGAAGAAGCCCTTGGAGCGCAGGACCTGTCCGAACTCCCCGCTGCCGAGGCGCTCGGTCACGAAGGACCACAGCCTCTCGGGGTGGAAGGGCCTGGTGGAGTGGAAGACGGTGGAGGAGATGCCGTACTCCTCGGTCTCCGGTATGTGGTCGCCGTTGAGCTCCATCACCCAGCCCGGTGCCTGCTGCGCTTTCTCCAGGTCGAACAGCCCGGTGCCCAGGACCTCACCGAGGTCCACCCGCCCGTGGGTGGCGGGCACGATGCGGGCGGCAGGGTTGAGCCGGGTGAGCGCGGCCCGTAGCCGGTCGGCGTCCCCGGCGCCGACGAGGTCGAGCTTGTTGAGCACGATCACGTCGGCGAACTCGATCTGGTCCATCAGCAGGTCGCTGACGGTGCGCTCGTCGTCCTCGTACTGGTTCAGGCCCCGCTCGGCGAGCCCGTCCCCGGCGGTCAGTTCGGGCAGGAAGTTGGCGGCGTCGACGACGGTGACCATGGTGTCCAGGTCGGCGAGGTCCGCCAGGGTGGCGCCGTCGTCGCGGGGGAAGGCAAAGGTGGCGGCGACCGGCATCGGTTCGGAGATGCCGCTGGACTCGATGAGCAGGTGGTCGAACCTTCCCTCGCGGGCGAGGCGGTCGACCTCCTCCAGCAGGTCGTCGCGGAGGGTGCAGCAGATGCACCCGTTGGTCATCTCCACCAGGCGCTCCTCGGTGCGCGACAGGGCCGCCTGGCCGCCGCGGACCAGGGCGGCGTCGATGTTGACCTCGCTCATGTCGTTGACGATGACCGCCACCCGCAGGCCCTGGCGGTTGGCCAGGATGTGATTGAGCAGGGTGGTCTTGCCCGCGCCGAGGAACCCGGACAGGACGGTCACCGGCAGCCGCTGGTGTGTCATACCGTTCTCAGTCCTCAGGTCGCAGCAGGCCACGCTGGTATGCCTTGACCAGGTGCTGCGGCACCAGATAGGACGCGCCGTCCACGGTGATCGGCACCAGCTGCGGGGTGCGGGCCTTCCACTGGGCGCGGCGGTGGCGGGTGTTGCTGCGGGACATCTTCCGCTTGGGTACGGCCATGGCGAACCTCCTGGTTTATGACTGCCAGGACTATACATGAAAACGAATGTCATTATTGACTCTTCTCCGCCGCGCGCTCCGTCGTCGGCTGGGCGCGTCGGTGGTGAAGTCACGCCCGACGAGATCCGGCCCCGGCGCCGCAGTTCCTTCAGCCGGGCCCGCTTGTCCACCGGCAGCGGCCCGTCCCGCCGTCCGTGTTCGCGCTCGTGCCGGCCCACCCAGGCGCGCAGCGTCTCCGGATTCGTGCTGAGTTCCCGGGCCACATGGGCGATGGGCATGGGGGCACGCTGCTGTTCGGCGCGGATGCCCTGTTCCGCGAGGGCACCAACGAGACCAATACCGACCCGGACGCCGAAATCAGGGACCTGCGGTTCCAAGTGGCCGCCGGGGAGTCCGTGACGCACACGGTCTGCCCGAAGAACGGGGAGAACGGCGGCAAGGGCTACGTGACGCTGGAGCCGACTCTCACCGACACCGGCTGACCGAGGACGCAACAGTGCCGCGGCGCCCCACGAGCCCCGCGGCACCCTCGTGGCACGGCAAGGCCGGTCACGACGCCGGGCGGCCCGGATAGAGCCCCCTGTCATCTGGGTCCGCGACCGTGGTGGTGTCTCACGGGGACGGGGAACCAGTGGGGTCGAGCCAGCGGTCGGCACCTGGGCCCAGCAGCTCGTGGAGCAGCGGGGGGCGTGGGCAGTGCCGGGTGGAGGTACACATGCTCACGGCGTTGTCCGACAACGGCCAGCATCGTCCGGAAGGGGGTCAATCGAACGGCTCTGTCCCGCTTCCGGTGGTGACGGAGCGCGGGAACCGGGCGCCCCCGCCTCACAGGGAGTGCGTCCGGTTCCCTGACCTCGGTACTCCGCGGCAGACAGCGGCGCATCGAAGACGCCGAGGTTGTCGCGCCGGCCTCTCACTGTCGGCCGCGGCCCGAGAACGACTGTCGCGATGCGCTTGCCCGTGGTTTCTGAGCGATGATCTGGCCACCATCCCCGTGACCGGCTGTCACCACCGGAAGTGAGACAGAACCGATCGTTTTACAGTCCCGCCGCGGCGGAGCCGAGCGTGTCGGCGACGTGGGCCGACTGCGACCGGTGGCGTGAAACGAGTCCCGGGTGGGTGGCCGGAGAAGAAAGACGGCTGCGTGCGGGCGCTGCCGCGCGGCGGCGGGCTACGGCTGTACGGCGATCGATGTCAGCAGTAGCCCGTTGCCGGCGGTCCAGCGGCCGGAGAAGGCGTTCAGAGGGCTGCCGAGCAGGTGCGGGGCGGGTACCAGGACGCGGGCTGTGAAGGTGCCGTCCGGCAGGATGGTGACCGAGGCATCCTGGAAGTCCAGGAGCCGTCGGCCCACCGGGAACCACGCCTTGTAGACGGACTCCTTGGCGCTGAACAGCAAACGGCCCCAGGCCGGGCCCCCGGTGGGCAGCGCGGCCAGTGCGGCAAGGTCCTCGGGGCGGGCGATGCTCTCCAGCATGCCGTCCGGAAGAGGTGCGTCCGGCTCCGCGTCGATGCCGAGAGCGGCCACCTCGCCGGCCCGGGCCACCACGGCGGCGCGGTAGCCCTGGCAATGGGTCATGCTGCCCACGACACCGTCCGGCCAGCCGGGCGCATCCCGCTCCCCGGGCAGGATCGGCACCGGCGGGTGGCCGAGCTTCGCCAGCGCGTCCCGTGCGCAGGCACGGACTGTGGTGAACTCGGCCCGCCGCTTGGCAACGGCCCGGGCGATCACGGCCTCCTCCTGCGGGAAAAGCGGGGTGTCGAACCGGTCGGTGAAACTGTGGACGCACGCCACGCTCGACGGCATCAGGTTCTCGATCACGCGCCGACCCTCCCCACGACCGCCGCCGGAACCTCCCGGGCCGGGACGATCTGCCGCGCGAGGTCGTTGCGCAGCCCGAACCGGCGCCACTCGCGCGGATAGCCGAGCGACACCTCCTCGAACCGCACCCCGTCGTACACCGTGTGCCGGGGGATGTGCAGATGGCCGTAGACCACGGCCTCCACGCCGAACCGGGTGTGCCAGTCGGCGGTGCGCACCGTCCCGCACCATTGGGCGAACTCCTGGTATGTCATGATCTCGGTCGGCTCGCGGAGCAGGGGCCAGTGGTTCACCAGCACCAGCGGCAGGTCACCCGCCACCTCCGTCAGCCGCCGCTCGCTCTCCTCGACCCGGGCGGCGCACCAGGCCGCCCGCGACGGATACGGGTCGGGGTGCAGATAGAACTCGTCGGTGCAGACGATCCCGGCCTCATGGGCCCGCGCCAGCGACTCCTCGGGCGTCGACGTGCCGGGCGCCAGGAAGGTGTAGTCGTACAGCAGGAACAGCGGTGCGATCCGCACCGGGCCGCCCGCCCCTGTCCACACCGGGTACGGATCCTCCGGCGTCAGCACGCCCAGGCGATGGCACATCGCCACCAGCGCCTCGTACCGTGCCGCCCCGCGCGGCGCGTTCGCGCTGTCTTTCTCCACGGTCCACAGCTCATGGTTCCCGGGCACCCAGATTACCTGCTCGAACCTGTCCCGCAGCACCCCGAGCGCCCACTCGATGTCCTCGAACCGCTCTCCGACGTCACCCGCCACGATCAGCCAGTCGCCTGGCGCCCCGGGCTCCAGCTTCTCGACGATCGCCCGGTTGTCGTCGTACGACACATGCAGGTCACTAACCGCCCGTAACACGCTTTCGATCCCTCTCACCCGGCCAGCATAGGCGGGAGGCACTCGGTCGCTCGCACCCCCATCGGTGCCCGCACCATCTGCGGTCAGCCCATGGCTGTCGGCAGAGGGCCTGTCGAACGAGCGGCCCGAGTCTGTCAGACGTTCGACTCTGTCTCGCATTCGGCGGTGACAGATTGTGAGTATGAGGCACCTCTGTCTTGCAGAGGGTGCGGTCGGTGCTCTGGCCTCGACGCTTCGAGGCGGATGGCGGCGCGTCGGAGTCGCTGAGTCTGTCGTGCCACGCTCTCACGGACACAGGGCTCCGGCGTTTGCCCGGATCGCCCCGGCCTGGGTCGGTTGATCATGCTGGCGGGCCCCGGAAGGAGACGAGCACGGCACCTGTGGATCATGGAGTTCTCTACGCTGCAAGATCCACGAAGGTGCCGTGCTTGTTCCTCCATCATCCCCTGCCGTCGTTCCCGTCTCTGTGGCGCCCCGCCTGGAAGCCCTCGGACCGGATGCCGCACGAGGCCAAGTCCCGCGGCCTGATTGCCGAGTTCGAGTCGGTCACCGATCCCCGCGGGGTGCGCTACATCCGTGAGACCGTGGAAGTCCTGGCGGCCCTGGCGCCGCACCTGGCCGACGCCATGAAGACGGCCGCGGCCAAGGCGTATCCGATCCTGGACGGCACCCTGCTGCCGATCGACCGGATTGCCGCCGACCGGCCGTACTACTCGGGAAAGCACCAGCGGCACGGCATGAACATCCAGATCCTCGTCGCCCCGGCCGGTGAAGTTCCCCCCTGATCCTGGATAGCGGATGCTTACGCTGCGGGGGTGAAGTCGTGCTGCAGCCTGGCTCGGGTTTCGAGTGGGGTGAGGTACCCGAACTCGGGGTGCTTGCCAGGGCTCCGTCGTTGTGCTTGCCAGGGCTCCGTCGTTCTCGCGATCGGCCCGACAGAGCCGGTATGGGCCTGGTATCCCAACTCGGCCGTGATGGTCCTGGATCGGCCGGCAGACGCGCAGGCACGGCTTCCGGTGATCATGGAGTGTCGAGTTCGCTGATCACCACAACGGAAGACCGTGCCTGCTGCGCCATCATTGCCCATCCCCACCGGGCTGGGCCAACTCGCCGGTTCCGAGCCGGCCCGCCCCCATGAACTGCCCGACCTGCTGAATCGGCTGCGCCGCCTGCCCGACCCGCGCCGCTTGCGAGGCCGGCGCCACCCACTGTCATACGTCCTGGCCCTGGCCGCCTGCGCGGTCCTGGCCGGAGCGAAGTCTCTCACTGCGATCGCCGAGTGGGCCGCCGATGCCCCTGACCGGCTCCTTCTCGGCTGTGGGGCCATGCTGCGCGGTCCGGACCGGCCCTACCTGGCACCCAGCGAGGCGACCGTGCGCCGTGTACTACAGCGCATCGACGGCGACGCGCTCGACGCCGCGGTCGGCGGCTGGCTCACCGCCCGCGCGGACACCGCCCGCGCCGCCGGCCAGGACGAGCACCCGCCGTCCCGCCCGGCGCACGCGGCCATCGCGGTGGACGGCAAATCCCTGCGCGGCGCGATCCGCGCCGACGGCCGCCGAGTCCATCTGATCTCCGCGCTGCGCGGCGACGGCATCGTGCTCGCCCGGCGCGAGGTCGGCGCCAAGAGCGACGAGATCACCGCGTTCCGGCCGCTCCTCGAACCCCTCGACCTGGCCGGCACGGTGGTGACCTTCGACGCCCTGCTGACCCAGACCGACCACGCGAAATTCCTGGTCGAGGAGAAGAACGCGCACTACATCGCCGTTCTCAAGGGCAACCACCCGAACCTGCACGCGCTGGTGAAGAACCTTCCCTGGAAGGAGGTGCCGCTGATGGACCGGACCCGCACCGCCGCCCACGGACGCGACGAGATCCGCCGTCTGAAGGCCGTCACCGTGCCGCGGTTGCCGTTCCCGCACGCCGGCCAGGCACTGCAGATCGTCCGCCGACGGCGCACCGTACGCACCGGGAAAGTGACGCTCGAACGCGTCTACGCGGTCACCAGCCTGACGGCTCACCAGGCGATGCCCGCTGACCTGGCACAACGCGTGCGCGGGCACTGGGCGATCGAGAACCGGGAGCACCAAGTCAGAGATGTGACGTTCGGGGAAGATGCCTCGCGGGTGCGGACCGGCAGTGCCCCTCGGGCGATGGCCTCCCTGCGGAACCTGGCCATCGGCGTGCTCCGCCTGGCAGGCAGGGTTCGTCGCATGATCGCGTTCTGTCCGGGTTCATCCGGCGAGGCCGAGGCGGTCAGGGGTCTGCGGCAGTCGCGGGCGGCGTGACGTAGGGCGGCGGCGATGTTGGTGTGGCCGTCCTGGCGGTGGACGCCGATGGCGAGGTTGCGCAGGCCGGCCATGATGCGGGGGAGGCAGCCGGTGTGGATTTTGGAGTCGTCCTCGCGGAAGGTGCGGTCGCGGACGTGGTGCAGCAGGTTTTCGATCTTCCAATGGCCTCTGATCCAGGCGGCGAGCCGGGCGCCGGTAACCGTGCCGGGCGGCAGGCTGGTGATC
>NZ_JAJFAU010000086.1:0-15289 GCF_022614595.1 Streptomyces sp. CNQ085
AGACAGCGTCAGGCGGTACGCCTGGTACTGATGCGCGGCACCATCCACCTGGTCACCGCACGCGATTGTCTGGCCCCGCGCCCGGCACGGCGGACTCCGGCTCGCCGGAGGTGTCGGTACGGGTGAGCCCCGCGAAGGTCCGCCCCGGCGCCGAGGTCGAACTGTGGGCCGTTTCCTGCGGGGGCACCGTCGCCACCGCCCGCTCCGAGGCGTTCGTCGCCGACGCGCTGCTGGCGCCCGGCGCCGACGGCGGCGGTCTGCGCGGCGAGGCGGTCATCCGCTCGGACGCCGAGCCCGGGGAGTACCGGATCACGGTGGAGTGCACGGGTGTGAGGGCCACCGGCCAAGTGGCCGTGCGCCCCTCCGGGGCCGGCCCGGCCTCCGGAGGCCCTTCGCACCACGCCACCGACCCGGCCGTGAGCCCGGTCGCACCCGTGCCGGCCGGCGGCGGAGGCACCGCGGAAGCGGCCGGCGACGAGGGCGCGGAAGCCGGACCGAGCGCCCTCCACACCGCCCTGGGCGCCGGGCTGGCGGGCGCCGCCACCCTGGTCGCCCTCTGGCGGGCCGTGACGCTGCGCCGCCGGTCCCGCTCCGAGTGCGACCGCTGAACCGCGGCGGCGACCGCCGTGTACGACGACGTTCCGGGCGGGGAGCCGCGTACGGGCTGCGCCTCCCGGCTGGCGGCGACAGCGGTGTGGGCGGTGATGCTGCTCGGACTGTGGCTGTGGGGAAGGGAGTTGACCGACCCCGCCGCCGCCCCTCCGCCGGAACCGGCCCGGGCGGGAGCCCCGGCGTCCGGCCGGGCGCCGGGTGACGGCGCCGGCCACGCGCCGCTGCCCGGCGCCGAGCCCCGGCGCATCGACATCGACGGCGTCGGCGTCCACGCCCGGATCATCGAGCGGGGGCTCGACCGGGAGGGCGCCGTGGAGCCCCCGCCGATGGACTCCGCCGACACCGTCGGCTGGTACGCCGACGGCCCGGCGCCCGGCGCGGAGGGGGTGGCGCTGCTGGTGGGCCATCTGGACACCGACACCGGCCGGGCGGTCTTCCACCGTCTGCCCTCGGTGCGCCCCGGGGACCGGATACACGTCACACGCGACGACGGCAGGACCGCCGAGTTCACCGTCGAGGACATCGCGATCGCGGAGCGGGCCGACTTCGACCCGCGCGAGGTCTACGGCGCCCGCCGCCCCGGACGCGCCGAGCTCCGCCTGATCACCTGCGCCGGCGCCTTCGACCGGGCCAGTGGCACCTACACGGCCAACCTGGTGGTCTCGGCGCACCTGACGGGAGTCCGCTCCTCCGCCGGGGCGGAGGCCGCCCGGGCCGGCGGCGCGGACCGGGCGGGCTGAACGGCCCCCGCGGACCGGAGCGGCCCGCGGGGGCCGCCGCCCGCCCCGGTCGTTGTCGTCACCGGGGTGAAACTCCGGCCGGAACCGGTCGCGCCCACCGCCCGCCCGGGATTGAGGACAGGGGAGACGCGGTACTCGGGTGCCGAGATCCCCAGGACACGGAAGGCTGCCGCCGAGCCATGTATGAAACAGCTGAACCGGACGCCGACGACCCGCCCACCGTGACACGGGCCCTCGACGAACTGCCGGCCTCACCGCCCCCGCCGCTGCGCCTCGCCGGGGACGACGACGAGTGCGAGCCGCACATCTGCCGGAGCATCGACTGAGGAGCGGGCGCGGCTCCCGGAGGAACGCGCGGAGAACGTGCCGGGGAACGCGTCCGGGCCCCACCGCGGAGGGCGATGGGGCCCGGATCGAAGAGGTACGCCGCCAGGGACTCGAACCCCGGACCCGCTGATTAAGAGTCAGCTGCTCTAACCAACTGAGCTAGCGGCGCCCGCAGGGCCGGCGATCCGCGCGGTATGCGCCGACCGGTGCCGAACTGCGGAAACCAGCATACCCGACACCGTGGAGTGCTCCGTTTCGGCCCGCCACGCCGGGGGCGGACCCTCGGGGATAGGTTTCCGGCCATGCGAACCGGTGAGCTGATGGATCGGGCATGGCGGTCGGCGGCCCGCGCGGAGGGCGGGCGGGCCGTGCTCGGCCTGGCGGGGCCGCCCGGCTCGGGCAAGTCCACCCTGGCCGAGGCCCTGGTGGAGGGCCTGCGCGGGCGGCACGGGGCGGACGCGGCGGCGTATGTCCCGCTGGACGGATTCCACCTGTCCAACGCCCAGCTGGACCGGCTGGGCCTGGCCGCCCGCAAGGGCTCGCCGCCCACCTTCGACGTCCACGGGTACGCCGCCCTGCTGCGGCGCCTGGTCCTCGGACCGGACCACGACGTCTACGTGCCCGACTTCGACCGGACGCTGGACGAGCCGGTGGCGGCCCGCCATGTGGTGCGTCCCGGGGCCCGGCTGGTGGTGACGGAGGGGAACTACCTGGCCTGCGACCTGCCCGGCTGGCCGGAGGCGAGGGGGCCGATCGACGAGCTGTGGTACGTGGAGGCGTCTTCGGACGAACTCCGCCGCAGACTGGTGGAGCGGCAGCTGGCCGGAGGCCGCACCGTCGAGGAGGCCCGGGAGTGGGTCCGGTCCAACGACATGCCCAACGCCGAACTCGTGGAGGCGTCGAAGGGGGCGGCGTGCGTGAGGCTGTCGTTCCGCTGGTCGGGACGTGAATGAGACGCAGGGCCCCTCGCGCGGTGCGAGGGGCCCTGCGTCTTCCGTACGCCGCCAGGGACTCGAACCCCGGACCCGCTGATTAAGAGTCAGCTGCTCTAACCAACTGAGCTAGCGGCGCCTGCGGGCAGCGACCCCGGAGACCTCGTGGAGATCCGGCGGAGCACGCTGTCGACGGACATACTACCCGCTCCCCGCGGTGCTCCCGACCACGCGCCCGGCGGAGCGCCTCCGCCCGGCTTCCCGGCGGCCGCACTCCGTCGTGAGCCTTCGACTCGCGGGTGGCCCGGACGAGGACGACGAGGGGCGAAGGGGCTGCCGTGGGCGTGGTCCCGGGAGGTGCCGAGAGATACCTTGTCCGTGACGGACGGGGTATGTCGTTGACCGCGCCCGGAAATCGTCCGAACGGGAGGGTGACCATGTCCGCTGCGGTATCCCGCGAGGAACGCTATGGCGATGTGCTGTTCGCCTCTGACCGCTCGCGTGAGGACGACCGGCTGAGCGGGTTGGCCGAGACCTTCGACCCGGCCAGCCGATCCGTTCTGCTGTCCCTTGGGCTGGACAGCACCTGGGAGTGCCTGGACGTCGGAGCGGGTACGGGGACACTCAGCTCCTGGCTGGCCGGTATGGCCACCGGGCCGGGGCGGGTGTGCGCCGTGGACCGGGACGTTCGCTTCCTGCGTCGTCTGCCCGCGAAGGGCCTGGAGATCGTCGAGGCCGATATCACCGACCCCGCCTTCGATCCGGGCCGGTTCGACCTGGTCCACGCCAGGTTCGTGCTGATGCACCTGCGCCGGCGTGACGAACTTCTGCCCCGTCTGGCCTCCTGGGTCAAGCCCGGCGGATCCCTCGTGCTCTCCGATTCCCTCGCTGTGGGCGGCGAGACCTCCCCGCACGCCCCTTACAGGCAGACCGTCCGGTCCCTCTGGCGGATGCTGGCGAACACCATAGGCACCGACCGCCACTACGCGGCTCGGTATCCGCAGGCCCTCACCGACATCGGTCTGGTTGAGATCGGCACGGACATGCATCTGCCCGTGGTGGGACTCGACGCGGGCTTCAGCCGATTTCTCGACCTGACCCTGCGCCAGTCTCGGGACAACCTCCTGGCCGGCGGCCTGCGGCCCGAGGTCTTCGACGCCGCCCTGGAGCACCTGGGCCGGCCCCTGGCCCGCGAGCTCTTCTTCGCGATGGTCACAGCCTGGGGCCGCAAGCCCGTGACACCTGCCCGAGATCACCGGGAGTCCGGCTGTTCGCCGAACTCCGTACCAACAGTCCCCATGTCGCCCAAGGCCCGGCGATCAGGACCAAGCGCCTTCCCGGATCCGTGAGAGTTCCGCGAGAGCCCCCGGGGTGATCACGTTTCGGGGCTGGGGAACACCGGAACGGCAACCGGTGTCAACCGCTGATTCCCGAGGCCGCGCGGTGGGGGGAGCGCCCCGGCCGTCTGCTCGCTCGGCTGCCTCGGCAGTCCGGGACAGCCGGTGGGTCTGCCGCTCCGGCAGACACGCCCCGGGGCGCCGGCGGCCGAACCCGCGGTCACCGGGTCTTCGGGTGCGGGGCGGCCGGCGGCCGTATGCCGTCCCGCACCCGAAGACCGGCCCCACCCGCGCTCCGGGACACGTTCGAAGGCGGGCGGGAGGCCGGGCGCTGCGGCGCGCCTCAGAGGATCGCGCTCAGGAACTCCCTGGTGCGCTCGTGGTCGGGGTCGTTGAAGATCTTCTCCGGCGAGCCGGACTCGATCACCTTGCCCTCGTTGAACATCAGCACGTCGTCGGAGATGTCGCGGGCGAAGTTCATCTCGTGGGTGACCACCAGCATGGTGATGTCGGTGGTGTGCGCGATGTCCCGCAGGACGTCCAGCACCCCGGCGACCAGCTCCGGGTCGAGGGCGGAGGTGACCTCGTCCAGCAGCAGCACCTTCGGCCGCATGGCCAGCGCGCGGGCGATGGCCACGCGCTGCTGCTGGCCGCCGGAGAGCTGGGTGGGGTACTTGTCGATGTGCTCGGTCAGCCCCACCATCTCCAGCAGCTCGCGCGCCCGCTGCTCGGCCTCGTCCTTGCCCATGCCCAGCACGTGGACGGGTGCCTCGGTGATGTTGCGCAGCACCTTCATGTTGGGGAAGAGGTTGAACTGCTGGAAGACCATGCCGATCTTCTTGCGCACATCGCGGACGTGCTTCTCGCCCGCGGGGACGAGCCTGCCGCCCTTCTCCTCGTGGGTGAGGTAGTCGCCGTCCACGGCGATGGTGCCCTCGTCGGGCCTGAGCAGGGTCATCAGCAGCCGCAGGATCGTGGTCTTGCCCGATCCGGAGGGGCCGATGAGGGTGACGTGCTTTCCGGCGGAGACGCTGAACTCCAGCTGGTCCAGGACGACGTGATCGCCGAAGCGCTTGGTCACCTTGTCGAAGCGGATCAGTTCGCGGCCGTCCGCGGCAGTGCTCGTGGTGGCGTTCTCACGCGGGGTGTCAGCGGACAAGACGACGCTCCAGGGCTCGGATGAGGAGGGAAGCCGGGTAGGCGATGAGGATGAAGGCGATGCCGACGACGGTGATCGGCTCCAGGAACCGGAAGGTCTCGGAGCCGTAGGCACGCGCCTCGCCGAGCATCTCGAAGGCGCCGATGATCGCGATCAGCGGCGAGTCCTTCAGCATGGCGATGACGTAGTTGCCCAACGCGGGCACCACGCGGCGGATCGCCTGCGGCAGGATCACAGCCGTCCAGGTGCGCACCGGTGGCAGGCTGAGCGCGGTGGCCGCCTCCCACTGCCCCTTGGGCACACCGTCGATGCCGGCCCGGTAGACCTCGGCGGTGTAGGTCGAGTAGTGCAGGCCGAGGCCGATCACACCCGTCATCAGCGGGGACATGGCCGGCCCCCACTCGGGCACCACGTAGAAGAGGAAGAACAGCTGCACCAGCAGCGGGGTGTTGCGGATGAACTCGGTGACCGCGGTCACCGGCGTCCGGACCCACGCCCTGGAGGAGCGCTGCGCGATGGCCCACACCAGACCGAGGGTGAAGGCCAGCAGGGACCCCAGCACCAGCGCCTGAAGGGTGACGAGCACCCCGTCCCAGAAGCGCGGCATGAAGTCCTCGACGACGTTCCAGTTCCAGTTCACCGGTTACCCCCCGGGGTGCCCGCGGCGGCCGTCCCGGTGACGGGGTCGGCGGCCTTCGTCCGGCGGCGCAGGCCGCCCAGCAGTCCGTCGCCCGGCGGCGGCGCCTGCCCGATCCCGGCCTTGGCCTTCCGCTCCACCAGCCGCATGGCGCGGGTGATGAGGAAGGCGAGCACGAAGTACATGACCAGCAGGAGCGTGTAGATCGGCGCGCTCTCGTTGGTGGTGAAGCGGATCAGGTTCGCCGCGAAGGTCATGTCGGCCACGCTGATGACCGAGACCAGCGCGGTGCCCTTCAGCAACTCGATGGCGAGGTTGTTGAAGGGCGGGACCATCTCCGGCCACGCCTGCGGCAGTTCGATGCGCCGCAGCCGCTGTGTACGGGTGAAGCTCAGCGCGATCCCCGCCTCCCGCTGGGCCGGGGAGACCGCGGCCAGCGCGCCGCGTACGACCTCCGAACCGTACGCGCCGTAGGTCAGGCCCAGCGCCAGTACGCCCGCCCACATGGGGACGAGCTGCCACCCGAAGGCGATCGGCAGCGCGAAGAAGAGCCAGAACATGAACACCAGCGCCGAGGCTCCGCGGAAGATCTCGAAGTAGGTGCCGGACAGGAAGCGGACGATCCACAGCGGGGAGGTCCGCAGGACTCCGACGACGAAGGAGACGGCCGCGGCCAGCGCGGCGCTGTACACCGTCACCTGGATGGTGATCCAGATGCCGGGCAGCATGTAGGACTCCCACAGGCCCCAGGTCATGATGCGCACAGCTCCTTCGCGGTCAGGTCGGTCATCTCGTCCTCGGAGAAACCGAAGGGCCGCATGATCTCCAGCAGCTCACCGCTCTCCTTGAGCTTGCTCAGCTCCCGGTTGAACGCGTCGCGCAGTACGGTGGCGCTCGGCCGGAAGGCGAAGCCGCCCGCGCCGATCGCCGGCTCGCCGTCCACCATGGGCTGGAAGGGCTCGGTGGCCTCGGCCCGGTTGCTGCCCTCCGTCACCTGGCGGACGGTCAGCGAGGTGCCGGCGAAGACGTCGGCGCGGCCCTGCTCGACGGCCGCCAGTCCGGCGACCTGGTCGGGCAGGATCAGCATCTCGTCGCGGGGCACGCCGGCCGCGACCGCGTAGTCGATCTCGGCGTACGCGGTGCCGGTCGCCATCCTGGCGCCCGTCCGGACGATGTCCTCGTAGTTGTTCAGTCCCTTCGGGTTGCCCTTGGGGACGATGAACGCGTCGAGCATCACGTACTCGGGATCGGCGAAGATCACCTGTTCGCAACGCTGGGGATTGATGTACATGCCCGCGGAGACCACATCGAACTGCTGCGAGCGGAGTCCCGGAATCAGCGAACCGAACTCCGTCGGAACGGGGACGACGTTCTCCACTCCCAGCCGATTGAAGATGACCTTCGCGATCTCCGGCGCCTCGCCGGTCAACTCGCCCTGGTCGTTGATGTATCCGTAGGGGACCTCACCGGCGATGCCCACCCGTACGGTGTTCTGGGCGCGGATGCGTTCCAGCAGATTGCCCTCGCCGGCCTCTCCCGCGTCGGGCACCCGGCTGCATCCGGCCACGCCGATCGTGCCCGCCGCGCCCAGCGCGCCCAGGCCCGCCAGTATCGCGCGGCGGCTTATCCCCCGGACGGGTCTCGTCCGGTTACCGGGACTTTCTCCGATGCCTGTTTTTCCTGTCTCGTTCCCTTGTGGTGGAGCCATGGGCGCGCCACTACCCTGATCAAAGGAAAATATGCCCACCGTTTCCAGCCCTTGATGCGGCCGTTGCGGTATTGACGGCCGAGCCGGATCGTTGCGTCAGTATTGGGAGGGAAACCGACGGACAGGAGCCGAAATGGCGGACCGCTTCATCGAAGTGTCACTCGACAAGAGGGGGGTGAGCTGCACGGCGAGACTGCTCGACGACCGCGCGCCCGTCACCTGCGACGCGGTGTGGAACGCCCTCCCGCTGGGAGGTGACGTCTACCACGCCAAGTACGCGCGCAACGAGATCTACACACTCCTGCCGGCGTTCGCGCCGGAGGAACCGCCGCTGGAGAACCCCACCATCACGCCCATCCCCGGCGACCTGTGCTACTTCACCTTCACCGACGTCCAGCTCGGTACCTCCTCCTACGGGTACGAGGCGGAGGCGGGGCACCGGGGCAGGGCGACCGTGGTGGACCTGGCCCTGTTCTACGAGCGCAACAACCTGCTGATCAACGGCGACGCCGGCTGGGTCCCCGGGATCGTGTGGGGGGCGGTGGTGGACGGGCTGGACCGGATGGCCGAGGCATGCCAGGACCTGTGGCGGGCCGGGGCCCTGGGCGAGAGCCTCAGCTTCCGGCGGGCCGGGTGACCGGTCCGGAGGCGAGCGCCGGAGGCGGCGGCACGTCGGCGGTCCCCGCCTCGTAGAGCGCGTGCGCGGCGCGCAGTACCAGCGCGTCCGCGTGCCGCGCGCCCACCAGCTGCACCCCGATCGGCAGCCCGCCGTCGTCCGTCCCGCAGGGCAGGGACGCCGCGGGCTGCTGGGTCATGTTGAACGGGTAGGTGAACGGCGTCCAGCCCGTCCAGCGTGTGTACGGCGAGCCGGGCGGCACCTCGCCGCCCAGCTCGAACGCGGTGACCGGCAGCGTCGGGGTGACCAGCAGGTCGTACTCCGTGTGGAAGGCGCCCATCAGCCGGCCCATCGACATCCGCACGTCCACCGCCGCAAGGTAGTCCAGCGCGCTGCGGGCCGCGCCCTCTTCACACACCTCCCGCAGGCCCGGGTCCAGCAGTGCGCGCCGCCCGGGGTCCAGATGCTGGGTCACCCGGGCGGCGCCGCTGAACCACAGGGTGTGGAAGGCATCCAGGCAGTCGGGCAGAGCCGGGTCGCACTCCTCCACCCGCGCGCCCAGCCCTTCCAGCGCCTCCACGGCGCGCCGCACCGCCGCCGCGACCCGAGCCTCCACCTTCACCCGGCCGCCGAGGCCGGGGGAGTACGCCACCCGAAGGCCGGCGACCCCGCCTGCCAGGCCGTCGCGGAAACTGCCCGGCACCGGACCCAGCTGCGACCAGTCGCGGGCGTCCGGGCCGGTGATCACGTCCATCAGCAGCGCCGCGTCCCGCGCGTCGCGGGTCATCGGGCCGACGTGCGCGAGCGTCCCGTAGGCGCTGGCCGGGTACAGCGGCACCCGCCCGTACGTCGGCTTCAGCGCGAAGATCCCGCAGAAGGAGGCGGGGATGCGCACCGAGCCACCGCCGTCGGTGCCCAGGCTCAGCGGCCCGGCCCCCAGCGCCACCGCGGCCGCGCTGCCACCACTGGAGCCGCCCGCGGTGCGCCCGGGGGCGTACGGGTTCCCCGTCGCGCCGTGCCGCGGGCTGTCGGTGACACCCTTCCAGCCGAACTCCGGTGTCGTCGTCCTGCCCGTGAACACCGCCCCGTGCTCGCGCAGCCGCGCCACCGAGGGGGCGTCCTCGTCCCAGGGGCCGTCCGCGGAGACCGTCCACGAGCCGCGCAGCGTCGGGCCGCCGCGCAGCAGCAGGATGTCCTTCACCGAGACCGGCACCCCGTCCAGCAGGCCGGCCGGCTCCCCGCGCCGCCACCGGTCGGCGGACTCCCGGGCCTGCTCCAGTGCCGTCTCGGCGTCGATCCGGACGAACGCGTTCACCGCCGGCTGGATCCGCTCGGACCGTTCCAGCACGGCGCGGACCACCTCCACGGGGGTGAACTCCCCGCGGGCGTAGCCCTCGACCAGCCGGGCGGCGGTCAGGTCCGTGAGGCCGCTCGGGTCCACTCCACCGCCGGAATCCGCGGGACCGTTCGGGTGGGTCATGCCGACGGGGCCGGCCGGGTCGGTGATGCCGGTCATGGCGCACTCCTGTCCGGTACGTAACCGAGTTTCTTGTCCACGACGTTGAACAGGGGCTCGCCCGCCGCCCAACGGTCGAAGTTGTCGCAGAACTGCCGGGCGAGGTCGTCGCGCCAGCCGACGGTGTCGCCGCTCATGTGCGGTGAGACCAGCAGACCGGGGACGTCCCACAGCGGGCTGCCGGGGGGCAGCGGCTCGTCGGCGAAGACGTCCAGCGCCGCCGCCGCGATCCGGTGCGAGAGCAGCGCCTCGACCAGGTCCTCCTGAACCACATGGGCCCCGCGGCCGACGTTGACGAAACGGGCCGTCGGCTTCATCCGGGCGAAGGCGGCGGCGTCGAACATCCCGGTGGTCGACTCGGTCAGGGGCGCCGCGCACACGACCCAGTCGGCGCGGGGGAGGAGGGCGTCGAGCGTTCCACTGGAGTGAATTCGCCCGAATTCCGGATCACCGGACCGTTCCCGGCGCCCCACGAGTTCCACTCTGACACCCAGTGCCATGAGCGTGCGGCCGATCGCCCGGCCGATGGGACCCGAACCTACGACGATCGCGTGAGTTCCGGCCAGTCGCATTGTCTCCCGGTGCCGCCAGCGCCGCTGCCGCTGCAATTCCAAACTTCCGTGGAAATCCTTGGCCAAAGCCAGGACGAGACCTGTCACGTATTCGGCGATGGGCTGGTCGAAGACCCCTCGCGCATTGGTGATCACCGTTTCCGAACCGACCAGTTCCGGACAGCTCAGCAGCCGGTCGACCCCGGCGCTCGCGGTGTGCACCCAGCCAGGCCGAGGGCCCGGCCCGGGCCAGGCGCGGCGCACGGCGTCGGAGGTGAAATCCCAGACCAGCAGGGCGTCCACGGCCGGCAGCAGGTCGGCCAGGGAGTCCTCGTCGGCGTACTCCACCCGGGCGCGCCCCGACAGGCGCTCCAGATTCGGCGGGTCGCCGCCGGGAACGCCCGGAGCGTCGAGAACGCCGAGAACGCCGAGAACGCCGAGAACGCCGAGAACGGGGACACCGGCTGGAACAGTCGTTTCTGACATGGGCGGAAAACCGTTTCGCAACGAGGGGGCAACGAGAACCGAGAAGTATTGGGGCCCGGCGGAAGAGAGCCGTGGCACCGCACAGACGCACGGACGGACGGAAGGATTGACCACGGTAGGGACCTGTAACTACCTTCGTCAACGAAGGCATCTGTTCCGGCGTCCCGGCTCTCCTGCGCCGGTGTTTCTCCTCCCGTCAACGGCCCTTGGCCGCCCCTACCCTCTTCAAGGGGTGCTCATGGATGTCTCGTTCCTCGGCGGTCCGCATCCGCAGCGCGGAGTCGGTGTCGTCGCCCCCTTCGATTTCGCACTCGACCGCGAACTGTGGCGGTGGATCCCCGACGACGTCTCCCTCCACCTGACCCGCACTCCGTTCGTCCCCGTCGAGGTGAGCCTGGACCTGGCACGGCTCGTCAGCGAGCACGAGACGCTGCGGGAGGCCGTCCAGGCGTTGTGCGCGGTGGCACCGGAGGTGGTGGCGTACGCCTGCACGTCCGGCTCCTTCGTGGGCGGCACGGCCGGGGAGAGGGCCATGTGCGCGGCCATGGAGATCTCCGGAGAGATCCCCTCCCTCACCACCTCGGGCGCCCTGCTGGAGGCGCTGGAGGAACTCGGCGCGCGGCGGGTCGCCGTCGTCACCCCGTACACCAGGTCGGTGACCGACTCCCTGGAGGCATTCCTGGGCGAGGCCGGGGCCGAGGTCACCGGCCGCAGCTACCTGGGACTGACGCGGGAGATCTGGCGGGTTCCGTACCGGGACGTGGTGGACATGGCCCGCGAGGCGGTGGCGGACGCGCCCGACGCACTGTTCATCAGCTGCACCAACCTGCCGACCTACGACGTGATCCCGCAGCTGGAGGCGGAGCTGCGGATGCCGGTGCTCTCCGCCAACCAGGTCACCGTCTGGTCGGCGCTGCGCCGCATCGGCAAGGAGGCGGTCGGCCCCTACCAGGCGCTGCTCGACCCCGTGGCCCGGCGCGGTCCCGCGTCCATGTCGTCCCTGCCGTCGCAGCCGCCCGCACACCCGGACGGCGCAACGGGGTTGGGAAGTTCCGCGGAATTGCCCGGTCCGGCCGCGGAGCGCGAGCCGGAGCCCGCGGTGACCGGGGCCGAACCGGAGGCGGTCGAGGGCGCGGAGCCGCCGCCCTTTCCGGATGACCCGGGCGGACTGCCGCCCCTGTGAC
Source organism: Streptomyces sp. CNQ085 (assembly GCF_022614595.1). GTDB lineage: Bacteria > Actinomycetota > Actinomycetes > Streptomycetales > Streptomycetaceae > Streptomyces. The sequence continues at coordinate 11,806 of NZ_JAJFAU010000086.1, forward strand.
CCCGCGCCGCGCCGCCGCGGGGACGACACCACCACCGGGGAAGAGACCGAGCAGGAGACCGAGGAGGACCGGATGGACAGGACGGACGGGACGGCGCGGACGGAAGAGGCGGACCGGACGCGGCCGGCGGAACGGGCGGGGTGGACTGCGGATGTCGTCGGCTTCCTCTACCCCGGCCACTCCGCCGAGGACGAGTACCCCCGGCTGGAGGCGGTCATCGGCGACTCCGCGGCCTCCGTCCGGCTGCCGCTGGTCCACACCGACATCGGCGAGGACGCGCACCGCGTGGACGCACTGCTGGAGATGGGCTCCACCGCCCGCCTGTCCGCCGGAGTCGGCCGCCTGCGCGAGCAGGGCGCGCGGGCGGTGGTGTGGGCGTGCACCAGCGCCAGTTTCGTCTTCGGCTGGGACGGGGCGCACGAGCAGGTGCGTGAGCTGTCCTCGGCCGCGGCCCTACCCGCCTCCAGCACGTCCTTCGCCTTCGCTCACGCCGTACAGGCTCTGGGGGCCGAGCGGGTCGCCGTGGCCGCCACCTATCCAGAGGACGTGGCCGAGCACTTCAGGGCCTTCCTCAGGGCGGCGGGCGCCGAGGTGGTGTCGGTACGCGGCGCGGGGATCGTGACCGCCGCCGAGGTCGGCACCTGGGGACGCGAGGAGGTGCTCGCGCTGGCCCGTGCGGGCGACCACCCGGACGCCCAGGCCGTGCTGCTGCCCGACACCGCCCTGCACACCGCCGCCTGGCTCCCCGAGCTGGAGGCGGCCCTGGGCAAACCGGTGCTCACCGCCAACCAGGTCACCGTCTGGGAGGGGCTGCGCCTGCTGGACCGCACGGTTTCCTGCCCGGCGCTGGGAGCGCTGTTCGACGGCCGGTCGCTCGCGGAGCCGCTGCTCCTGCGGGAATAACGGGTGGGCCGTACGGGCTGTGCTCTTGCGGCGCGGGACATCCCGCGCCGCACGCACCACGAGGAGGCAGCCCGCGATGGACCCGGTGAAGGACGCGGCAGAGGCGACGGACGGCGGACGGCCGGGCGGACACGGCGGCGACCCGGTCAGGGGCACGGCGCACGGCACCGCCCCCGTCCCGCTGTCCGTGCTCGACCTGGCCACCGTCGGTGCCGGCCACACCGCGACCGACGCCCTGCGCACCTCCGTGGAGATCGCGAGGCTGGCCGAGAGCCGGGGCTACCACCGGCTGTGGGTCGCCGAGCACCACTCCATGCCCGGGGTGGCCAGCTCCTCCCCCGCCGTCATCCTGGCCCACCTGGCGGCCCACACCGCCTCCATACGCCTGGGCTCAGGCGGCGTGATGCTGCCCAACCACGCGCCTCTGGTGATCGCCGAGCAGTTCGGCACCCTGGAGGCACTCGCCCCCGGCCGCGTCGACCTGGGCCTGGGCCGCGCCCCCGGCACCGACGGGGCGACGGCCGCCGCGCTGCGCCGCACCGACCGGCCGCACGAGGCGGCCGACGACTTCCCGCGGCAGCTCGCCGAGCTGATCAGGTTCCTGGACGACGACTTCCCCGGCGGCCACCCCTACGCCCGTGTCCACGCCGTCCCCGGCCCCGTCCAGGGGGGCGTGCCCGGCGGGGCGCGGTCGGCGAACCGGCCACCGGTGTGGCTGCTGGGCTCCTCCGGCTTCAGCGCGCAGCTCGCCGGCGGCCTGGGGCTGCCCTTCGCCTTCGCCCACCACTTCTCGGCGGCGAACACCCTCCCCGCCCTGGAGCTGTACCGCTCCTCCTTCCGCCCCTCGGAGGTGCTGGACGAGCCCTACGCCCTGATCGGCGTCTCGGCCCTGGCCGCGGATGAGGAGAAGGAGGCGCACCGCCAGGTGATGACCGGCGCGCTGGCCATGCTGCGGCTGCGCACCGGGCGCCCCGGACTGGTGCCCACTCCCGAGGAGGCCGAGGAGTACGAGCGGGGCATGGGCGAGCTGGAGCGCGACTTCGTGCGCGGCTGGCTGGCCAACGTGGTGTACGGCACGCCCGGGCAGGTGCGCGACGGTCTCGACGCGCTGGCCGGGCGCACCGGGGCCGACGAGCTGATGGTCACCTCCCAGTCGCACGGGGCGCCGGCACGGCTGCGCAGCTACGGGCTGATCGCCGACGCCTACGGACTGCCGTCCGCCGCCAGCAGCTGACTGATCCGGTCGGCCGACACCGGTTTGGAGTAGTGCCAGCCCTGGCCGGTGTCGCAGCCGATCCGCCGCAGCCGCTCGGCCTGGGCCGGTCCCTCGACGCACTCGGCGGTGACCGTCAGCCCGAGGTTGTGGGCGAGCTGGACCAGTGAGGTGACGATCGTCTCGTCGGCCGGGTTGAGACAGGGGGCGGTGCGGAAGCCGCGGACGAACGTTCCGTCCAGCTTCAGCCCGCGCACCGGGAGCCTGCTGAGGTAGGCCAGGTTGGAGTAGCCGGTGCCGAAGTCGTCGATCGCGATGCGCACCTCCATGTCGGACAGCGCCTGGAGCGCCTTCAGCGGCCGTCCGGCCGAGCCCATCACCGCCGACTCGGTCAGCTCCAGCTGGAGCAGCCCCGGTGGCAGCCCCGTCTCCTCCAGGATCGCCGCGACATCGGTCACCAGATCCGAGTCCCACACCTGCCGTACGGCCACGTTGACGCTGACGTACAGTGGCCGGCCGGGCCGCTCCAGCTGCCAGCGGCGGGCCTGGCGGCACGACTCGGCCAGGATCCAGCGGCCCAGGGGCACGATGGCGCCGTTCTCCTCGGCCAGCCCGATGAACCGGTTGGGGGCGAGCGTGCCCAGCCGCGGGTGCCGCCAGCGCACCAGCGCCTCCACCCCGGTGAGCGTCTCGTCGTGCAGGGAGACGATCGGCTGGTACTCCAGCGTGAACTCGCCGCGCTCCAGCGCCGGGCGCAGCGTGCTGGACAGCGCCTGACGGGTCATGCGGCTGGCGTTGCGCTCGGGGTCGAAGAGCGTCCAGCGGGCCTTGCCGTCGGCCTTGGCCCAGTAGAGCGTGGTGTCCGCGGCCTGCATCAGCTCCGTGGCGGTGGTCCCGGCGGCGGGCCGCTCCACCACCCCGATGCTGGCGGAGACCGCCAGCCGCTGCCCGGCCAGGTCGAACGGCCGCTGGAGGGACGCGAGTACCTGTTCGGCCAGCTCGGTCAGCGGCTGGGTGCCGGTGGAGGCATCGGCGAGCAGGGCGAACTCGTCGCCGCCCAGCCGCGCCACCAGGTGCCCGCCCGGTTCGGCGCACCGGCGCAGCCGGTCGGCGACCGCGTCCAGAAGCCGGTCGCCCACCCGGTGCCCAAGGGTGTCGTTGACGGCCTTGAAACCGTCCAGGTCCAGGTAGCACAACCCGATCCGGCCGGTGGTGGACTCGGCGAGCGCGGCGGACAGCCGCTCGAAGAACAGGGACCGGTTGGGCAGCCTGGTGACCGGGTCGTGCATCTGTAGATGGCGCAGCCGCTCCTGGAGCTCGCACCGCTCACTGATGTCGGCGACGGACAACAGGGCGGCGCCGCGGCGC
>NZ_JAJFAU010000086.1:15299-21827 GCF_022614595.1 Streptomyces sp. CNQ085
CCCCCCCCCCCCCCCCCCCCCCGGCCGTGCGGCGGGCCCGCCGGTGGGCGCCACGGTGACCCTGGCCCACAGGGAACGGCCGTCCCCGTGCTTGAGGCGGCGGGTGCAGCTCATGAGGTCGCTGCGGCCCTCCAGCACCGCCTGGCACTCGTCGCGGGTCCGGTCATCGATGCCCAGCCCGGTCAGGGAGGCGACGGGGGTGCCGGCCAGCTCGGCGGCGGGGGAGCCCAGCAGCTGCCCGAGCGCGTGATTGGCGGCCAGGACGCGTCCCTCCCCGTCGATCACCGCCATCGCCAGACCGGCGGCCTCGAAGGCGGTGCGGTAGTCCGCCGTATCGAGGGGAGCGCCGTCGGGGGGAGGGCCGGAGGAGGGCGTGGGCGCCCGGAGGTCCGCCGGATCGTCACCCTCGGTCACGGTGGACGCCGTCGTGCCCGGACCGTCATCCGGCTTCCTGCCCGGTCCGTCGAGTGGTCCATTCACCGGTCGCTCCCGCGGGGGACTCGTCTCGTGTAGGTGGCCCGGGCGGCGGGCCGGTGGTCGGTGTGGGAGTGTCCGCCCTGGAAATGTGCCGATCATAGAGGCTTATCGGGCGGCCGAGCCAGTGTCCCGGGGGGTGTTCCGGATCCGTGCGGCGGACTCCTGGGACGCATTTTCGACCGGCTGACCGTTCCTGCGCGGCAATTTCCCGCAGGCGACCGATGATGACCGAATGTTACGCATGGTGATCCTGTGGGGTCTCACTCGTACGGCTCATCGGAACGGGGCACGCGGGCACAGGAAGGCACACAGTGGATGCCGTGCCCCCTCCCCGGGGCACCGTGCTCCGACACCACCGCGGGAGGACGATGTGCGGTTTGCGCGCAGGGCCGAGTGGACCGGAGGGGGACGGAGCACACCCGCGTCCCGGCCGGGCGGCTCCTGGCCGGGCCCCCGCTCCCGCAGGACCGGGGCGGTGCTCACGGCGTTCTCCGCACTGGTCGGCACGAGCCTGGTCACCGGACCGGTCGCCGTCGCGGCCGGCACCGACTCCTGCGCCCTGGAACGCACCGCACTCCACCACTCCGAGGGCCTGGACACCTGGGACCCGGCCTACCCGCGGCCGCTGGGCGAGCTCGACGCGCTGATGGTCTTCCTGTCCTTCCCCGATGCCCGGCCCGTCGTCTCCCCCCGCAGGCTCGCCGCCGACTACTTCCCGGAGACCTCGGACTTCTTCGAGCGTGCCTCCTACGGGAAGTTCACGCTGCGCCCGCACGTGACACCCCGCTGGCTGGAGATGGCCGCCGACTCGTGGACGTACCGGATACGGCGCGACTGGGAGCCGGACCTGCGCGGCGCCTACCTCCACGACGCCGTCGTCGCGGCCGACCCGTACGTGGACTTCGGCGACTACGACATCGTCTACCTCGTCGCCGACCCCGGCGCGCCGGGCGTGAACTCCGACGCCACCAAGGTCGTCAACCTCGACGAGCCGATCACCGTGGACGGCACCGAGCTGCACCGGGTCGTGACGGTCTTCGAGAAGCAGCCGCCGGACCGCAACGTTCTCGCCCACGAGACCCTGCACGTCTTCGACCTGCCCGACCTCTACCGCCAGCCCGAGGACGGCGACGGCGACTGGGACACCCACGTCGGCGACTGGGACATCATGGGCAGCCAGTTCGGGCTCTCCCCCGACCCCTTCGGCTGGCACAAGTGGAAGCTGGGCTGGCTGGACGGCGGACGGATCGACTGCCGGACCGAGACGGGCGTCAGCCGGCACACCCTACGGGCGGTCGGCGCGCCGGACGGCGACGGACCGGCCGGCGGGTCCGACACTCGGCTGATCGCGGTCCGTACGGGGCGCGGCGAGGCGCTGGCGGTCGAGGCGAGGGAGCCCAGCGGCAACGACGTCACCTCCTGCACCAGCGGCGTACTGGTCTACCGGGTGCGCAACGACGTCCCCTCGGCGCACGGCCCCGTCGAGGTGATCGACGGCCACCCCGGCACCGCGGCGTGCGACCGCCTCTCGGTGTACCCGCCGCTGGCCGACGCGCCGCTGGGACCCGGGGAGGCATTGGACGTGGCCGTGGAGACGGGCGCCGTGCGCGTGGAGGTGGTGGACCGCACCGAGGGGGGCTGGCGGGTGGAGGTCACCGTGAGCGGGGTACCGGGACCGGGCCCCGGGGCGGTGTGAACGGGCGCCGCCCGCGGCCCGTACACGGGCAAACCGGAGGGCCTCCGCTTCCGCGGAGGCCCTCCGGTTGTCTGTACGCCGCCAGGGACTCGAACCCCGGACCCGCTGATTAAGAGTCAGCTGCTCTAACCAACTGAGCTAGCGGCGCCTGTTGACGTGGTAAACCTTAGCACCCTGGTCCGAGGGAGCGGAAATCGGTTGATCACGGCTGCCGGCGAGCGCCCGGCCGCCCTCGCGGACGGCCCGCACGCAGGCCCACAGCAGCGCCTCGGCGCCCGGGAGCCAGGGCTTGCGGACATCCGGGGCGACCAGCCAGCGGGTGGTGGGAGGGCATCCCCCGCCGGGCACCGGCGGAGGGATGGTCACGGTGTCGCCGAGGCCGTAGCACAGAAGCGGAGGGATCGTTTCCGCGGTGCCGTCCGCGCCGTTCGTGCCGTCCCTGCCCGCCGGGGCCGGGACGGACGAGCCCCGCCACTCCCGCCAGCGCAGCAGGGCCGGCAGCCGCTGGGCGGTACCCGGCTCGGCGAACAGCAGCATCCGGCCCGCGTGGAGCGCCACCGGGCCGGTGCCCGGCCCGGAGATCCACAACCGGTCCAGCACCCGGCGGCCGAACAGCGCACCGGTGCTGACCACGTCGAAGGCGGTGCCGCAGGGCAGGGTGCTCGGGGCGCCGGGGCGCACCGCCCACAGGGCGTGGACGCTGCGCGGGAAGGCGCTGGAGGAGGCGAGCCACTCGGCTCCGGCGGGGGTCACGTAGGCGGCGGGGTCATTCATGTCCACAACATCTACCGGTAACCTGTGTACCGTCCCTGGAAATCCCCGAAAACGGGGCGCGGCGCGGCGGTGTCCGGTATCTTCCGCGCCCGCATATGCCGTGGGCGTAGCCGCCGCTCCCCTCACCGTCCCCGCGCCGTCATTCCGGGGTGCGGTCCCTCATCAGCTCGCGGCCGAACTCGATCATCTTGCGGGCGTAGTCGGCCGTCCACTCGGCCCGCTCGGCGATCGCCTCGTCCGGCAGCCGGTCGAAGCGTCCGGGGTCGGCGAGCTGGGCCGCCGCCACGGCCTGGAACTCCATGGCCCGGTCGGCCGCGGCGCGGAAGGCCAGCGCCAGCTCGGTGGCGCGGCCCAGCAGCTCGCGCGGGTCCTCGATGGACTCCAGGTCGAAGAAGTGCTCGGGGTCCGCGGTGGCGTCCGGCGGCTCGAAGAGCAGCGGCGCGGGCCGCCGGCGGCGCGGCTCGCCGCCGCGCCGCTCCGGAGCCGGATCCGGCTCGGGCATGGAGATACCTCCGTCGATCGTGGGCAGCGTTCCATTGTCCACCCTCCCGCCTGTCCGGCGCGGGTCCGGGCGATCGCCCCTCCCGGCCGCCACGCCGGAGCGCTCACCAGGCCACGGTGTGCTCGGCCAGATGCGCCAGGACCGCGTGGTTGGCCTCCCAGCCGTCCGGGAACCTGACCGTGACGCCGAGCTGGACCGGCTCGGCGGAGGGGTACTCGTCCAGCAGCTCGGGAACGCCCGCCCGGCACACCACCACACAGGCGTGCCGGTGGCGCGAGGCCAGTACGCACAGCCGCCCCGTCTCCAGGTGGAAGGCCGTGGCATCCGGGCGGCCCGACAGAGGGTGGAGCACCACCGTCACGTCGAACTCGCGGCCCTGGAGCCGGTTGGCGGTGTCCACCGCGACGTCCGTCACACCCACGCGGGCCAGTGCCGCGCGGACGGCCGCCGCCTGGTCGCGATGGGCGGTGCCCACCGCGATCCGCTCCTGCGTCACCGGGTCGGGCTCCCCGGAGCGCTCGCCGAACGCCGCGCCGCCGCGGTCCAGCAGTCGCCGCACCACCGCCGCCACGGCCGCGACCGCCTCCGGATCGGTACGAGGGGTGTGGCGGGCGGGCAGCTCCAGCAGCCCCCATCCGGAGCCGGCCGCCTCGTCCAGCACCCGGTCCGCAGGGGAGCCGTCGCAGGGCAGTGTGAACTCCAGCCGCCGCTCGCCCGGTCCGGTGCCGCTGCGGAACGGGGTGTAGGGGTAGAACGCCCTCGACACCAGCGGCGCGGCCGAGGCGGGCAGCCGCCAGGAGACCGGGAGCCGGTGCACGGGCAGGTCCGGGTTGTGCGCCAGCAGCGTGGTCACGGCGCTGGCCGACGGGTCGTACGACAGCCCCGCCCACTGCTCGGAGCCGACCTGGCTGAACGGGTCGAGCTGACCGGGATCGCCCACGAACAGCGCCCGCTCGAACAGCCCGGCCACCGACAGCAGCGCGTCGGAGCGCATCTGGTACGCCTCGTCCACGATGGCCTGCTCCCACGGCCCCGCCCCCCGGACGTGGGCCCACTTGGCCGCCGTGGAGGCCACCACGTCCAGCCCGGCCAGATCCGCGGCCCTCGAGGACTTCACCACCGACGGGTGGCGGTCCAGCACCGGGGAGCAGGGCTGCGCCTCGCTGCTGTGCAGCCGGCCCACCGGCAGATCCGGCTCCGCGGTCGCCAGCCGGTCCACGAGGTCGTCGACCTGTGCGTTGGTCTGGGCGACGATCATCAGCGGCCGGCCCGCGGCGGCCAGCTCCCGTGCGGCGCGCACCACCAGCGTGGTCTTGCCGGCGCCGGGCGGCGAGTCCACGACCACACCGCGGTGGGCGCCCGAGAGGACGTCGCGCAGGATCGCGCCGGTCGCCTCGGCGGCGGCCGAGCCCGGGTCGGGCGCGGTACCGCCTCCGGTGAGGGGCGCGGTGCCGGCGGGGGCGCCGGCCGGGGTGCCGTTCACAGCAGGTCCTCCGGCGTCACGGGGTCGGGCGGGTCCAGGGCGTCGGGGTCGGGCGGGCCTCCGTGCGTCCACGGGGTCTCCTCCGGGCCGGGCAGGTCCGGTCCGCCGCGCGGCGTGTGCTCGAACAGCGTCCAGCACACCGTCTCGCCCACCTCCGGCACCGAACCGGCCTCCGGCTCCCTGCCGCGGCCCATGCCGCCGGTCAGCCGTACCGTCAGCAGCCCCGGCGAGGGGGATCCGGCGAACGCCCCCGGCTGCGGTTTCCCGTCCTCCAGGGCCCGGTACAGCCGCTCGCCGCCCTCCAGGTGCGGCCGGTCGCCGGTGCGGACGGTGACCAGCGGGCGCGGCATCGGACGCTTCCCCGAGGAGTACGCCATCTCCACCTCGACGACCTCGCCCTCGAACGCCTCCCCGGCCATCCGCCGCTGAGCCATCACCAGCGGGTCGTCCAGCGCCTCGTGGGCGGCCAGCTCCGCCTGGGCCGCCTCCCGCGCGGCGAGCTTGCGGGCCGCCGTCACCGCGTCGTCGCGCCTGGGCTGCGGCGGCTCCCCGCCGCGCACCCGGTCGCGGTGGGCGGTGTAGGACCAGCGGTCCCGCTTCCAGCGGTCGGCCACGTGCGCCCCCGGCGGCAGCGCGCGCAGCAGGTCCAGACCCTGCCACACCGCGTCCCAGGTGGGCCGCAGCTGCGAGGCGACCAGTGCGCGCACCTCCGCCTCGGCGCCGGGCAGCTCCGCGTCGTACCGCGCGACGGCCGGGGCCAGTACGCGGTTGTCGAAGGCCGGATCGGTGGCCGGCCCGGCGGGCGGGGTGAGCAGCAGCCCGTCGCGGTCGCGGGCCAGCTCGGCGCGGAGGGCGGCCTCCGCGCCCGACTCGCCGTCCCCGGCGGTGATCCAGGCCAGCAGGGCACCCAGGTGCTGGTCCTCCAGGCGGCTCTGGCCCGTGGCCCAGTGGCGGCCCAGCACCTCGGTGACGGCCAGCAGCAGCGAGGAGCCGGGCACCCGGGCCCGCTCCCCGTAGTGCGTCAGCCACCGTCCCAGCAGCGGCAGCCGGACCGGGGCGGGGTGGGCGGCCTCCGGATCCTCCTCGGCGGTGCGGCGAAAGCGCATGGACCGACCCAGCAGCCGTACGTGATCGACGCCCGCGGCGCTGGGCACGACCAGCTGCGGCGCGTCCGCGCACAGCTCGACCTCGACCTTCGTCTTCCTGCCCGTCTCCGGGTCGGTCTCGGAGCGCTCGACGAGCTCCACCTCGTCCTGCGCCGCCTCCAGGTGGGGCAGGACGGCGTCGGCCAGCTCGGCGAGGAAGGCGGAGCGCAGCGTGCGGTCGCGCGGCTGGGGGACGACCAGCAGGCGGGGGGCGTCGCGGTCCTTCCCCACCATCGCGCCCAGCGGGGCGCCGACCTCGCCGGCGGTGGTCAGCGGCACCAGGACCAGGGGCCGTTCGGCCAGATGCCGGTGGCGCACCGTAGCCACGGGCTGCGCCCGGCCCGCGGCGGCGGCCTCGATCCGGGCCAGGGTCGTCACCAGCGACATCAGGACCTCCCCGCGACGGCGAGGGCCGCGGCCCGCAACCGGGCCGCGCGGCGCAGCGCGGCGG
>NZ_JAJFAU010000087.1:0-18347 GCF_022614595.1 Streptomyces sp. CNQ085
GGCCCGGACACCGCCGCGCCGCCCGCCGGTCCCCCCGCCTCCCTGCCCGCCCTGCGCGAGGCCTACCGAGCGGCCTCCCAGCTCTACGAGAAGGTCGGGGTCGGCGCGGACCTCCGCGCCGAGCAGGCACGGGCCGAGGGCGACGAGAGCGCCGCACGCGCCGCCCTGGACCGGCTCACCAACAAGGTCCGCGCCCGCGCCGCCCAGCTCCTGGAAGATCCGGACGGCGCCGACGGGCCCTCCCGGCAGGCCGCCGCGGCCCGCGCCGAGGCCCTGGTCCAGATGCTGGAGTCCCGCGCATCGGCTGCCAGCGAGCAGCTCGGCAGGCTGCGCGGCGAGGCCGAGCGGCTGGGCCCCGGAGAGGGCCGGGACGCCTACACCGAACTGCCGCGGGATCTGGTCCCCGCCGACGCCGAGCAGGCCCAGACCCTGCTGCGCGGCGCCAACACCGAACTGGCCGCCCGCACCGACGCGCTGGAGGCCGCCCGCGCCGCCCATGCCGAGCTGCTGCGCACCCAGCGCGCAGCCGAGGACGCCGCCGGGGCCTTCGACGAACTGGCGGCCATGCTCCGCGACCTGCTGCGCGACCCGCACGGTACGGGCGGTACGGGTACGGAGGAGGGTGGGGAGCGGCCCGAGCCGTACGGCGGCGTCCTCGACCAGGCCCGGCAGACGGCCGCCGAGGCCCGCCGTTCCCTGCGCGGCTGCGCCGCGGACCTCACCGCCGCCGAGTCGGCCGTGCGCGAGGCGAGCGACGTCCTGGTACGGCACGCCAACTCCACCCGCTACGAACAGGTGCGAACCCCAGCCCGCCAGCAGATCCGCGAGCTGCCGGCCGCCGCCCTGCCCGACCACGCCGCCTCCTGGGCCGCCGCCTTCGAGCCCCGTCTGCGCGTCCTGACCGACGAGCTGGAACAACTGGAACGCAACCGGGACAGCATCGTGGACCGGCTGCGCGGCCTGGTGGAGTCCTCGCTTGCCACCCTCCGCTCCGCGCAGCGCCTGTCCCGGCTCCCCGACGGACTGGGGGAGTGGTCCGGCCAGGAGTTCCTGCGCATCCGCTTCGAGGACCCCGACCAGGCCGCCCTCACCGGATGGCTGGGGGAAGTCATCGACGAGGCCACCCGGGCGGCCGTCCGCCGCAACTCCGACCTGCGCCGGGACGGCATGACGCTGTTGCTGCGGGGCGTACACGCCGCCCTCCGGCCGCGCGGGGTGTCGGTGGAGATCCTCAAGCCCGACGCGGTGCTGCGCGCCGAGCGGGTGCCGGTCGGGCAGATGGGGGACGTCTTCTCCGGCGGCCAGTTGCTGACCGCGGCCATCGCCCTGTACTGCACGATGGCCGCGCTGCGCAGCAACGACCGGGGCCGCGACCGGCACCGGCACGCGGGCACGCTCTTCCTCGACAACCCCATCGGCCGGGCCAACGCCACCTATCTGCTGGAGCTCCAGCGCGCGGTCGCCGACGCGCTGGGCGTCCAGCTCCTCTACACCACCGGCCTGTTCGACACCACGGCGCTGGCGGAGTTCCCGCTGGTCATCCGGCTGCGCAACGACGCCGACCTGCGGGCGGGGCTGAAGTACATCAGCGTCGAGGAGCACCTGCGCCCCGGACTGCCCGAACAGGACCCGGAGGCGGAGCCGGTGCACGGCGAGATCACCGCCACCCGGATGTTCCGCCGCCCCGCCGCCGGCCGGCCACAGGAGGTGCCGCCCTCCGTACCGGCGCCGACCGCCCCCGGCGAGGAGACCACCACGGCGGGCGCGTCCGGCGTCCCCGGCTGAGGCCCGGGGCCGTCAGCCGTGTCTCCGGCGGAACGTGCCGCGCTCGCGCGCCGCGCTGCTCGGCGTGGAGATCACCCCGTTGCGCTGGTTCCACATCTGCCGGGTGACCCACACGTCCAGCACGCCCCAGGTGGTGACCACCGTGCTCGCCACCGCCGCGAGCACCATGGGGAGGGCCAGCCACACCCGCGCCAGGGAGCACAGGACGGCGGCCATCACCAGCACCAGGGTCACGGCCACGAGGATGACCGCGCGCACGGCCGCCGCCCTCACCGGGTCGGGCAGCCCGGGCTCGGAGTCCATACGATCTCCACTCTCCTCGTACAACACATCCTCATCCCGGTCCGATCGAAACTGATCGAACCCACCCGGTCCCCAGTCGGCCCTGCTCAGCCCCATGCGGTCTCCCCGTGCCCTGCCGTGCGCGCGTTCCCCGCGCACCGTGCGGCATACGGCGTATCACAACACAGCGTCACAACAGCGCGCGACAGGCGCCGCAGAGGGCCCGATATTCCGGACGAGACCGCGGCCCGCCCGTTACCAGTAGTAGGCTCGCGCCGTTTGCTGAGGGAACCCATGCTCCCGCTCGACGGGGGTGGACACAGGGGAGGCCATGCGCTTTCGCGGCAAGTCGATCCGGCGGAAGATCGTGGCGCTCATGCTGGTCCCGCTGGTGGCGCTCACCTCGATCTGGGCGTTCGCCACTGTGATCACCGGCCGTGAGGCGGACCGGATGCTCGACGCCGCGGCCGTCATGGGCGAGCTCGGCGAACCGGTCCAGGAGGCAGTCCTCGCCGTCCAGGCCGAACGCCGCAGCACCCTCGTCCACCTCGCCGATCCGCGCCGCTCCGACTCCCTGACAGCCCTGCGCGACGGGCAGCGAGCCACCGACGAGGCCGTGGCGGCCCTGCGTGCCCGGGCCGGGGGCGAGGAGATCCGCGGTGAGCTGGACGGCGACCCCCGCAGGCGCCTGGACGATCTCCTGACCGCGTTCGACCGACTGGGCAGGCTGCGTGCCCGGGTCGCGGACAACACCATCGAACGCCAGGACGCCTACGACGCTTACAACGCGCTCGTCGACCCCTGCCACACCTTCCTCACCGGCGTGCGCGGTGTCGACGACATCCGGCTGGAGAGGGAGGGCCGCGCTCTCATCGGACTCTCCCGCGCCCGCGAGTACCTCTCCCGCCAGGACGCCCTGCTGGCTGCCGCTTTCACGGCCGGCCGGATGACCGGGGATCAGCTGCGGGCCGTGTCCGACCGGGTGGCCGAACGCGAACTCGCCTACCGCACGCATCTGTCGATGCTGTCCGCCGAGGACCGGGAGGGGTACCAGAGGTTCTGGTCCGGCACCGACGGCCGGACACTGCGCGCGGCCGAGGATTCGATCATCGGCGCCGGCGCCGGGGGAGCGCTGAAGGCATTCGACGCGGAGCGCTGGCAGAAGACATCCGGCGCCGTCCTGGAGGAACTGCGGCGCATGGACCGGGAGACCGGCGAGCGCTACCACCGGCGGGTCGAGCCGGAGGTGGACTCCGTGCTGCTGCGCGCCGCGGTCGTCGGCATCCTGGGCTTCGCGGCCGTCGTCGTCTCCGTGGCCGTCTCCCTGCGCATCGGCCGCGGCCTGGTCCGCGACCTCGGTGCCCTGCGCAGGGAGGCGGGAGAGGCGGCGGGCGTACGGCTGCCCGAGGTCATGCGGCGGCTCGCCGCGGGCGAGCAGGTCGATGTGGAGACCGAGGCACCGCGCCTGGAGTACGGACGTGACGAGATCGGGCAGGTCGGCCAGGCCCTCAACACCCTCCAGCGGTCCGCCGTCGAGGCCGCCGTCAGACAGGCGGACGTGCGGCGCGGTGTCTCCGAGGTCTTCGTCAACCTCGCCCGCCGCAGCCAGGTGCTGCTGCACCGCCAGCTCACCCTGCTGGACGCGATGGAGCGCCGCACCGAGGACCCCGGGGAACTGGCCGACCTCTTCCGGCTGGACCATCTCACCACCCGTATGCGCCGTCACGCGGAGGGCCTGGTCATCCTCTCCGGCGCCACCCCCTCCCGTCAGTGGCGCAAACCCATCCCGCTGATGGACGTCGTCCGTGCCGCCGTCTCCGAGGTGGAGGACTACGAGCGGATCGAGGTTCGAGGGCTGCCCCCGCTCGCGGTCGACGGCGCCGCCATCGCCGACCTGACCCACCTCGTCGCCGAACTCCTGGAGAACGCCACGGTGTTCTCACCACCGCACACCGCGGTCCAGGTACTCGGCGAGAGGGTTCCCAGCGGCTTCGCCCTGGAGATCCACGACCGGGGTCTGGGCATGTCCCCCGACGCGCTGCTGGAGGCCAACCTCAGGCTCTCCGAGGCCCCCGACTTCCGGCTCTCCGACACCGACCGGCTCGGCCTGTTCGTCGTCTCCCGGCTCGGTCGGCGCCAGAACGTCCGCGTCTGCCTGCAGCCCTCTCCCTACGGCGGCACCACCGCCGTCGTGCTCATCCCCGGCGCGCTGCTCACCGAGATCCCCGCCGCCCCCCGGGACGCGGTGGCGGCGGGGGAGGAGGCCGGCGACGCCGGGCACCGCACGGACGGCGTCCGGACCGCCGCGGGGCTTCCGCTGCGCGGCGCTCGGCCCGTCATCGCGGCGGCCCGGTCCGGTCCGGCCGAACCGGGGTCGCGAGAAGGGGGATCCGAGGAGACCGGCGGAGGCGTCGGGGCCCTGCTGCGCGAGCCCCCGGCCGGCCACCGCGGCGAACCGCCGCCGCGGCCCCCGCTCCGCCGCCCGCCCGGTGAGGGAGGCGGCACCGGATTCGTCAGGGAGCTCCGGCCCGGAGCCCACCGGTCCCCGGAGGAGAACCGGGACCAGGACCACGGCCGGGACCGGGGAAGGGACGCGGACCGCGCCCGCGCCCGGATGGCTTCGCTCCAGCACGGACTGCGGCGCGGGCGGCAGCAGAGCGTGAACTCTCCCGGCGACACGGGTGTGGGCGACTCCGGGGACGGGAACGGCTCGGACGGTGGGACCGGTTCGGGCGACAGGACACCGCGACCGACACACTGGAGGGGGACGGCCGATGACCACAGTGCACTGCACCGTGGAGGGCGCCATCCGAGCGACGGGTGAGCCGGGTCGGCTCCCGGGCGCTCCGGTGGCCCCGGCCCGGTGTGTCGCGGCCGGTGCGGGGTGAGTCCGCCATGACGGACCGCTGGTTCGACGACGCCGCCGGACCGGTGGTCCGGCCGTACGCCATGACGCGCGGCCGCACCCGCAGCGCGACCGGAAGCCGTATCGATCCGGTCGCGCTGGTGATCGCCGAAGAGGTGGACGGCCTCCCGGACGCGTCTTCGGGCGCCGGGCCGACCGGAGACGGCGGGACCCGGCTCCCGGCCGGCGGCCCGCGCGATGCCGCTGCCGCGGGCGGCGAGGCCGCCGTCCTCGGCCCGGAGCATCTCGACATCGTCGCCCGGTGTCGGCGGGCCCCTCAACCGGTCGCCGAACTGGCGGCCGTGCTGGACCTGCCGCTGGGCGTCGTACGCGTTCTGGTCGGGGATCTCGTCGAGGCCGAACTGGTTCGCGTCACCCGTCCCGTGCCCCCGGCCGAGCTGCCGGACGAGCGTATTCTGCGCGATGTGATCAACGGCCTGCGGGCGCTCTGAACTTCTTCCGGACCCCCTCCGGTGCCGCGGCCGGTCCGCTCAGGCCGGTCCGGTCCGGCCCGCCGCCCCGGCCACGGGGTGGTGAGCCTCGACCGGGTCCTGGAGCAGACGTGCCTCCACCCGTCCGTCCACCAGCCGGGTCTCGAAGACCGGCTGGGGAGAGGTCGCGGGCCCCTTCACGTTCCAGCCGTCCGCCAGGCGGAAGACGCTGCCGTGCCAGGGGCACCGCACGCATCCGTCTGCGACTGTGCCCTGCGACAGCGGCCCGGCCATGTGGCTGCACCGTTCGGCCAGGGCGTGCACCTGTCCGCCGGGCTCGCGTACGACGACCACCGGAGTCTCGCCCACATACCGCCTGACCGGCTCGCCGACCGGCAGGTCCGCCATATCGCCGACGGGGTGCCAGCCGGGCTCGACCACGGCGGGCACCTGCTCGGCGTGGTTGACGGCGGCGGCCTGCCGGTACGCCAGGTGGCCACCCAGGGCCCCTCCCGCGCTCACCACGGCCAGCCCCGCGAACCCCAGCAGACGGCCCCGGGCCCGCCGGCCGTGCAGCCGGGCGCTCAGCGAGGCCGAGTACAGCCCGACGGCCGTGGCGTTGGCCGCGGCGTGCACCAGCCCGACCCGCATCTGCGGTTTGCGCAGCTCGGCCCAGTCCACCCAGCCTGTCAGGGCGGCCGGGCCGGCGGACGCCAGGCCCACCCCCACCAGGACATCGGCGGCGCGGCGCTGCCCGGGCAGCAGGTCGAGCACGGCGGCGGAAATCCAGGTTCCGATGGGGATCTGGACCATCAGCGGGTGCACCGCGTGGCCCAGCCAGCGTCCGTGCAGGGCGTCGCGTGCGCCGCCCAGCGGAAGCGCGCGTACGGCACGCCGCAGCGGTCCGAGGGCGGCGTCGAGACGAGGGGTGCTCTCCAGCCTCTCCACCGTGGTCAGCACCCGTCCCGGGCGCTCGGGATCCGGAAGTACGGAACGGGCGGCGGAACGGGCGGCCGAGAGGGCTGTGCGGAGGTTCTGATAAACAGGCATACCGCCCAGTTCCCTGACGATACCGCCCGTAAACGACCCGCCGAGGTGGCAGGAGGCCGCGCCCGGCCGCCCCCGGTGGTGGTTGGCCGGATTTCTTCCCGGCCGTTCCGGGGACTTGTCGTCACAGCGCCGGTAAGGAACGATCGCTTGCTCCGACGGGCGGCACCGCGAGGTGCGGGCCGCACTGCGAGATGCGGAGGAAGAACCGATGGTCTTCGCGGACTCCGGCGCCTGCCGGGAGCGCCGGGGGAACGCCGCCACCGCCCCGCCGATGGCACTGAAGGTGCTGGTGGCAGGCGGTCCCGGAGCGGGTAAGACCACTCTGGTCGGCTCCGCCAGCGAGGTCGGACCCCTGCGTGCCGAGGATTTCCTGGGCGGGGCCCGCCTCCCGTACGGCCGACCGGGACGGATGCGGGAAGCGGCGGAAGCGGAGGAGGCCGATGCGCACAGGGCCACCGTCGCCATGGACTTCGGCCGTATCACCCTGAGCGGGCGGTTGACCCTCTGCCTCCTCGCAGCCCCGGGGCAGGAGTGCTTCCGTCCCCTGTGGGAGGAGCTGGTCCCGGGGGCGCTCGGTGCGGTGCTCCTCGCCGACATCCGCCGCCCGCGGGACTGTCTCGGCGCACTCGACCGCCTTCAACGCCACGCCGTCCCCTACGCCGTGGCGGTCAACTACTCCGACGGCGCCGGCCGGCCCCCGAAGGGGGCGGTGCGTGCCGCGCTGGGGCTGGACGCGACGGTGCCGGTCCTGCCGTGCGACGTGCGCGACCGCGGCTCCGTGCGCGAGGTACTGGCCTCGGTCGTCGAGCACGCCATGACCGCGGGCGCCCCCTGACCCGGGCGTTCCGCGCCCGGGCGCTCCCCGGCCGGGAACACGTGTCTCGGCGGCCCCGGACCCGGGACCGCCGAGACGCCGGCGGGGACACTCAGCCGCCGTCCTCCTCCCAGCCGAAGCTGCGCTCGACGGCTTTGCGCCAGTTGCGGTGCTCCCGCTCACGGACCTCCGCGTCCATCCGCGGGGTCCACTCGGCGTCCTTCCTCCAGTGTGTCCTGAGCTCCTCCAGGTCCGACCAGACCCCGGTGGCCAGACCGGCCGCGTACGCTGCGCCCAGGCAGGTGGTCTCGGAGACCACCGGCCGGATCACCGGCACGTCCAGCACATCAGCCTGGTGCTGCATCAACAGCCCGTTGGCGGTCATGCCGCCGTCCACCTTGAGGCTGGTGATCTCGACCCCGGAATCCTGGTACATCGCGTCGACGACCTCACGCGTCTGCCAGCTCGTCGCCTCCAGCACGGCCCGTGCCAGATGCGCCTTGGTGACGTACCGGGTCAGACCGGTGACGACGCCGCGTGCGTCCGAGCGCCAGTACGGGGCGAACAGTCCGGAGAAGGCCGGGACGATGTACGCGCCGCCGTTGTCCTCCACGCTCGCGGCCAGGGACTCGATCTCGGCGGCCTCCCGGATGATCCCGAGCTGATCGCGGAACCACTGCACCAGGGCGCCGGTGATGGCGATCGACCCCTCCAGGCAGTAGACGGGCCGCTCGCCGCCGAGCTGGTAGCCCACCGTGGTCACCAGACCGCTCTTGGAGGTCACCGGGCGGTGACCGGTGTTCAGCAGCAGGAACGAGCCGGTGCCGTAGGTGTTCTTGGCGTCGCCGACGTCGTAGCAGGTCTGGCCGAAGATGGCGGCCTGCTGGTCGCCGAGCGCGGAGGCGACCGGCACCCCGGTGCTCGTGCCCACCGAGGTGGTGCCGTAGACCTCGGCCGAGGGGCGGATCTCGGGCAGCATCGCCTCGGGAATGCCCATGGCCTCCAGAATCGAGGAGTCCCACTGGAGGGTCTCCAGGTTCATCAGCATGGTCCGGCTGGCGTTGGTGACGTCCGTGACGTGCACACCGCCCTCCGTGCCGCCGGTGAGGTTCCAGACCAGCCAGGAGTCCATGGTGCCGAAGGCGATCTCGCCCGCGGCGGCGCGCTCGCGCAGCCCGGGCACGTGCTTCAGCAGCCAGGCAGCCTTCGGCCCGGAGAAGTAGCTGGCCAGCGGGAGCCCGGTCCGGTCGCGGAAGCGGTCCTTCCCCACGTCGCCGCCCAGCTCCCGGCAGAGGGCGGAGGTTCGGGTGTCCTGCCAGACGATGGCGTTGTGGACCGGCTTGCCGGTGGCGCGGTCCCACAGCACGGTCGTCTCGCGCTGGTTGGTGATGCCCAGCGCACTCAGGTCGCGGCCGCGCAGTCCCGCCTTGGCGAGCGCTCCCGCGACCACGGCCTGGACCTTGGACCAGATCTCGGTGGCATCGTGCTCCACCCAGCCGGGTTTGGGGAAGATCTGCCGGTGCTCGCGCTGGTCGACGGCGACGATCGCGCCATCGTGGTCGAAGATGATGCAGCGGCTCGACGTGGTGCCCTGGTCGATCGCGGCGACGTGGGTGGCTGCGGTGTCCGTCATGGCGGTTCCTCCGGTCCCCTTCTGCTGGTCGTCCTCGGTCCTTCCCGCTCTCCCCGGTATCCCTCCGGCCCTTCGGGCCCGGATCAGAAAGCGATGTTGTAGACGAGTGCCCCGAGGACGCCTCCGATGATCGGCCCCACCACAGGAACCCAGGAGTACCCCCAGTCGGAGGTGCCTTTGTTGGGGATGGGCAGCAGTGCGTGGGCGATGCGGGGGCCCAGGTCGCGGGCCGGGTTGATGGCGTAGCCGGTGGGACCGCCCAGTGACAGGCCGATCCCGACGACCAGCAGCGCGACGATGAGGAGCGTGGTGCCGGACTCGCCCAGTCCTTCGGTCAGGCCGAAGGCCAGGATCGGCAGCACCAGGGCGATGGTCGCGATGATCTCGGTGATCAGGTTGGCCGCCGGGCTGCGGACCTCCGGGATCGTCGAGAAGATGCCGAGGGTCGGCGTCGCGGTCTCCTTGTCGCGGTTCAGCGCGAACTGCGAGTAATAGACCAGCCATGCCAGTACGGCGCCGAGCACCGCGCCGACTATCTGCCCCGCGATGTAGACCGGGACCTTGTCCCAGTTCTCCCCCGTCTGGGTGGCGATGCCCACGGTCACGGCGGGGTTGATGTGCCCCCCGGACAGCGGTGCCGCGGTGTAGGCGCCCGTGAGCACCCCGAAGCCCCATCCGAAGGCGATGACGATCCAGCCCGCGTTCTGCGCCTTGGAACGGTTGAGGGTGATGGCGGCGTTGACTCCCGCGCCGAAGAGGATCAGGAGGCCCGTTCCGATGATCTCGCCGATGAAGATGTCGCTGTTGGGAAGGTTCATTGCCGCTCCTCCATGCCGTCACCCCGGGCAGTGGCCCCGGGCGTCCCTGCGGGGTGCGCTGTGGTGTGCCGGCGAACCCGGCGACACGGCACAGCCGTGCCCCACCCGGCGTCCGCGGCGAGCGTGCGTGTCCGGCGGGACCGCCCCGGGAAGCGTCCGGTCATGAAGACCGACATGCGGCGATACCGTCTGATAATCGGAAGTGTTCACCCGGGGAGGAGGAGCGTCAAGGCAACCCGCGGAGCGAGGCGTACCCACGCCGTCCCGTACCCCACGGCACGCCCCACGGCCGATCGCGCGGGCCACACCGGCCCTCCCGGCCAGGCGGCCTGACACCCCGGCATCCCGCCCGGAGGCGGCTCAGCCCACGCGCGGGCGGGGCGTCCGGGTGAGCCGGTCACATCCCGGAGCATCCTCCATCCGGCTGTCGGCCAGAGCCCTGATCACCTCGGCCAACCGCACCACCCCCACGCAGCGCCCCGCCTCGTCCACGACCGCCACGTCGTCGGCCGTACGGCCGCTGTCCCCGGCGGCCACCACGTCGAGCACCTCCCAGGCGGTGGCGCCCACCCGGACCGTGCGCGGCCGGTCCGCCAGCCGGAGCGCGGGCCGGTCGGC
Organism: Streptomyces sp. CNQ085; assembly: GCF_022614595.1. GTDB lineage: Bacteria > Actinomycetota > Actinomycetes > Streptomycetales > Streptomycetaceae > Streptomyces. Next base: position 10,337 of record NZ_JAJFAU010000087.1, read on the forward strand.
GTACAGGGCGTGGCCGTACCGGCCCGACATGGCCAGCAGGAAGCGGTCCCGGTCCACCGCGCGCACCGGCACCCCGTCGGGATCCACCAGCATCACCCCGGTCACCTCCGGCGATCCGGTGAGCAGCGCCCGCACCTGGGAGGCGGAGGCCGACAGGGGCAGCAGGGCCGCCGGGTGCAGGAACTCCGCGACCGGCGGACCCTGCGAACCCGTCCCGGCCGGCGGAGCGGCGGGCGGGCAGACCGGTACACGGACCTCGACGGCCGGGCGGCGTGCGGGCGGAGCGAACAGGTGACCCTGCGCCAGGTGTGCGCCGACCGCCCGCGCGAACGTGTACTGCAACTCGGTCTCCACCCCCTCGACGGCCAACAGGGCTCCGACGCCGTCGCAGAACCGCCGCAGTCCGGCGACCGCCGCCCGGTAGGCGGGCCGGTGCGGCAGCCCGGCCACGACCGCGGCGTCCACCTTGAGCAGGTCGGGAGAGAGGTCGGCGAGCAGCAGCAGCGGCGGGTCCCCGGAACCGACCCCGTCCACACAGATCCGGAAGCCCTCCTCGCGCAGAGCGCCGACCGCCGACACCAGCGCCTCGCGGTGCACGGACTCACCGCGGTGCGCCGACGACGGCCGCGGGACGATGTCGAGCGTCACCTCCCACGGGCGGCGGCCGGCGTCCCGTGCGGCCCGGCGCAGCGCGGCGAGGTCGCCGAGCCCGGCGAGGGTGGTGGCGAAGACGTTGACGTGGAGGGGCAACAGCCCCTCCAGTCGCGCGGCGGACCGCAAGGCCAGCGCGGCCAGCTCGGCGTCCAGCTCCGGGTCGCGGCACGCCTCGGCCACGACATCGCCCCTCTCGGAGCGCGCCAGGGCCTCCAGGGCCGTCACGGAACCGGTTCGGAGGTCCACGACCGGCTGGTAGGCGAATCGGAGTTGGCTCGTCCAGGCACGCACGGCACCAGCATGCTGCCCTCCCGAGGAGCCGTAGGGGGTGTTCGTACAGAGTTCACGAGCATTTCCGCGGCGCGGGCACCGCCCCGCGGGCAGGCGGAGGACCCGGGAAACGCGACGAACGGATGACAGTGCGCCGCACCCAGAACCGCCGCGGAACGGCAGGCGGCACCACCACCGGACGACGGCGGTACGGGACCCACGGGGGCGGTGCCGCTCCGCCGGCCGTGCGCCCCGCGCCCGGCACCACCGCACGCGGGGCGGCGCGCACCACGGGAGGGGGCCGGCTCAGCGCCCGGTGAGCGACCTGCTGTGCACGGGGAAGTCGAAGTAGGTGTCGGGGAACGGCTCCTGCCGGAAGGTGTAGTGCCACCACTCGGCCTCGTAGTTCACGAAACCCACCTCCTCCAGCGACTCCTTCAGCAGCAGCCGGTTGGCCCGCTGTCCGCCGGTGATCCGCGGGTCCAGGGTGTGCGACAGGGTGTCGAAGCAGTCGTAACCGGTCCCCATGTCCACCGAGCTGTCCGGGAAACGCTCCCGGGGAGACGCGAAGCACGGTGTCAGCGGCTCACCGGGTACATACGGCCGGGTCGGCCAGGCGGGCAGCCGCACCAGGGTCAGGTCGACGGTGCTGCCCCGGCTGTGCCCGGAGCGCTCGGCGATGTACCCGTCCGAGAACAACCGAGTCTTGTCCACCCGGGGGTAGAACTCCTCCTTCATCCGCTGGTCGCCGAGGTCCTGCGCCCACGCCAGGAAGTGGTCCACGGCCCGCTGCGGGCGGTAGCAGTCGTAGACCTTCAGCGAGTACCCCCGCCACAGCAGCTTCCACTGCGCCCGGCGCAGGGCCTCGGCGGCGTCGCGGGTCAGCAGACACGTCGGCTTGCGGTACCCGTCGACGGGATCGCCGACGAAGTTGTGCGCGGTGGTGTATCGGATCTCCTGGAGGATCGTCGGATCCACCTCGGAGAGCGCCACGAACTCCGCCGGAGCCTTCGGCTCCGACTCGGCCCGCGCGGACGGCGCCGCGGTGACGAGGACGGCTGGAGCGAGGAGCACGGCGAGCACGAGGAGGACCGCGGCCGCCGGGGAGCGCGCCCCGGGCATTCGCGCGACGGGTTCCCCGGCCGGCCGTGCGGACGGCGAAGTGATCGGTTCCCTGATCGGCATGACCCCTCCGTCCACCAGGTGCCGGTGTGTTCCGGAAGACCGCCCACGCGCCCCGCGCGCAGGCTCCGCGCCTTCCCGCGCGCTCACGCTCCCGTGCCGCGCACCCGCACCGGGTACCCCACTTCCGAGCCCCCCTCCCGCGCCACCACCGTCTCCTGGCCCAGCATCCGTACCGAGAACCGCTCCAGCTCCACCCGGCCGAAGCCGTCCCCCGGGTCCGCGGCCACCACGCCGCCACCCGTACGCCCGGGAGGCGGCGCCCACACCTCCAGCTCGATCCCGCCCTCCGGGCCGGCCACCGGCACCACCGATCCCGCCCGGGCCAGCACCGGGATCCGTGCCCGCGGAGCCTCGACGACCACCCGGCCCGGGCCCCTGTGAACCCGCCCCGTGGCCGTGTCGTACCACCGCCCGCGCGGCAGCCGCACGGTACGGCGCACCACTCCCGGCTCCAGTACCGGAGCCACCAGCAGCGCGTCCCCCAGCAGGAACGCGTCCTCGCACTCCCGCAGCATCCTGTCCTTCGGCGCGGCCCACCACAGCGGGCGCACGTACGGAGCCCCCGAGCGGTTCGACAGCCGGGCCAGCGTCGCGAAGTACGGCAGCAGCCGTTCCCGCTCGCGCAGCGCCGCCCGTGCGTGCTCCAGCACCTCCGGGCCGAACTCCCACGGCTCCGGACGCGCGGGCCCCGGCACGGCGGGGGTGCGGAACAGCGGCAGGTACGCGGCCAGCTGGAACCAGCGCAGATACAGCTCGGGCGACGGCCGGGGTGTCCCTGCCGGACCCCCGACGTCCGCACCGCAGTACGGCACCCCGCACAGCCCCAGACCGATCACCTGGGCGAGCGCGTCCCGCAGTCCCTCCCAGCCGGCCGACGTCTGGTCCGTCCAGGAGCCGCCGTAACGCTGCAGACCCGCCCAGCCCGAGCGTGACAGCAGCAGCGGCCGCTCATGGGGGCGCAGGCCCCGCAGCGCGTCGAAGCCCGCACGGGCCATCTCCAGGGCGTAGACGTTGTGCGCCTCCCGGTGGTCGCCGCCGCGCGACTCCAGGCAGTGCCCGGCCGACCGCGGCAGTGTCGGATCACCGAAGGCCGTCAGGGAGACCGGATCGTTCATCTCGTGGCAGAACCCGGCGAACCCCTGCGCCAGCCGTTCGGAGTACAGCCCTCCCCACCACTTGCGCACCCGCGGATCGGTGAAGTCCGGGTACACCGCCTCGCCCGCCAGGCCCAGCCCGCGCACCGGCCCGCCCTGCGGATCCCGGACGAAGGCGTCCTCGCCGAGCCCGTCCTCGTACACCGCCTCACCCGGCTCCACCCGCACCGCGGGGTCGACGCACGACACCAGCCGCACCCCGTCACCCTCCGGCCCGCGCAGCGAGGCCGCCAGGGCCGGCAGGTCCGGAAACCGTCCCGAGTCCACCGTGAACCCCCGCCGCCGCCGGTGGTGGCCCGCCCCCAGATGCACGGCGCTCAGCGGCAGTCCCCGCTCGGCGTACCCCTCCACCACACGCCGCACCTCGCGCTCGCCGCCGGCCCCCCACAGACCCGCCTGGTGGCCCAGCGCCCACTGGGGCGGCAGTACGGGCGCACCCGTCAGCGCCCGCCAGCCGTGCAGCACCCGTGAGGGCGTACCCGTCAGTACCCAGTAGCGCAGCGGACCGCCCGCCATCCGCACCTCGCACCGGCCCGGCCGGTCGTGACCGGAACCCGCGCCCTCCAGACCCTCGCGCAGTGTCACCAGGCCGTCCCAGGAATTGTCGTGGAAGAGCAGATGACCGCCCGCGTCCGCCACCACCCACAGCACCGGCATCGTCAGCGACCGCGCGCCGCGCCCCGCCCGGAACGGGACCGGGCCCGCGTTCCACAGCCGGTACGGACCACCACGCAGCCCCGGCCCCGGCGCCCGCCCGCCCAGGCCGAAGAACCGCGCGTCCGCCGGCACCTCCGAGCGCTGCGTCCACCGGCTCCCCGCACCGCCCTCCACGCCCCCCTCCGCGGCGTCCGCCGGCTCCCACCAGCGCGGCGGCAGATCACGGCGCAGCACCACGCCGCCCGGAGTGCGCACCTCCACCGCACCCAGCCGGGTCACGGTCACCAGCACCCGCTCGGAGACCACCCGCCAGCCGCCGTCCTTGTCCGGCTCCAGCACCGCCCGCGGATCCGCCTGCGGATACGTGCCCGCCAGCGCGTACGACGGCTCGGGCGCCGCACCGTCCCAGCCGCAGAACACCATCCCGCCCGCCGTCACCCGAACTCGCAGCGATGACCGCTCGAAGCGCACCACACCGCCGCCCGGCCGCGGCTCGGCCCCCAGCGCCGGACCCGGCACCCGCGCCCGCTCCCGGCCACCGCGCGGCAGCGCCCGGGCGTCCGTACGCCGGCCCCGCCACGCGGTCCGAGCCGCACGCAACCCCCGCGCCGCACCGACCAGTCTCATCGACCGCACCAGGTCACGTGCATCCATGCTGATCAGAGTGCCATCACCGGTAAGCGGCCGGTGTCACGTTCAACCACCGTTCACCGGGCGTCCTCCCGTGGTTGCCCCACACCGTCCGGCCCCCCGGTATGGGGGATCGGACCTGGTGCGGAAACCGATCACATGGCACAGTCCTGCACAGCCGCCGCGCACCCGCACGCCCCCGGCCACCATCCCAGGGGCCGAGCGGTGCGGGGAGACGAACGCACACGAAGCGTGGAAAACAGCCCGGGAGCCGCCATGACCGCCGCGCACAGCGCCGCACCGACGACCGCAGACCAGCCGGAGCCCCTGTGGAGCCCCGGCCCAGACCGGATCGAGGGCGCCCGGATCACCCGCTTCCAGGCGTGGGCCGCCGAACGCTTCGGAGCCCCGGCCGCGGTCCCCGCGGACCCGGCCGCGAGCTACGCCGCGCTGCACCAATGGTCCGTCGAGGAGCTCGAAGCCTTCTGGCAGGCGGTCGCCGAGTGGTTCGACGTACGCTTCGCCGCCCCGTACGAGACCGTCCTCGCCGACCCGGCCATGCCCGGCGCCCGCTGGTTCCCCGGCGCCACCCTCAACTACGCCGAGCACGCCCTGCGCGCAGGCGAGGACCCGGCCCGCGCCGACACCCCCGCCCTGCTGTACGTCGACGAGAGCCACGAGCCGGTCCCCGTCACCTGGGCGCAGCTGCGCCGCCAGGTCGGCTCGCTCGCCGCCGAACTGCGCCGCCTCGGGGTGCGCCCCGGCGACCGCGTCAGCGGCTACCTGCCCAACATCCCCCAGGCCGCCGTCGCCCTGCTGGCCACCGCCGCCGTCGGAGGCGTGTGGACCTCCTGCGCCCCCGACTTCGGCGCCCGCAGCGTCCTGGACCGCTTCCAGCAGGTCGAACCCGTCGTCCTGTTCACCGTCGACGGCTACCGCTACGGTGGCAAGCAGCACGACCGCACCGGCACCGTCGCCGAGCTGCGCCGCGAGCTGCCCTCCCTGCGCGCCGTCGTCCACATCCCCCTGCTCGGCACCCCGGCTCCCGAGGGCACCCTGGAGTGGGACGTCCTGACCGCCACCGACGGCACGCCGGCCGAACCGGTCTTCGAACACGTACCCTTCGACCACCCGTTGTGGGTGCTGTACTCCTCCGGCACCACCGGACTGCCCAAGGCCATCGTCCAGTCCCAGGGCGGCATCCTGGTCGAGCACCTCAAACAGCTCGGCCTCCACTGCGACCTCGGCCCCGGGGACCGCTTCTTCTGGTACACCTCCACCGGCTGGATGATGTGGAACTTCCTCGTCTCCGGCCTGCTCGCCGGCGCCACCGTCGTCCTCTACGACGGCAGCCCCGGCCACCCCGGCACCGACGCCCAGTGGCGCGTGGCCGAACGCACCGGTGCCACCTTCTACGGCACCTCCGCCGCCTACATCATGGCCTGCCGCAAGGCCGGCGTCCGCCCCGGCCGCGACCTCGACCTCTCCCGAGTCAGGTGCGTCGCCACCACCGGCTCCCCCCTCCCCCCCGACGGATTCCGCTGGATCCACGACGAGGTCGCCCAGGACATGTGGATCGCCTCCGTCAGCGGCGGCACCGACGTGTGCAGCTGCTTCGCCGGCGCCGTCCCCGTACTCCCCGTCCACATCGGCGAACTCCAGGCCCCCGGCCTGGGCACCGACCTGCGGTCCTGGGACCCGCACGGCAGGCCGCTCGTCGACGAGGTCGGCGAGCTGGTCGTCACCCGCCCCATGCCGTCCATGCCGATCCGCTTCTGGAACGACCCGGACGGCTCCCGCTACCACGACAGCTACTTCGAGATGTTCCCCGGCGTGTGGCGACACGGCGACTGGACCACCCTCACCTCGCGTGGCACCGTCGTCATCCACGGCCGCTCCGACTCCACCCTCAACCGGCAGGGTGTCCGCATGGGCTCGGCCGACATCTACGAGGTGGTCGAACGTCTCCCGGAGATCCGCGAATCCCTCGTCATCGGCGCGGAACAGCCCGACGGCGGCTACTGGATGCCCCTGTTCGTCCACCTCGCCCAGGAAGCCGTCCTCGACGACGCCCTGCGCGACCGGATCAGGCGGTCCATCCGCGAACAGCTCTCGCCCCGACACGTCCCCGACGAGATCATCGAGGTCGAGGGCGTCCCCCACACCCTCACCGGCAAGCGGCTGGAGATCCCGGTCAAGCGTCTCCTCCAGGGCGCCGACCTCGACAAGGCGGTCAACCCCGGCTCGGTCGACGACATCGGGCTCCTGCGCTTCTACGAGCGCCTGGCCCGGGAACGCCGCACCCCCTGAACCTCCCCAGAGCCCGTTGTCAGCCCCCTCGGCTACCGTGAGTCACCAGATGAACACGGGATCGAGGGGGAGCTGACATGACACACCGCGAAAGGCGCGAGCGCCGCCGTCCTGAGACGGTACGACGGGCTCTGCGCCGCGAGGCGCCCAGTACGGTCGCCGTCGTGGCCGACCCGGCCGGCTTCGCGGCCATGCGCCGCTACACCACATTCGCCTTCGACGATCACCACCGCTACCTGCGGCAGACGGAAGGACTGCTGCGTTCGCTCACCGCCCAGGGCGTCCACACCCGCGTCGGCCTCTTCGAACCGGACGACTACGCGCACTTCTGCTCCCAGGAACGGATCGACCCCGACACCTCCGGCAGCCGTGCGTGCTACGTGGCCGAGATCGCCGCGACCGGCGCCACCGTCCGCTACCGGGGCCAGCCCCTGGACCGGCTGCTGCCCCTGCTGCTCGACGGCTGGGAGCGACAGGGGACCGGGGACCGCGCCACCGACGCCCTCACCGGCCTCGGTCCCTGCCCCGGCTGCGGAGAAGATCTGGGACGAGAGGCACTCGACGCCGCCTCCGGCATTCTGGACCGGCTCGGCGCCGGAGCCGGTCCGGGCGCCCACCACCTGGTGTGCAGCGTCACCGGGGCCACCGGACCCCTGGTCGCCGTCCTCCACATCGAGCGCACACCGCGCGGCGGCAAGGAGCAGGCCACCGCCGAGGAAACGGCCTTCCGTACGGTGCTCGCCGCGGGACTGGCCACCGGACGGCCGGGGGGAGTGGTGATGCGCACCGTCCGCGACGGCAGGGAGGAAGTGCGTGGCTGGAGCCTGAACGGCGGCCGTCTCCGCCCGCTCACCGAGGCGGAGGTCTTCTCCGCCTACTGCACCGACACCCGTACGGGGGACCCGGTCCCACCGGAACCCGGTCTCGCCTACCGGGCCGGCTTCCCACTGCCGGGACACACGGCGAAGGACCGGCGGAACGGGAGGCGGAGGGGCGGCCACTGACTCCCACCCTCCGGTTCCGGCCGGCCCGCGGCGGGCCAGCCGGAACCTCACAGGCAGGGAGGCGGGACTCACTCCCCGGAGAGCACCGACTGAGCGGCCGCCCGAGCCTGCTCACCGCCCTCCGAGGCGGGGGGGGGGGGGGGGGGG
>NZ_JAJFAU010000087.1:18357-21206 GCF_022614595.1 Streptomyces sp. CNQ085
TGGCGTCATTCTCGCAGAGGGCCGCCGCACGCTCGCACTGGGCCATGGTGCGCATGGACAGCTCCGCACGTACACAGGGGATGGCCTTCGCCCCCATGGACAGGCTCGTGACACCCAGCCCGACCAGCACGCACGCCAGCAACGGATCGGAGGCGGCCTCACCGCAGACACCGCAGCTCTTGCCCTCGGCGCCGGCCGCCTCCGCGGCCATGGCCACCAGATCCAGCAGCGCCGGCTGCCACGGATCCTGGTGGCGGGCCAGTGCGCCCACCTGCCGGTCGGCGGCGAAGGTGTACTGGGCCAGGTCGTTGGTGCCCAGCGACAGGAACTCCACCTCCTGAAGCACCGAACGGGCCCTCAGCGCGGCCGAGGGGACCTCCACCATCACACCGGACTTCGCACGCAGCCCCGCATCCCGGCAGGCCTCGGCGAACGCCCTGGCATCGGCCCGGTCGGCGACCATCGGTGCCATGACCTCCAGATACACCGGCAGCCCCTCAGCGGCCCTGGCGAGCGCCCGCAACTGGGTGCGCAGCACCTCGGGATGGCCGAGCAGCGTACGCAGCCCGCGCACGCCCAGCGCGGGATTGGGCTCCTCGGCCGGGGTGAGGAACTCCAGCGGCTTGTCCGCGCCCGCGTCCAGCACTCGCACCACGACGCGCCCCTCCGGGAACGCCTCCAGCACCTGCCGGTACGCCTCGATCTGCTTCTTCTCCGACGGCGCCTTTCCGCCGGAGTCGAGAAAGAGGAACTCTGTACGGAACAGGCCGATGCCCTCGGCGCCCGCCGCCACCGCGTCCGCCACATCCGCCGGACCGCCGATGTTCGCCAGCAGCGGCACCTTGTGCCCGTCAGAGGTAGCACCCGGACCTGTGGCGGACGTGAACGCGGCTCTGCGCTCCCCGGCGATCCTGAGCATCTCCTCCCGCTGCTCGGGGTCCGGGTCCACGCCGACCAGGCCCGTACTGCCGTCCACCGCGACGACCGTCCCCTCGGCCAGCTCGACGGCCCCCCGCAGCGCCACCACCGCGGGCACTCCCAGTGCCCGGGCCAGAATGGCGCTGTGGCTGGTGGGACCGCCCTCCTCGGTCACGAAGCCGAGGACGAGCGACGGGTCCAGCAGCGCGGTGTCCGCGGGCGCCAGATCACGTGCGACCAGCACATAGGGCCTGTCGCTGTTCGGTACCCCCGGCATCGGAACTCCGAGCAGCCGGGCGACGATCCGGTTCCGCACATCGTCCAGGTCCGCGACCCGCCCGGCGAGATAGTCGCCGGCGCCTGCGAGCAACGCCCGGTAGGCGGCGAGGGCGTCGTACACCGCGCGCTCGGCGGTGCTGCCCACGGCGATGCGCCGTTCGACATCGGCGATCAACTCCGGGTCCCGGGCCATCATGGCCTGCGCCTCCAGCACGGCCTGCGCCTCACCGCCGGCGAGGTTCCCCCGCGCGGTCAGGTCCGCAGCCACGACCTCCACCGCCTGGCGCGCCCTCCTCCGCTCGTGCGGGACCTCGTCCCGGGTGGTCTGCCGGGTCGGCGGCTCCAGCTCGGCGGTGCCCATGTGCCGTACCTCGCCGATCGCCACCCCGTGGCTGACCCCGATCCCTCGAAGCGTTGTCTCCATCTCACCCTCACCCGTCTCCGGATCTCCGGCCGGTTCCGTCTCGTAGGCGGGTCGCGTCCGCCTCCTGCCCGCCGTCCGCGAAGACCTCGCGGACGGCGGGTGGGCGATGGATCACCGCCAGGTGAACAGCGTGCCGCCGGAGGAGACGTCGATACCCTCGGCCACGTCGGCGAGTGCGTCGGGGGTGGCGTCCAGCGCGACGACCGGACACACCGGGGACTTCCCCGCAGCCTCCACCTCGGCCGGATTCCAGTGGACGACCGGGTCGCCGCGCCGCAGGGTGTCGCCCTTGGCGGCCAGCAGTTCGAATCCCTGGCCGTTCAGCTGCACGGTGTCGATGCCCAGATGCGTCAGTACCCCGTGCCCCTCACCGTCCACGACGACGAAGGCATGCGCGTGCAGTGAGACGACGATGCCGTCCACCGGGGCCACGGCGACGGATGGTCCGCGGACCGGGTCGACGGCGGTCCCGGGCCCGACCATCACTCCGGAGAACACCGGATCCGGCACGGCCGCGAGGCCGATGGCACGTCCGGCCAGCGGGGACGTCACGGTGGTCATGGAAAGCCTCCCAGGCGCGGAGAACCGAGCGGTCACCGTCGTCGTGTGTCCTGAGTTGTCCTGAATCGGCGCACTGATCAGAAGCGTATGACATGGGAACCGCTGGTTCCGGGCAGCGCGCGCGTGGCGGCCTGTCCGGGTCCGCCGGGTCGATTTGCCTCCGCACTCGCCCGCCTGTACTCTCGTACCTCCGTCCGACGCCAGTGGCGTCCAACCTCATCTCCCTCCGAGGATCCGGTTCGGTTCTGCGTGTCTGCGGAGAAGACCGAATTTCAGAATTCGGAGGAGGGGCTGATAGTGTCGGAGACACCGAAGGGAAGCGCCCGGAGGGGCCCCGGAAGGGGTGCCGAAGGAAGCGTCCGTTCCTTGAGAACTCAACAGCGTGCCAAAAGTCAACGCCAGATATGTTGATGCCCTGTCGCTCCCGCATCGCGGGAGTCGGCGAGGTTCCTTTGAAACACACAGCGAGGACGCTGTGCGCCGTCGGGAATTATTCCTTCCCGGTGGCGCCGCTCTGCGCGGAGTGACCGGGATGACCCGGGAGCATTCACGGAGAGTTTGATCCTGGCTCAGGACGAACGCTGGCGGCGTGCTTAACACATGCAAGTCGAACGATGAACCTCCTTCGGGAGGGGAAGAGTGGCGAACGGGTGAGTAACACGTGGGC